>DATKAX010000001.1:0-8413 GCA_035514595.1 Burkholderiales bacterium
GTCTGGGGCTGGGGCACGGCCTACGGCCCGGGCAAGCCGGGCGCCCAGCCGCCGGCCCCGACCGGGGGCAAGTCATGAGAGGCCTCTTGGTTCTCGTGATCGCCGTGTTCGGCCTCGCCGCCTGCGGCGAGCAGGGCCAGGTGGTGGTCTACAAGCAGGGCAAGTACCAGGGCAAGCCCGACAGTCCCCCGTGGGAGAACGCGCCGGCGGTCGCGGAGCTGCGCGGCGGCAAGTGGACCCGGGGGGACCGGGCGAGCTGGGAAGAGCAGATCAAGAACCGGCAGCTCGCTCAGCACGAGCACAGGCGCATCTACCAGTAAGGTAGGCGGCGCAAAAAGCGAGGAGGTTGCGATGTCCAAGCTTTCCAGGCTTTGCCTGGCGGTAGTCCTCTCCCTGTTCGCCGGGCTGGCGGCCGCGCAGTCCGACGTCCAGGCGCAGCGCGAGCGGCAGGTCACCCAGCCGGGCAACAACGCCCCGGTGTGGCGCGACGTGCGTTCCGGGCAGGAGGGCTACACCTCTCTCCCGGGACGCGAGATGGGCGTGCTGGTGCAGTCCTCGGGGGAAACCTGGCGCCAGATCCGCAACGGCCCGGTGACCTTCTACGGCGGCTGGCTGGTGGTGATCGTGGCGCTGCTGATCGCCGCGGTGTACTTCGCCAAAGGGCCGGTCAAGCTGCACGACAAGCCGACCGGGCGCCTGATCCACCGCTTCAGCACGGTGGAGCAGGTGGTGCACTGGACCACCGCGATCAGCTTCGTGGTCCTCGGCATCTCGGGCCTGATCTTGCTCTTCGGCAAGTACCTGCTGCTGCCGATCATCGGCTATACCCTTTTCGCCTGGCTCACGGCGCTCGCCAAGAACCTGCATAACTTCATCAGCCCGCTATTCATCGTCGCGGTGCTGGCGATGATCGTCCTGTGGTTCCGCGACAACCTGCCGCGCGCCTACGACTGGCGCTGGTTCCGGCGCGCCTGGGCGTTCTTCCTGAAGAGCGAGCACATTCCCTCGGGCCGCTTCAACGCCGGCGAGAAGGCCTGGTTCTGGCTCGGCGTGATCGTGCTCAGCGTGATCGTCACCTGGAGCGGGCTGATCCTGCTGTTCCCGAACTTCGACCAGACGCGCGCCACGATGCAGGACGCCTGGGTCTGGCACGCGACCGCGTCGCTCATCTACATCGCGCTCTCGCTCGGGCACATCTACATGGGCACCATCGGCGTCATCGGCTCCTATCAGGCGATGCGCACCGGCCGCGTCGACGAGACGTGGGCGAAGGAGCACCACGAGTACTGGTATAACGACGTCAAGTCCGGACGCGGCGCGGCCCCGGGCGGCGCGGTCCCCGCTGGCGCGCCCCACATGAGGGAGAAGCCATGAAACGCGTCTTGATCGCCGTCGCCGGCGGGTTGATGATCGGAGGCTACGCGGCCACCCACGGCAAGCTGCCACCGCCGCCGCCGAAGAGCGACGAGCAGAAGGCGGCGGAAGCCCAGAAGGCCGCCGCGGCAAAGGCGAAGGACGCGGAGCTGCTGAACAAGGCGATGGACAAAGCGGTCGCCAACCACAAAAGGAACAAGGGCGCTTCCATGGGTGGAAAATAATGAAACCAATCTTCAGTGTCGTCGCGGTCGCTGCGCTGGCGGGATGCCAGATGATGGGAGGCGGGCAGCAGGCCGAGGATGCGCCGCGCGCCACCGCTCAGCTCAAGCCGACCCAGGGCAACAAGACCTTCGGCGAGGCCACCTTCGAGCAGGTCGGCGCGAGCCGGGTTCGGGTCATCGTGTTCGCGCAGAACCTCAAGCCGGGAGCCGAGCACGGCTTTCATATCCACGAGGTGGGGGATTGCAGCGCGCCCGACGCGATGAGCGCGAAAGGCCACTTCAACCCGCTCAGCAAGCCGCACGGCCGGCCGGGCCCCGACAGCCACGCCGGCGATCTGCCAATGCTCGTGGCGGCGAAAAACGGCCGCGCCAAGCTCGACGTCACGATGGAAGGCATCACCGTGACCCCCGGCCCGACCAGCATCGTCGGCCGCGGCCTCATCATCCACGCCGACCCGGACGACTTCAAGACGCAGCCCACCGGCAACGCCGGCGCGCGCCTTGCCTGCGGGGTCATCCAGCCCGGCTAAGACGATCATCGAGGAGGAGGAGGTCGAAAGGGCGCCGCGAGGCGCCCTTTCGTTTTCCTACACTCCCTCGACGAGGATGAGCTTCCCCCGGGAAGCTTTCTGGCGCAGCTCGATGAGCGGCGCGTATTCCGGCGAGCGGTACCACTTCCGCGCCTGCTCCAGCGAGGGGAACTCGAGCGCGACGAAGCGCTTCGGCGACCAGCCGCCCTCGAGCGGCTCCACCTTTCCGCCGCGCACGATGAACTTCCCGCCGTACCGGGTCACCACAGGCAGGACCTGCTTGCGGTACTCCTCGTAGAGCGAGGGGTCGGTCACTTCGATTTCAACGATCACATAGGCGGCCATAGTCGCGCAGCGTACCTCATCCGTCATCTGGCGATGTAGTAGTAGAGGACGCCCAGCGCGGCGCTCGCCGCTATCACCGGGATCATGCCGATTTTGAAGCGCAGCATGGCGACAAAGGATCCCGCCGCCAGGATCACCGTGGCGAGGTCGATGGTGCCCGGCACCGGTACCTGCAGCTTGAGCCCGTAGGCCCGCACCTCGTTTACCTCGCCGAAGGCGACGTGCAGGGCGAACCAGATCGCGAGGTTGAGCACCACGCCGACCACCGCAGCCGTAATGGCGGAGAGCGCGGCGCTGAGCAGGCGATTGTCGCGCAGCGACTCGATGTACGGGGCACCGAGGAAGATCCACAGGAAGCAGGGCACGAAAGTCACCCAGGTGGCGAGCACCGAGGCGAGAACGGCGGCGGTGTACGGGTCAAGGCTGCCGGGATCGCGGAACGCGCCGAGGAAGGCGACGAACTGCACTACCTGGATCAGCGGCCCGGGCGTGGTCTCGGCCATTCCCAGCCCGTCGAGCATCTCGCCGGGGTTGAGCCAGCCGTAGTTCTGCACCGCCTGCTGCGCCATGTAGGCGAGCACCGCGTACGCGCCCCCGAAGGTCACCACCGCGAGCTTGCTGAAGAAGATGCCGATCTGCGTAAAAACGCTGTCCAGCCCGAACGTCCAGCCGATCGCGGCGAGCGGGACGAACCAGAGCGCGAGCCACACGGCGCTAACTCGGACTGCGCGCGCAAAGGAGGGGCGCACCGCGGCGCCGCCCTGCGCGGCGTGGCCCTTGATGACCACGAATCGCTCGGGATCGAGGCGCCCGCCCAGGTAGCCGACGAGCGCCGCGCAGGCGATGATGACCGGGAACGGCACGCCGACGAAGAAGATGGCGACGAAGGCCGTGCCCGCGATCGTGACCATGGCGGCGTTCTTCAGCACCCGGCTTCCGATGCGCAGCACGGCCTCGATCACCACCGCGAGCACCGCCGCCTTGATGCCGAAGAAGATCGCCTGCACCAGCGCGAGCTCCTGGAAGCCGGCGTACAGGATGCTGAGCGCGAGGATGCTCACGAACCCTGGCAGCACGAACAGCGTGCCCGCCACCAGGCCCCCCGCGGTGCGGTGCAGCAGCCAGCCGATGTAGGTTGCGAGCTGCTGCGCTTCCGGGCCCGGGAGGAGCATGCAGTAGTTGAGCGCATGCAGGAAGCGGCTCTCGCTGATCCACTTCTTCTCCTCGACCAGGATGCGGTGCATCACCGCGATCTGGCCGGCGGGGCCGCCGAAGCTGAGCAGCGCCACGCGCCACCAGACGGCGCGCGCCTCGGCAAAGGTGACTGGAGGTGCGCCTACCGGTATGCCGCCGGGTTCCACGTGTGTACCTCGTCCTTTCCTTCCTTGCACCAGGTGTAGAGCGCGTCGTACATCACCATGCCATGCTCGAGCATCTCCAGGTCGTTACTGAACAGCCGCGAAAGGCCGAGCGAGACCGCGGCGAGCCCGGCTGCCTGCGGCGCGAGGTCCAGCCGGTTGGTGTCCGCGCCGCGCACGATGAGCGCCAGCGCGCGCAGCGCGGGATCGCCTTCCAGGCGGAAATGCGTCAGGAAGGCGTCGAAGCTGCAGCGCTCGCCGTCGTGCGAGAACGCGACGTCCGGGATGTCGTACGGGACTGCCTCGCGCTCCTTCGCGACCCGCTTCACGTCCGGCGTCGGGACGTAGAGAAACTCCGCCTCCGGATCGATGAAGCGGCGGACCAGCCAGGGGCAGGCGATGCGGTCGATCTTCGGCCGCTCGCGCGTCACCCAGCGGGTGGCGGCGCCGGCGGGCTTGGCCTCCAGCTCGCCGCCGTGCTCCTTCCAGTGCTCGATGCCGCCTTCGAGATACCGGGCGCCCAAAACCTTCGCCACGCCCTGGCTCACCTCGTGGCCATGCACGCAATACACGACCACGCTGGCGGCACGGGGAAGCGTCTTCTGCCACTCGCCGACCGCTTCCGGCTTGCGGCGCAAGGCGCCTACCAGGAGGTAGGGAGATTCGCGGAAGCGCTCCTCGCGGCGCACGTCGATGACGAGCGGCGGCTGCGCGCTGCGCAGGGATTGACGAAGGGCTGCTGCACTGATGCTCGCGTCCATGGCGCTCTCCTTTCAAGAGTCGACCGCAGAGCTTGGACGCGAGGGCGTCTTGGCGTGATGCGCGCGGGGAGTCTGCGTCCCCGAGGGCGCATAGATTGCGCCGCGCGCGCGGGCCTTGTCAAGACGGCCGGTCGAAGCGCGGCAGGCAGGTGTGCATTCCGCCTTCGGTGGCAAGCACTTGCACCGAAACCCGGTACAAGCGCTCCAGGGTGTCCGGGCGGATCACGTCGCGCGGCCGGCCGATCTCGAGCACGCGGCCCTCGGCGAGCAGCAGCGCGCGGGTGGCGCACAGGAACGCGTGGTCCGGATCGTGACTCGAGAACAGGATCGCGATGCCGGCGGCGGCGAGGGCCGCGAGCCGCTCCAGCACGCGGATCTGGTTGCCGAAGTCCAGGCTCGCGGTGGGCTCGTCGAGCACCAGCAGCCGCGGCTCCTGCGCGAGCGCGCGCGCCACCAGCGCGAGCTGGCGCTCGCCGCCGGAGATCTCGGTGACCGGCCGCTCTGCGAGGTGCGCGATGCCGAGCGATTCCAGCGCCCGGTCCGCGACGGCGAAATCCTTTCCCGCGGGCGAAGCGAACGTTCCGAGGTGCGCGGTGCGGCCCATGAGCACGAACTCGCGCACCGTGAAGGCGAAGTACGCGGCGTGGCCCTGCGGCACGTAGCCGACGCGCCGGGCGATTTCCCTTCGGGTGAGGTTTTCCAGTGAAGAACCCTGAAAGGCGATGGACCCGGAATGCTTCTCGAGCAATCCCAGCAGCGTCCTGAAGAGCGTGGTCTTGCCGCCGCCGTTCGGGCCCAGGACGCACAGCACCTCGCCGTCGGCGAGCGAGAAGTTGACGTCGCGGCCGATGGTGCGGCCGGGAAAGCCGAAAGCGAGCTTGTCGACCTGCAGCATCACCAGGTTCTCCGCGCCAGCGCGAAGAGCCACAGAAAGAACGGCGTGCCGATCAGCGCCGTGAGCACCCCCGGCGGCACCTCGATCGGGGCGACGGTGCGGCAAAGCGTGTCGACGGCGAGCATGAAGCCGGCGCCGAGCACCATCGCGAGCGGCAGCAGCCGGCCGAAATCCGGGCCCACCAGCAGGCGCGCGGCGTGCGGGATCAGCAGCCCGACCCAGCCGATGATGCCGCTGACGGCGACCGCCGCAGCGGTCATCAGGGTGGCGGCCGCGACGACCAGGGTGCGCATCTTCACCGTGTCGACGCCGAGCGCGCGCGCCTCGTCGTCGGGCAGCGCGAGCAGGTTCATGCGCCAGCGCAGGAGCAGCATCGGCGCGAGCCCGATCAAGGCGAGGGGCGCGGCGACCAGGAGCTCCGCGGGAGAAATGGAGGCGAGGCTGCCGAGCAGCCAGAAGGTGATCGCCGGCAGCTGGTTGTGCGGGTCGGCGAGGACCTTGAGCAGCGCGATCGCCGAGCCGAGCAGCGTGCCGATAATCACGCCGGTCAGCACCAGCGCGAGGAGCGGGTCGTGGCCGCGCAGGCGCGCGCCGATCCCGTACACCAGTCCGACGGCCGCCAGGCCGCCGGCGAAGGCGAACAGCTGCATGAATACTGCACCGAGCGACAGGAGGATCGCGAGCACCGCGCCGAGCGCGGCGCCGCTCGACACGCCCAGGATGTCGGGCGAGACCAGCGGGTTGCGGAACATGCCCTGGTACGCGGTGCCGGCCGCGGCGAGCGCGGCGCCCACCAGCAGGGCCGCCGCCACGCGGGGCCCACGCACCTGCATCACGACGGTTTCCACATTCGGAGCGACTGCCTGTCCGGTGGAGAGTGAGAAAAGCTCTTCGAGGGAAACCGGGTAGCGCCCGACCGCGAAGGCGATCGCAATCAGGCCGGCGAGCGCGCCGGCGGACGCGACGTAGGGCAGGGCCCGGGAGCTCACCGACGCTGCTTTCCCACCCAGGTCAAAGCCGCATCCAGCGGCTCGAGCTGGGCGCTCTGCGAGCTGTCGTAGCCGGGCAGCTTTCTCACCCCGGCGGCGAAGCGCGGGCTGCGCAGCGCCTCCAGCAGCGCCTTTTGCGCCGCGCCGCGCAGCGCGGATCTGGCGCACGCGAGGAAATAGCGCTCCTTCGCGAGCGGCACGAAGGCGAGCTTGAGCTGCGTGGCCTCCGCTCGCAGCCCGAACCCCGCATCGGCGCGTCCGTCGGCGACTGCCGCGGCGACCGAGACGTCCATATGGCGGTTGATGAACCGCACGCCGGGTCGCGCGAGGTCATGCACGCCCCGGATCCGGGAGCCCGGACGGGCGATCAGGCCCTGCTCCCGCGTGACGAAATGAATCAGCGTGTGCTTGCGCGGGTCGAGCCAGCGGCCGAGCGCGGCGGCGGCGGCGGCGGCGCGCGGCAGGGCGTCGGCAACGTGAAAACCGGCCAGGTCGCACTCGCCGCGCGCCAGCGAGGCGAGCGAGTCGTCGGCGCCGCGGATCACGATCTCGAGCTCGAGCAAGGGACGGCACGTCGCGCGCAGCGTCTCGAGCGCGAGGTCGTGGCTCGCATGCAGGGTTAGGCGGGCGCACGCGCCGGGCAGCGCCTCGGCAAGCAGCGGCGGGATCTCGGCGCGCAGGCGCTCGAACTCGCCGCCGAGCGCCGCGCGCACCCGCTCGTCGGCCGCCAGCACGCGCACCCCGAGCGGGCTGATGCGCGCGGGCCGGCCGCGCTGCATCTCGACGAGCGGCGCGCCGAAGAGGCGCGCCGCGTCGCCCAGCACGCCCCAGGCGCTGCGGTAGGAGAGATCCGCCGCGCGCGCCGCCTCGCGCAGCGAAGCGGAGCGCGAGAGCGCCTCGAGCAGGCGCAGCAGCGCGCGCCCGCGCTCGCGGGAGAAGTCCTTCCCTGCCAGCCAGGCGTGATCGAAAGCGATCTCGAACATATGCAAACCAGAGCCTATTTAAATCCCAGCCAGGGGCACTGTAAAGTCTGGTGTATCGACGACCGTATGCAACCAATAACATATGATCGCTGAGATCGCCGGGGGGCTGCGCCTGGTGGCGACGCTCGACCTGCGGCTGTGGGAGATCGTCGCGCTCAGCCTGCAGGTGAGCCTGACGGCGGTGGTGCTGGCGACTGTCGCGGGGCTGCCGCTAGGCGCCGCCGTCGCGGTCGGGCGCTTTCCCGGCCGCCACGCCGTGATCGTGCTCCTGAACGCGCTCATGGGGCTGCCGCCGGTGGTCGTGGGCCTGGTGGTCTACCTGCTGCTCTCCCGCGCCGGGCCGCTCGGGGAGCTGGGGCTGCTCTTCACGCCCGGGGCCATGGTGATCGCGCAAACGATCCTCATCACCCCGATCATCGCGGCGCTGGCGCGCCAGGCGATCGAGGATGCGTGGCGGGAGTACGAGGAGCAGCTGCGCTCGCTGGGCGCGAGCCGCATGAGCGCGGCGCTGACGCTGGTGTGGGACACGCGCTTTTCGCTGCTCACCGCGGTGCTCGCCGGCCTGGGGCGGGCGAGCGCCGAGGTGGGCGCGGTGATGATCGTCGGCGGAAACATCGACGGCGTAACCCGCGTTATGACGA
This sequence comes from Burkholderiales bacterium, assembly GCA_035514595.1. Taxonomy (GTDB): domain Bacteria; phylum Pseudomonadota; class Gammaproteobacteria; order Burkholderiales; family SG8-39; genus SCGC-AG-212-J23. Next base: position 8,101 of record DATKAX010000001.1, read on the forward strand.
CGACCATCGCGCTCGAAACCTCGAAAGGCGACCTGCCGCTCGCGCTCGGGCTCGGGGCGGTGCTGATCGCGATCGTCCTCGTGATCAACGCCGCCGCGATGGTCATCAAGGAGGCCGCGCAGCGGCGCTACGGATGATCCTGCCGCTCAGGCTGGAAGCCGTCAGCTTCCTGCACGTCATCAAGCCGCTTTCGCTCGACGTCGAGGCCGGCCCGAGCACCATCATCCTGGGCGCGAACGGGGCGGGAAAGAGCGTGCTGATGCGCCTGATGCACGGGCTGCTGGCGCCCACCGCCGGGAGGATCTCCTGGAGC
>DATKAX010000002.1:0-42472 GCA_035514595.1 Burkholderiales bacterium
GCGGCGCGCGGCATCATCCATTCCGAGATGCCGCAGCAGACCGAGGGCCGCATGCGCGGCTTCCAGCTCTGGCTCAACCTGCCGGCGAAGGAGAAAATGAAGCCGGCCGCGTACCGGGACATCGGCGCCGCGGAGATACCCGTAGTGAAGCTGGAAGACGGTGTCGAAGTGAAAATCATCGCCGGAAAGCTTGCAGACACCCTCGGTGCGGTGAACGGCGGCAGCACCGACCCTTACTACTACGACGTGCACCTCGCGCCGCGCGCGCTGTTCGAGGCGCCGCTGCCGGCGGACCACGCCGCTTTCCTGTACGCCTACGAGGGCGAGGCGCTCGTCGGCGAGGCGGCGAAGCCCCTTCCCAACCGCGCCGCGGGCATGCTCACCGACGGCGAGCGCGTGCGCATCGTCGCGGGCGAGAAGGGCGCGCGCGTGCTGCTGCTCGCCGCGAGGCCCATCCGCGAGCCGGTGGTGCAGTACGGGCCGTTCGTGATGACGAGCCGCGAGGAGATCGAGCAGGCGATCGCCGACTACCAGTCCGGCGCCCTTGTCAGCGAGAAGGTGCGGCGGGTTCGCGCAGGCTGACGCCGCTCGTGCGGCGGTGCGGTAGCATTCGCCATGCATTCAACCGAGGAGGGGAGACCATGAAGCACCGGATTGCAGGATGCATTGCGCTCGCCGCGGCGCTCTGCGCGCCCGCGTGGGGACAGGCGCCGGAGACGCCCAAGCTGCGCGTGAGCACGATACCGATCGCCGGCATGGTCCCGCTCTACACGGCCAACAAGCTCGGCTACTTCAAGAACGAGGGACTGGAGGTAAGCATCGAGTTCGCGGCCGGCGGAGCGCAGTCCCTGCCCCTGGTGGTGCAGGGCACACTGCAGCTGTCGAACGGGCCGATCGTCTCCGTGGCGCTTGCCAACCAGCAGGGATTCGACCTCAGGCTCCTCGGCCCGACGCTCGACGACAAGCGCGCCGTGCCGGGACAGACCGCCTCCCTCGTGAAAAGCGACGCCCCGATACGCTCCGTTGCCGACCTCAAGGGAAGGCGCGTCGCCGTCAACACCATCAACAGCGTCAACTGGATGTACGACCGTGCATTCCTGCGCAAGCACGGCCTAGACCCTGCGCAGGTGACGTACGTGGAGATCCCGTTTCCCTCGATGGTCGACGCCTTGCTGCGGGGCCACGTCGACGCGATCAACGTGCCGCAGCCTTTTCATCGCATCGCGGTCAACACCGGCAAGGCTCGCGTGCTCGGATATCCCTTCGTCGAAGTCCAGCCGGGGCTGCACATCGCGGCGTACGGCGGCAGCGCCAAGTGGCTGGACGCGAATCCCAATACGGTGAAGGCCTTCACGCGGGCGATGCGCAGATCGGTCGCGCACCTGCGCGCCAATCCGGCGGAGGCGAAGAATCTGATCGCCGAATTCACCAAGTCAAAGCGCGAGCTCGTCGAGCAGGTGCCGATCGACGACTGGTCGACCGAGCTTTCGGTGGCGGACGTGGCCGCGACCCTCAAGGTGATGCGCCAGGAAGGGATCCTGACGAAGCCGCTGGATGCCAGATCGCTGATTCATGAAGTGGGACGTTGACGTCCGTCCCGAAATAGCGGTCGAGGGTGTCGGCAAGGTCTTCGGCGCGTTTACCGCGATCGAGGACCTCAGCTTCGAGGTGCCCAAGGGGCGCTTCATCAGCCTGCTCGGCCCGTCGGGCTGCGGCAAATCCACGATCCTGCGCATGCTGGCGGGCCTCGCCGCGCCCACGCGCGGCGCGGTGTCGTTCAAGGGCGCCCCGGTGCTCGAGCCGCCGCCGGGCATGGTGTACGTATTCCAGCAGTACACCAAGTCGCTGTTCCCGTGGCTGACGGTGCTCGGCAACGTGGAGTTCGGCGCCCGCAGTCCGCATGCGGCGCGCGCCGGGGGCCGCACCGGCCGCGAGGAGTGCATGGAGACGCTGCGCCTGGTCGGTTTGGAGGCGCATGCGGCGAGCTACCCCTGGCAGCTCTCGGGGGGCATGCAGCAGCGGGTGGCGATTGCGCGCGCCCTGGTCGCACGGCCCGAAGTGCTGCTGATGGACGAGCCGTTCAGCGCGCTGGACGCCCTTACCCGGGAGAGCTTGCAGGACCTGCTGCTCAGGCTGTGGAGCGAGCTCGCCCTGACCGTGGTTTTCGTCACCCATGACATCGCCGAAGCGATCTACCTTTCGGACGAGATCGTGGTGCTCTCGAGCGCGCCTTCCCGGATCCTCACCCGCGTGAGCGTGGAGATCGCCCGCCCGCGCGAGCAGCTCGCCACCCGCGAGTCCGCCCAGTTCCTGGCGCATCGACGCTCGCTCTACCAGCTGGTTGTCGGGCGCGAGCAGGCAGCATGAGGAGCAGCTCCTGAACAACGTCGGAGAACGGGTTCCGGGCTTTGCGGTCCTCGCCGCCCTGCTCGTGCTGTGGGAGCTCAGCGTGCGTCTGGAGTGGGTGGTCACGCCGACCTGGCCAGCGGTGTCGACGGTTCTGCTCACCTTCTGGCACGCCTGCGTGGACGGGACGTACCTCGAAGTGTTCGGCTCGAGCCTGCGGCGTCTCGCGATCGGCTATCTCATCGCCACCGCCTGCGCGGTCGCGATCGGCGTCGCGATGGGCGTGTGGCGCCGCGTGTTCCTGCTGTTCGAGCCGCTCGTCGAGCTGCTGCGCCCCATTCCGAGCCCGGCTTACCTCCCCATGGCGATCCTGTTTCTCGGCATTGACGACGGCATGAAGGTGTTCATGGTCGCCTTCGCATCGTTCTTCCCCATTCTGCTCAATACCGTCTCGGGCGTGCGCAGCGTCGACCCGGTGCTCGTGGATACCGGGCGGACCTTCGGCCTGCGGCGCCTGCAGATCATCCGCCGCATCGTGCTGCCGGCCGCCGCCGGCTACGTGTTCACCGGCATGCGCATCAGCCTCGCGATCGCCCTGATCGTGACCGTGATCGCCGAGATGGTCGCGGGAAACAGCGGCATCGGTTTCTACATCCTCAATGCGCAGCGCTCCTTCCTGGTCCCGGAAATGTATGCCGGGGTGATAGCGCTCGCGCTGCTCGGATTCGCGCTCAACAAGGGCTTCGTGGCGCTGGAGCGCTACGCGCTCACCTGGCATGAGGGCTGGAATGCCGCCACCACCTGACGCCGGCGCGCTCGAGCGCTATGTCGAGGAAGCGGCGAAGCCGCTCGGCCTGCCGATCGAGCCGGCCTGGCGCCCCGTCGTGGCGGAGCACCTGCGGCGCCTGCTGGAGGCAGCCGAGCTGATCGAGCGCTCGGCGCTTCGCGGCGCCGAGCCTGCAACCCGGTTCGAGCCGTGAGCGGCGCCTGGCAGGAAGCACACGAGATCGCGGCCTCGGTGCAGGCGGGAAGCCTGCGCGCCGCCTCGGTCCTCGACGGCGCCCTCGAGCGCATCGAGCGCGAGGCCGGGCGCTATAACTGCTTCACCGAGGTTCTCGCGGATCAGGCGCGCGCCGACGCGGCGCGCCTGGATGCGCAAGTCGCCGCGGGGCGCAAGCCGGGCCCGCTCGCCGGGGTGCCGTTCGCCGTGAAGAACTTGTTCGACGTGAAGGGCATCCGCACGCTTGCCGGGTCCAAGATCAACCGCGACTTGCCGCCGGCCGGCGAGGATGCGGCGGCAGTGAGGGCTTTGCGCGCTGCCGGAGCGCTGCTGGTGGGGGCGCTCAACATGGACGAGTACGCCTACGGGTTCACGAGCGAAAATGCGCATTACGGGCCGGTGCGCAATCCTTACGATCCGGCGCGCTCGGCGGGCGGATCCTCGGGCGGGTCGGGCGCTGCAGTGGCGGCGGGACTGGTTCCCATCAGCCTCGGGAGCGATACCGGCGGCTCCATCCGCGTGCCGGCGGCGTTTTGCGGGCTGTACGGCCTGAAGCCGACCTACGGGCGCGTGTCGCGCTCGGGCATCGTGCTGTTTTCGCCGAGCGTCGACCACGTCGGCCCGCTGGCGCGCTCGGTGCGCGATCTCGCGCTTGCGTACGACCTTCTCCAGGGTCCGGATGCGGACGACCCGTCGTGCGCGGATCGTCCGGCGGAGGCCGTGTCCGCGCTGCTTGGCGAGGGCATCCGGGGACTGCGGACCGCTCTCGCAGGCGGTTACTTCCGAGAGCACGCCGAGCCGGAAGCCGTGGCCGCAGCGCGCCGCGTCGCGCAGGCGCTCGGCGCGGGCGGCGAAGAGATCGTGCCGGACGCAGCCGCTGCCCGCGCGGCGGCGATGATCGTGACCGGCGTCGAGGGAGCCGGCCTGCATCTGCGCAATCTTCGCGATCGGCCGGGGGACTTCGACCCGTTGACCCGGGATCGCTTCCTCGCCGCGGCGCTGCTGCCGGGCTCGATCTACACGCGGGCCCAGTCGTTCCGCCGTGCATACCGCGACGCCGTACGAGAGGTCTTTTCCCGGGTCGACATCCTGGTGGCGCCGACCACGCCGATCGCGGCGCCGTTGATCGGCCAAGAAACGGTCTCCCTGGGCGGCAATACTTTCCCGTCGCGCGCGCACATCGGCCGGTTCACGATCCCGTTTTCCATCATCGGCCTGCCCGTGATCTCGGTTCCGGTTCGCGGCAGCGCGCTGCCCCGAGGGGTCCAGCTGGTCGGAGCGCCGTTCAAGGAGGCGCAGCTCTTCCGGGCTGCCGCGTTCCTCGAGGCGCAAGGCATTGCGGGGTTTACCAGGCCGGCATGAGGCAGGACATGGAGATCAATATCCCTGAAGTCGTCGCGGAAGTGCGTGCGGCGTTCGAGCGCTATGAGGCCGCGCTGAACGCCAATGACGTCGCGTTGCTCGACGAGAGCTTCTGGGCGAGCCCGCTCACCGTGCGATACGGGCTCGGGGAGAATCTTTACGGGCGCGACGAGATCCTCGGCTTTCGCAAGTCGCGCCCGCCCGTGGACCTGCGGCGGCGCGTCTTGCGCACGGCGATCACCACTTTCGGGCGCGACTTCGCCACCGCGAACTGCGAGTTTCTCAAGCTCGATTCCAACCGCCTGGGGCGGCAGAGCCAGACCTGGGTGCGCACGCCTGACGGATGGCGCGTGGCGAGCGCGCACGTGAGCTGGTTTACGCCGGCAGCCTAGGCCGGGCTAGGGGAGGCTAGTAGCGCTGCTGCCCCTTGATGGACCAGGGAATCGTCGGGCCGGATTCGGTCTCCTGGTTGGAGGCGCCGCTCGGGGCCGCGTTCTTCTTCGGCCTTCCGGGGCGATAGGTGACCTGGAAGATCTTGAGCGGCGGAACCTTCGGGGGACTTTCCAGGAAGCGGCAATCGGACTCGGTGGGCACGCTGAGCAGCGCGCCGAGTCGCTTGCCGTTCAGCATGACCGTGTAGCGCAGCATGTGCGTCGAGCCGCTCGCGGGCTGCGCCAGGATGTCGTACTTGCCGATCTTGAATCGCCTTGGATCTTTTGCTTGCTGCTTGCTCGCCATTAAAACGTCCCTTCTCGTATAGATCCTCTGCCCGGCAGGAATCCGGAACGGAAGCGAAGCAGAGGGATATCGGCAGGCGGGAAGCGGCCCGGGCTGCGCGACTGCGTAGTTGCTTTTTACCCTAGAACCGCCCTTGAAGGCAATGATTTGGCTCAAATTCGGGCGAAATCCGCCGCGCGTGAACTCGCGGCGCCCGGGAGATTCAAATCCTGTACGCCCGCCCCCGCTGGCTACTCGAGCCGCGCGGTCAGGAACTTGAGGCGCTGGGCGAGCGAGGTGAGCAGGGTGTCGGCGAACTGCGGGCTCAGCTTGATCAGCTCGAAGAAGGCCTTGCGCGAGATCGGCAGCAGCGAGCAGTCGGCTTCCGCCACCGCGCTCGCGAGACGCGGCGTCTCGTTGATGAGCGCCGCCTCGCCGAACACGCCGCCCGGGCCGAGCTTTTCCACCACCCGGCCCTCGATCGAGATGGCGACGCGGCCCTCGAGCACCGCGTACATCCTGAGCCCTTTCTGGCCCTGCGTGAGGATCGAGGCGCCGGCGCGGTAGGAAACCGGCGGGTCGTCGGCGAGGCCGCGCGCCAGGTCGGAGAGCAGCCCGGGATCGAACGCGGCCGCCTCCTTCCAGGCGTCGTCCCTGGACAGGGCCTTGCCCTGCGCGAGGCGCGCGATGGTCTCGCGCAGGCGGCGGATCATGATGCTCATCAGCATCAGCGCGAACGCGGGCTTCGCGCGCAGCGCGGCCTCGAAGGTCTTGTCGTCCAGGGCGATCACGCGGCAGGCGGTCTTCGCCATCGCCGAGGCGCTGCGCGGCGCATGCGTGATCACCGCGAGCTCCCCGAACACTTCGCCCGGCCGCACCACGGCGATCGGCTTGTCCGCCGCGAGCAGCTCCACCTCCCCCTTGAGCAGCAGGAAAATGCGGTTCTTGCGGAACAGCGGAATCGCGTTCTGCTTCTCGGTGAAGATGGTCTCGCCCTGGGCGACCGCGGCCGGCTTGCCGGCCGACCTGAAGAATTCCAGCGCGATCGCCGGGTCGTACATGTGAATCGGGCTTATCGTTGTGGCTGGCGCCTGAATTCGCGCCCGTAAAGCCTAATTTTACATCCGCCTGAAGCTATTGCATGACGCACCCGCCGTCGACGTTGATCGCTTGGCCGGTAATGTAGCGCGCCTCGTCAGAAGCCAGGAATACGGTGGCCCAGCCTACGTCCTCCGGCGTCTGCTCGCACTTCATGGGAACGATGTCGGCCACCCGCTTTTCGAATACCTGGCGGGGCGCCATGTTGGCAAAGGCCGGGTTGGTCGCCGCGATGTGCGCGGCCAGCTTCTCCCAGAACGCCGTGTAAAGGACTCCGGGGCAGATCGCGTTCACGGTGACCCCGTATGCGGCCATCTCTTTTGCCACAATCCGCGTCAACGTAACGACGCCCTGCTTGGCCACGCTGTACGGCGGCATCGTGAGCGAGGACAAAGGGCCCGCAATCGAGGCGATATTGATGATTCGCCCGCTCCTGCGCTCGATGAAGTATGGCGCCATGGCCTTGCACGTCAGAAAGACCGACTTCGTATTGACGGCAAATGCACGGTCCCAGTCCTCTTCGGTGTTGTTGGTAAACGGCATCCCGGGCGGTGCCGCCATCCCTGCATTGTTCACGAGTATGTCGACCCGTCCGAGGGTTTGACGGCTGCGTTCGATCATCGCAGCGGCGTCTGCTGCATTCGTGACATCCGTCTTCATGGCGAGCGACCTGCGGCCGAGGTCCCGGACCTCTTCGGCGACTTTTTCGGCGTTGCGCTCCTGGATGTCCGGGATCGCCACGTCGGCACCTTCCCGAGCCAGTGCCAGCACGATCCCCCGCCCGATGCCGCTGCCGCCGCCCGTGACGATCGCCACCTTCCCTGCTAGGCGCATGCGTCTCTCCTCTCGGTGGCTAGGACACCGGGCTGACCACGGCAATGGTCTCAAACTCGATCATGAGGTCGGGCAGGGCAAGCCGGGATACTTCAACGATGGCGCTCGTCGGGCCGTTCTTGGGGAAGTACTTGTTGCGGACCTCCGCGATCTCGTCCAGAAGATCAATGTTGGTTACATACACTGTCATCTTGACGAGGTCGTCCAGCGTCGCCCCGTGTGCAGCCAGCACTGTCTTCAGGTTTTCCAGGGCCTGGGTAGTCTGCCGTTTGATATCTCCTTTGCCGACGACCTTGCCTTGCTTGTCGAACGAAACCTGGCCCGCAATGAACAGCAACGGTCCAACCGCGCGCACCGATTCGGAGTAGTAGGGGCGGAACAGGGGAGGGGCATCCGGCGGGTTGAGGATCGTCTTGCGGGGAGTATTTTTCATGTCTTCGCGTTTCATCGGACCTCCGTCGGTGAGAAAATGGTGTGCTTTCACTGCTGCTCAGGTCTGCCGGCCGCGTGCGAGATGCCGGGCCAGCCATCCAGGGACACATCGAACGTAATCCCGTTGGGATCCTTCGCCTTCACTTCAAAGTAGGTGCCGGAGCCGCCAACCGGGCCGCCGTGAAGAAACTTTGCATTTCGCTGCCTGAGCTTGCCGACTACCACGTCGTACTCGGCCTTGGTGCCCATGACGAAGCCGACATGGTGGAGCCCAATGAAACGCATGCCCTCGTCGTGCAACGCGGCTTCGTCGTTGCGAAAGTAAAGCAGCGTGACGTTGACGTCGCCGTCGCTAAGGAACACGGCCGCTGTGTGACCGACGTCGTCGCGGCCCACCAGCTGCAACCCCAGTACTTCCTGGTAGAAGGCGGCCGTGCCCTCAAGATCTCTTGTAGCGATCGCGATATGCTTGATCTTCGCCATGAAGGTTCGTCCCTTTCCATCAGATCTTCAAATTGAACAAACGGGCGGCGTTTGCGCCGAGGATCTTGCGCTTGACATCGGGCGTCAGATCTTCGCGCTCGGCGACGGCCTTGACCGAGTACGGGCACATGCAGTCGATATGGGCGTAGTCCGAGGCGTAGGTCAGGCGCTCAGCGCCGATGATGCCCGCGACTATCGGCAGCATGTGCTCTCCGGGCTCGAAGGAGTAGAAGCAACGTTCGGAAGCCATGTACTCGGCTGGGTCCCGCTTTACCTCGGGCAACTGATCACCAAACGTCTCCCAATGCTCGTGCAGCCGATCCTGGAGATACGGGATCCAGCCGCAGCCGGCCTCGAAGACGCCGATCTTCAGCCCTGGGAACCGATCGAGAACCCCACCGGCCAGCATGCCGGCGAATGCCATGAAGACGTCCGCGCCGTAGAACACGTGCTTCAGGAAGAATCCATCGAAGCGATCGGCACCCACCGTACGGGCACTATGAAGGTGCAGGCAGGCCGGTACGCCAAGTTCCTCGGCAACCTTCCAGATCGGATCGAATCTGCGGTCGCCCGGGTTTGTTCCCTGAGGCCACGTCGGTACGCGCAGACCCACCATTTTGAGTTCGCGTACCGCGCGCTTGAGTTCCTTGGCGGCCGCCGCCGGGTCCTGGAACGGGGCTGCTGCGATACCCTTCAATCGCGCCGGATCGGCTGAACAGTACTCCGCGAGCCAGTCGTTGTAGGCGCGGCAGGCGTCGAGCGCAAGCTTTGGCCGCTCCACGATCCCTATCGCGGAAGCGCACAGCATCCCGCCGAAGAGGACAGCAATGTCAATGCCCTCAACATCCATATCGACAAGCCGCTGCTTCGGATCCGTCATGCCGGGCCGGCCCGTCCAGTAGCGCTCGGGCTTGTTCACCTTGATCGGCCGGCTTTCGCGGCCCCACTTGTCCTCCCAGCGCGGGAACACCTTGCCTTCGATCAAGAAGCGAGGCTGTCCGGCGTCGAACTTGTCGTCCGCGATGTATCGCGGCGCCCAGTCGCCCCACTCCTTGTGCAGCTTTTCCCAGTTCGCCCCGTACTCCTCTACGTGACCGTCGGCGTCGATTACGGGAAATCCCAGTACCGCCATCTCATACCTCCCTAGCGAGTAGTTTCAGAAACCGTTCGGCGCGCTTGGCACAACTCGCTCCAGACAAGCAGCGTTCCGAGGGCGAGTCCGAACAATGCAGTCCAGTGGCTGCCGAAGGTGGCGCCTGCGGGGACCATCAGCGCGACACCGGCAACGATGAATCCGATCCGGCGCCATGCGTAGAGGGCGCGGCTTAGGTATCCCGCCGCCCCGACGGACACCAGGAACACGCCGGCGATTGCCGTCGGTACGTCGATCGCCAACCGGACGGGGTCGCCCTGCAGGAGCAGGCTCGGCGATGCGACGAACAGGAATGGAATGACATACGCGACCCAACCGATGCGCATTCCGGTCCAGGCGGTTTTCATCGGATCGGCCTGCGCTACGGTCGCTGCCGCGAATGCGCCGATGGCGAGCGGCGGCGTAAGGAACGACATCATCCCGAAGTAAAAAATGAACATGTGCGCCGCCATCGCGCTGATGCCCGATTCCACGAGCGCGGGCACGAACATCACCACCTGGAGGATGTAGATTGCGATCGACGGCATTCCCATCCCGAGCAGGATGGACAGCGCCGCCGTGATGGCGAGCAGCAAGGGGACGTTGCCCTCGCCGAGCTTCACCATGGCCAGCGTCAAGCTGAAGCCGAGGCCCGAAATGGCGATGATGCCGATGATGAATCCGGCGCTGGCACAGATCATGACTATGTCGAGCGCCGCCATCCCGGTGGCCGCCATCTGCTCGACGATTCCTCGCCACCCAAGACGCGTGCCGCGGTAGCCGAGCACCACGCCCAGTACGGCTACGGCCAGGGCGCCGAAAAACGCCGCTCTCTCGGGCTGCCAGTTCAGCCAGAACAGGCCACCCAGCAGGATCGCAAACGGTACCGTGAAGAACCATCCTTCGCGCAGAACCGCGGGGAAGGACCGGATCTCCGACTCCGGGACGCGCCGGATGCCGCGTCGCGCCGCCTCCAGATCGACCTGGAGGAACAATGACAGGTAGTACAAGAGGGCTGGGAAGATGGCGGCGATCACCACTTCGCGATACGCCACCTGCAGATACTCGGCCATGAGGAAGGCGACCACGCCCATGACCGGCGGCATGATTTGCCCGCCGGTGGAGGCAACCGCCTCGATTGCCGCCGCCACGTGACGCGGATAGCCCGAGCGGTGCATCATCGGAATGGTCACCGGGCCATCGACCAGGATGTTCGCGACTACCGTGCCGTTCACGGTCCCGAACAGGCTGGATGCGATCACAGCCACCTTCGCCGAGCCGCCACGGTACCGGCCTGCGAGGGCAACGGCAGCGTCGCTGAAGAATGCGCCGCCACCGGCGGCCAGAAGCAGCTGGCCGAAGAGCACGAAAACGATCACCATCCCAACGGCGACCGCAAGCGAGGGCCCGAACAGCGCGTTGGTGTCGAACGCAAGATACGCGACGAGCCGGTCGAGATCGATGGGACGCGCGGTCAGCGGTCCGGGCACGTGCGGGCCGACGAACGCCCAGGCAAAGCACGCGAGCACCAGGATGACGAGGCCCATGCCTACGGTGCGCCGCAAGCCCTCCAGACAAAGCACCAGCATGATGGTCCCGAGGACCAGAATGTCCGCAGTGCGGTACGAAACGCGGTCGACCAGGTCCGGAAAGCGCACGGCCACGTAGGCGCAGGCGGCAAAGCCGATGGTCGCCAGGAGCGCGTCGTACCACGGCAGCTTGGTACGCGCGCCTCGGCTGGCCGGCAGGTGCACGAAAACCAGCGCGAGGCTGAGTCCGAGCATCGCGGCCAAGAATTGCTCGGTGTACAGCAGCATCCCAACCGCGCTCGGAAGGTCCGCGGACCAGGCCACGGCACCGGCGGTCAGGCCGGTTGCGAGCACCCGCCGCAGCCAGCGAACGGTGGCTGGGTATCGGTCCCGCGGCCACGCCGTCGCGTCTTCGACCAATGGGCCTCCCCATCACAGCTTGGGAGGCCACAGCCCTCGTTCCCCGTACGCCTTGATCGCCCCGGGATGGTACTTGACCTCGTCGTAGGCCTTGGCCATCTTCTCAGGTGCGAACGACTTAAGAAACGGATTGCTCGCCGCAAGCCCTTGCGGGTTCTCGTGCATGGCTTTGACGACCCTGTACACAGTGTCGTCGTCGACGTGTGCTCCGGCGAAAAGCACCAGATCGACCGCCATCACGTTGGTCGGCTCTATGACGCCCGCAAAATGCGGGGCGGGTTGCACGCGAACGATGGACGTGCCCGGCGCGTGCCGCCTCAAGTTTCGCAGGGCTTCAGGGGAGTCGTTCAGCGAGACGAATCGGATTCCGCCGGGTACGGCAACGTTTATCTCGGACATCTTTCCGGCGCCGACGGCAAAGTAGCCCACGTCTGTCTTGCCGGCGACGAAGTCATCGGCTCCGCGCAGGATCGACGGCACGGGGTGGGGCTTAAAATCGCCGGGCATCTCCAGTCCGCCGGTCGCGAGCATGGCATTGATGAAATTCACCGCGATCGGGAACGAGACCCAGCCCACCGGGAAGCGCTTTCCCTTCATGTCCTGCACCGATTTGATGTCGGAATCGCGCCTCACGAACAGCCCTACGAGCGCGGGCGCGATGTTCGCGACCATGCGCACGTTCGGCGTCGGCCTGCCTTCCGAGGGTCCGGTGCCCATCACGGCGAACGCGCCCTCCACGTAGGCTGCAACGCCGAACTGCACGGCCCCTTGGCTCAACAACGGAAAGAATGCGGCCGTTCCCGAATAGGGCTGTACTACGGCGGGGATGCCGCTCTTTTCCTGCACTTCCTTGGCGATCGCGGTTCCGACGGCGTGGCCGAGCGAACCCATGCCGGGGGTCGCGACGCCCACAGGTTGCTGGGACACAGCCGGCCCGGAAGCGAACCACGCCAGGGCAATCAATATCGAGATTCCTCGTCTCATTACGACCCTCCTTCCTTAGGGGAACGAACGCCATGTGCCGCCGCGGCAACGGCCTCGATGATCTGTTCATAACCGGTGCAGCGGCAGAGGTTTCCTGTGAGGCCATGTTGAATTTCGCGGCGCGTCGGCCGAGGCGTCTCATCGAGCAGCGCCTTGGCGGAAAGAATCATCCCCGGGGTGCAGTAACCGCACTGAAGGGCGTGGTGCTCTACGAAAGCCTGTTGGATCGGATGGAGCCGCTCCTCGCCGGCCAACCCCTCGATGGTCGTCACGTTGCGCCCGTTGGCATGAACGGCCAGTGTCAGGCAGGCGTGAACGTTGCGGCCGTCGAGCAGCACCGTGCAGGTGCCGCACTCCCCGAGCCGGCAATTCACCTTGGTGCCGGTCAGTCCCAAATCGTCGCGCAGCACATCGACCAGGGAGCGTCCGGCATCGACAAGCGCCTCGCGTGTGCGTCCGTTCACCGTCAACCTCAGTGGTAGCAAGGCGCTCACGACCGCTCCGGCGCCGCGGCGGCACGTGCTCGTTCCCACGCTTGGGTGAGCGCGCGGCGTGCGAGAACGGCGACCAGGTGCCGCCGGTATTCGGCCGATCCCGAAGCGTCGTCTGCAACCTCCACCTCGAGGGACGCGGCTGTTGCGGCCTCGCCGATGACGGGTTCGCTCAGCAACCGTCCGTCTAACAGCCTGGGTATGCTCTCGCTCAGCCGAGGCGTCGGTCCCACCGCGCCGACGGCGAGCCGAGCGCCCGCGCAGCTGGCTGCGTCGGTGGAAAGCGATACCTGCGTGGCCACTCCGGCAAAAGGGAAATCGACGGCGTTGCGCGTGCTGTGCTTCATGTAGGCGGCACCGGAACGCGGCGGCTGCGCCGGGATCACGATCTCGGCGAGGATCTCGTCAGGAGCGAGGGCCGTCGTGAGGTAGCCGCGGAAAAACTCCTTGAGTGACAGCGTACGGCGCCCCCGCACGGAGGCGAGTACGACGCTCGCGTCGAGGGCAAGCAGGAGCGGTGCCGGATCGGCGGCTGAATCGGCATGGCAGAGATTGCCGCCCAGCGTGCCGGAATTGCGCACTTGCACCGAGGCGAGGCGCCGCTCCATCTCGGCGAGCGCGGGCTGCTGCTCTCGAATGAGCGACGAGGTTTCGATCTCGCGGTGCGTCGTTGCCGCGCCGATCCTGAGCGCCTGATGGTTATCGACACGTGCGTATCGCAGCTCCTCCAGGTAGCGAATGCTTATCAGGCGGCCCGGCTTTACCAGGCCCCAGCGCATCATGATCGACAACGCGACACCGCCTGCCAGCACCTTTGCGTCCGAACGCTCGTCGCTGAGCGCGTCGCAGGCTTCGCTCAGACTTCGAGGTTCGACGTACTCCATTCCCGCTCCTTGTGCGGCTTCGGCGTCTGCGAAGCAGCCCGCTGCATGGCTTTCCAGACGCGCTCCGGCGTTGCGGGCAAATCGTCGATCCACACCCCAACCGCCTCGTGGATGCCGTGCACGATGGCAGGTGCGAGATCCTTGGTCGTGTGCTCGCCTGCGCCCTTCGCGCCGAATGGCCCCGTCGGATCCGGAAGCTCGAGGGTATCCATCGTGCTTTCCTCGGGAATGTCCATGATGGTCGGTACCAGATATTCGACGAGCGTCGGCGTCTTTAGCCGACCGTCTTCGGTCCGCATGTCCTCCATCAGCGCGAACCCCATCGCCTGAATCTCGCCGCCATGCATCTGCCCCCTGAGCATCCCGGGGTTGATGACGCGTCCGACGTCGAGCACCGAAACCGTCTTGAGGATGGAAATCTTGCCCGTCTCGGTATCGACTGCGAGATCGACCACGGCGGCACAGAACGTATGACCCAGCGGCGCATGGCTCGCCGCGTAGAACGCGTTCGCCTCTGTGTTGATACCCCGCACGCGGCAGGCTTGGACCACTTCGCCGAGCGCAACGCGGCGGGACGGCTCCGCTCGCACTACAACACAGCGCTCGGCCAGCATAAGTGCTGCGGGGCTGGCTTCGAGTCGCTCCCCGGCGACAAGAAACAGGCGCTCCTGCAGCTCGGCTGCAGCGGCGAGCATGGCATTACCCAGGCAGTACACCTGTCGCGAGCCGACCGCGCGGCCGGACTTCGGCACCGCTGCGGTATCGCCGAGGACGCAGCTGACGTCCTGCGGCTCGATCCCGAGAACCTCAGCCGTCATCTGCGCGAGCGCCGTAGCAACGCCTTCACCATACTCGGCAGACTCGAATCGCACTATTGCGCCGCCGTCGCCGGTCACCTCCAGCCGCAAGCCGGTACCTTTCAACAAAGGCACCGCCCCGCCGGAATTGTCGAAGACGGGCATGGTCACGGCGAGGCCGCGTCCGACTCTCAGCGGACCCGCCGCTGACCGCGGAGCCGGTCCGGCGAGTTCCAGCGCGCGCTGCAGAAGCCGGGGAACCGTGACTGGCGTATGCATCACCAGTGCCCGCCATGGAGGGACTTCTCCCTGCTGGAGGATGTTCCTCATGCGCAGGCCGACCGGGTCGATGCCAAGGCGCTCGGCGAGCTTGTTCATGGCTGATTCGATCGCAAATGCGCTTTGCGGGCCGCCGAAGCCGCGGAATCCGCCGGAAATGGGGTTGTGTGTGTAGGCGACGCGGCCCTGCACGCGGTAGTTGGGAATGCGATACGGACCGAAGGTGTAGCCGACGGTGCAGCGGACCACAGCGGGCGACTGCGAGGCATAGGCGCCGCCGTCGAGAATCCAGTCCGCCTCGAGAGCCGTGATGCGTCCGTCGCGGGTGGCGCCGAGCCGGAGTCGGCCGACAGCGGGATGGCGCTTGGGGCTCGCCACGAACGATTCCTCGGATGTCCAGGCCCAGCGAACCGGCCGCCCGGTCTTCAATGCCATGAGCGCGAGTCCGGGGTGGACCGACATATCGATCTTGCCGCCGAACGCGCCCCCCATTGTCACGGGAACGATGCGCACCTTGTGCTCGGGCAAGCCGATGGCCGTGGCGAGATTTGCACGCACCTGCATCGGTGCTTGAGTGCCGGCGTAGACGGTCACGCCGCCGTCCGGTTCCGCGACTGCGACGCCGGCTTCAGGCTCCATGTAGGCGTGCTCCTGCCGCTGCGTCGAGTAGCAGGCTTCGATGACGACGTCGGCTTCAGCGAAACCTCGGGCAAGGTCACCGCCCTCGACGATCACCGGCTCGCCGCAGAGATTGCCGGGATGTTCGGGGTGCACCCGAGCCGCGTTCGGGTCAAGCGCCCCTTCCGGGTCGTCGATCGGAGTCAGCTCCTCGTACTCGACCTCGATCAGTTCTGCAGCCTCCGCTGCAGCGCGTTCGGTCTCGGCGACAACGAGCGCGATGGGATCTCCGACCATCTTCACTGTCGCACCTTCGGCTACCAGGACTGGCTGATCGGCAATATAGTCGCCGAAACGGTTTAACCCCGGAACGTCGGCGGCGGTCAGCACGGCGACGACGCCCGGGTGGCGCCGGGCGCTACTCGTATCGACCTTGACCAAGCGGGCATGGGGGTGAAGGCTGCGGGCTGCCTTCGCGTGAAGCATTCCCGGGAAACGCAGGTCGACGTTGAAACAGGCGCGCCCAGTGACTTTCGCCGGCGCATCAACAGACGGAACTGCGCGACCGACGACGCGCAATTGTTTTGCTCGCTCCTCCACGGACTCATGGTACTGCGCGGGTTTCATGAGTCAAATGAATTTTTGCGAACCAACTGGATGAGCTATATTAATGAAGCATGGAGCTCAGGCAGCTTGACGCGTTGCGCACCATTGCCCGGATGGGCAGCTTTACGCTCGCTGCCCGGCAGCTCAACGTCACGCAATCGGCGCTGAGTCACCAGATCAGGAAGCTGGAACTGGAACTCGGGGAGACCCTAGTGGTGCGCTCCAAGCCCAAGGTGCGCCTCTCGGCGGCGGGGGAACGCGTAGCGGCGACTGCAGAGCAGATCTTGACGCAAGTCGACCGGCTGAAGCGCCAGTTCGCTCCTGGCGAGGTGGAAGACCTGGAGGGCTCGCTGCGGGTGGCGGTGAGCGCTCTGGGCCTCGAGTACCTTTATGGGCACCTGTATGAAGCCTTCATCCTCGCCTATCCGCGCATCGAACTCATCGTTACGGCCACCGAGACGCCCGCCGACGGCGTGAAGCAGGTGATCGCCCGCTCGGCGGATGTTGCGTTCGCGCCGTTTCCGCTCGAATCCGCGTCGAGCGCGCTGGAGACCGTGACGCTGGGGCGGATGGAGCACGTGTTCGTCGTCGCTCCCAAACATCCGATGGCGCAAGGTCACGCAGTGCCGGTCGATCAGGTCAAGGCGTCGCCGTTCATCCGTTATGTGGCTGGGGCCGGAGCGCGCCGGGCATCCGACCAGTTCTTTCAGCGCTGCGGAGGCTATCCTCCGATCTTGATGGAATCCAATGACACCGGATTCATCAAGCGCATCGTGAGCATGGGGCTGGGACTGGCCCTGATGCCCTACGTGACCGTGCGGCACGAACTTGCGAGAGCCGAGCTGCGCGTGGTGCGCGTAGGAGGCGCGGCATTGATCCAGGACTTTGGGCTGGTCCATCGCCGGGCGACTCGGATGCGCGCGCTCGAGCTGTTCAAGCGCCTGTGCATCGAGCGTCGCGCAAGCATCCCCGGAATCGTCGACCCCGGGACCGTCACGGCACGAGCACGGTCGACCCAGTAGTCTTCCTGGCCTCCAGATCCCTGTGGGCCTGCGCCGCATCTTTTAGCGCGTAGCGCTGCCCGATTCTGATCTTCACTTTCCCGGAGCCGACGACGTCAAACAGCTCCTTCGCAAGCGCCAGCAGATCCTGGCGCGTCGCTGTGTGCGCAGGAAGCGTCGGCCGGGTGAGGTAAAGGGCACCTTTCTGCCCGAGCAATCCGACGTTCAGCGGCTCGGGTGCTCCCGAGGCATTTCCGAACATCACCATCATGCCCAGCGGCTGCAGACAGTCGAGCGAGCCCATGAACGTCGCCTTCCCGACCGAGTCGTACACGACGGGTACGCCCTTGCCGCCTGTCAGTTCCTTGACCCGCTCCGGCACGTTATCGCGCGAATACACGAGGACCTGCTCGCAGCCATGCTCCTTGGCGAGCGCCGCCTTCTCCTCGGAGCCCACGGTGCCGATGACCCTGGCGCCGAGCGCCCGCAGCCACTGGGACGCAATCAGGCCGACGCCTCCAGCAGCGGCGTGCCACAGCACCGTCATGCCCGGCTGGACCTTGAAGGTACGCTTGATGAGGTAGGCAGTGGTCATGCCCTTCATCATCATGGCGGCCGCCGTCTCGAACGAGATGCCTTCCGGCAATTTGACGGCCTTGTCGGCGGGATAGAGGCGCGCTTCGGCATAAGAGCCCACGGGCGCGGAGGTGTAGGCGACCCGGTCTCCGGGTTTGAATTCGGTGACCCCCGACCCGACTTCCTCGACGACTCCCGCGCCCTCCGAGCCGCAGATTGCGGGCAGCGGAACGGGCGCCGCTCCCGAGCGCAGGAACAGATCGGAGAAGTTCAGTGCGACGGCCTTCTGCTGGATGCGCAACTGTCCGGCACCCGGCTTACCGACATCGACGTCCTCCCAATTGAGGACCTCCGGACCGCCTGTCTTGTGAAACCGAATCGCTTTGGGCATGGCCCCTCCTTTGCCGCAGAACACTACCACGCGACTCTCGACGCCGGGAGCGGCGTATGCCTGCGAATTTCTCATGCAAGATAGCGATTCGGCGGTGCGCGCAGCGCGCGCCGTGCCGCCTATAATGCGCGGCGACGAGTCCAGGGGACATGGTGGCCTACTACAGCCGGCACGTTTTTTTCTGCTGCAATCAACGCGAGCAAGGCAGGGCCTGCTGTAACAACCATGGTGCGCACAGGTTGCGCGCTTATGCGAAGGCTCGCTTGAACGCAATCGAAGCAACCAAGACGGGGAAGGTGCGGGTCAACCAGGCCGGCTGCATGGATCGCTGCGACGAAGGGCCGGTAGTTGTGGTGTACCCGGACGGCGTTTGGTACACCTACGTCGACGAGCAAGACATCGACGAGATCATCGAGCAGCATGTCCTGAACGGGCAGATCGTGGAGCGGCTTCGAATCTAGCGGGGGGGGGGAATGCGATATGCGACGCTGGTCGGTCCGGACAAGAAGGCCTACTTTGTCCGATTGCGGGATCAGGAGGCGGTGCCCATCGGTCGTGCGTACGAGCGGCCCGGCCTGGATCCGTTGAGGGCGCTCATCGATAGCGGTGCAAGCGCCAGCCGCGTCAGACCCATTGCGCGTCCGTTCGAGGTCAGGCGCGCGAGGTTTCTTCCAGCAGTAACGGCGCCGCAGAAGGTCGTCGCCATCGGTCTTAATTTTCGGAATCACGCCCGGGAGACCGGGATGAAGATCCCTGACGTGCCGATGTCTTGGTGCAAGTACACCTCCAGCCTGATTGGACATGGCGGAACGATCCGTTACAGCAAGCGTGATACCACGAAGGTGGATTACGAGATCGAGCTGGCCATCGTCATGGGTCGCAGGGCGAGGAACGTGAAGCAGAAGGACGCCCTGCGATACGTTTTCGGATACACGGTCTGCAATGACGTCTCGGCGCGGGACGAGCAGTTCGCAGAGGGCCAGTTCTGCCGGGCCAAGAGCTTCGACACCTTTACGCCGCTCGGTCCCTGGATCGTCAGCGCCGACGAGCTGGGAGATCCGCAGAATCTTCGCATGCGCACGCACGTGGACGGCGTCCTCGTGCAGGACGAAACGACCGCGGACATGATCTTTCCGTGCGCCCAGTTGATCTCGTATCTTTCGCGCTACATGACCCTGGAGCCGGGTGATGTAATCTCCACGGGAACGCCCTCGGGCGTAGGCTTCACGAGAAGCCCCCCGCTCTACCTTGTGAACGGCACGGTGGTGGAATGCGAGATAGACCGCATCGGAACCCTGAGGAATCCCGTCAAGGCCCTGGGATGAACTGTCCGGATCCGGAGGGCTCGTTTCCGGATCTGCCCGACCTGGGGAGGCTCGACGCAGACGGCCGGCCGATCGGGGTTTTGCCGGACTTCGCGCGAGATCCCGCCCGGCTGACGGAGCTCTATCGGTTCATGACGCGAGTGCGGGTCTTCGACCGCCGGGCTTGCGCGTTGCAGAGAGAGGGCAGGATCGGCACCTATCCGTCTTGTCTGGGCCACGAGGCGACCCATGTAGGGTCGGCGGCAGCGCTGGCACCGGAGGATTGTTTGGTGCCTTCCTACCGGGAATGCGGCGCAATGCTTTGGCGCGGTGTTTCCATGACCGATGTGCTCCTTTACTGGGCGGGCGACGAGCGTGGTAACCGGCGTGGCGGCGCGCTTCACGATCTTCCCTGGTGCATTCCGGTCGGGACCCAGTCACTTCACGCAGCAGGTGTCGCGATGGCGTTTCGCGCGCGCGGCGAGCAGCGGGGTGCTTTGACGTTCATCGGCGACGGGGCAACGTCGCAAGGGGCCTTTTACGAGGCACTCAACGTCGCCGGAGCGAGGCAGCTTCCGGTCGTATTCGTCGTCGTGAATAACGGCTGGGCGTTGTCGACCTCGGTATCGAGCCAAACAGCAGCCAAGACGCTGGCGGACAAAGCGCTTGCGGCCGGGATTCCGGGCAGTCGTGTGGACGGCAACGATGTGATCGCCGTACGCGAGGCCGTGGGCGGAGCGATGGTGCGGGCACGTGCAGGCCATGGCGCCAGTCTCATCGAGGCGCTTGTCAGTAGTCGCATGGGCGATGAGCACGCGGTGCATCGCCTGGACCCGCTCGTCCGGCTTCGCCGGTATCTTCGACGCCTCGGTGCTTGGGACGATGTTGAAGAGACAGCGCTAAGCGCAGAGTGCGAGCACGAGGTGGACGGGGCGGTGCATACATGCTTCAACCTTTCGCCCCAGCCCACAGACGCTATGTTTGATTACCTGTTCGCCAGCGTTCCCCGACATCTCGAGAGGCAGAAGCGCCGGGCGCGCCGCTACGGCCAAATCGCAGAAAGCTAAAATTCCTTCCATGCCCGGAGCCACCATGATCGAGGCAATCAGGATGGCACTCGATTGGGAGATGAGCCGGAACCGGGATGTCGTGATCCTCGGTCAGGATGCCGGAGCGACCGGCGGCTTCTTTGGCGCCACGGCAGGTCTCCAGGAGCGATTCGGGAGTGACCGCGTTCAGGACACGCCGCTCGCAGAAGGAATGATCGTGGGGCTGTGCGTGGGCATGGCGGCCCAAGGCCTGCGTCCAGTGGCCGAAATTCCCTTCATGGGATTCATCTTTCCGGCGCTCGACCAGATCGTGAATCACCTCTCCCGGATGCGGGCACGCACTCAGGGCAGATTGTGCTGCCCTGTCGTGATCCGTGTCCCGCACGGGGGAGGTACCGGCGCGCCTGAGCATCATTCGGAATGCATGGAAGCGCTGCTTGCGCACATTTCCGGCATCCGTGTGGTCTGTCCTTCGTCGCCGGCACGCGCTTACGGGTTGCTGCTGGCGTCGGTTCGAGACCCCGATCCGGTCATTTTCCTGGAGCCAAGGCGCAGCTATCGTTCGGAACGGGAGGAAATCAGCAACGACGGGCGTGCGGCCCCGCTTGACGCATGCCACTTATTGCGTGCGGGTTCTGATGTCACACTGGTCAGCTGGGGCGCAATGATCATCGAGACGATGAAAGCGGCTGAAATTCTTGCGGCTGAAGAGGTCAGCGCCGAGGTCGTCGATCTTTCGAGTATCAGTCCGATCGATCGCGAGACAATACTGAAGTCGGTGGGAAAGACCGGGAGGCTCGTTGTAGCTCACGAGGCTGCGGCCAATTGTGGCGTAGGGGCCGAGGTTGCGGCCATCGTCGCAGAGGAGAGCTGGGGCGATCTCAAGGCGCCCGTGCGCCGGGTGACGGGCTACGATACGCCTGTACCTCTCGCGCGCTTGGAACGTTCCTATATTCCGTCCGTGGCTCGAATCGTGGACGCCGTCCGCGAAACCATCAAGGCCGGCTAGGCGCCCGCGCGTTGCGGCGGCTCGGGGCGCCGCGCCAGCACGAAGAACAGCGATCCCAGCCCGGCGAGAAGCGCGATCAGCGTGAAGCCCGCGCGGTAGTCGCCGGTGGCGTCCGCCAGGATGCCGGCGATCAGCGGGCCGCCGACCTGGCCCACGACGATGATCATCACCGACAGGCCCAGGATCATGCCGATCGCGCTGCGGCCGAAATAGTCGGCGCGGATCGCCTGCATGAACGGCCCGCGCAGGCCCCAGGCCACGCCGTGCAGCACGGCGAACGCGAGCACCATGGCAAGCGCCACCGAGTAGGTGAGCAGCAGCAGCCCCGCCATGTGCATCAGCATGCAGGCGGCCGCGATCATGCGCTTGTCGTAGCGGTCGCCGATCACCCAGCCGATGGCGACGCCGCCGATCTGGCATACGGTGAGCAGCGTGAACACGAGCGAGGCCTGGGCGACCGAGTACCCCAGGCCCTGGTTCATGTGGGTGATGGCGTGCACCGTCACGGCGTGCACCACGAGCAGCGCGAAGCCGTGCCCCAGCGAGAGCAGCCAGAACGCGCTGGTGTGCAGCGCCTCGCGCACGGTGAAGTCGCGCCGCGGAGCCGCTTCGACGATGGGGGTCGCCGTCGCGGAAGCCTTGGGCTGCGCCAGGCCGTCCACGGTTTCGCCGTGGTCCTCGGGCCGGCGGCGCATCACCATGGCGAGCGGCAGGCCGGCGACGATGGCGATCACCCCCGAGGCAAGCGCGGTGGCGCGCCAGCCGAAGCTCTGCAGCGACCAGGCGACCGCGGGCACCAGCATCCCGCCCAGCGCGAGGCCGAGCGACATCGACGAGAGCGCACGCGCGCGCCAGCGCTCGAACCAGTTGATGAGCGCGACGTTGAGCGGGAAGAAGCCGCACAGGCTCGAGCCGAGCGCGATCACGACGAAGGCGGCGTAGAAGGCGGGGAGCGAGTCGGTGAAGCTGAGAGCCATCAGCCCCAGCCCGAACACGACGATGCCCGCGCGGATCATGCCCTGCGGGCCGAAGCGGTCGATGAACCAGCCCAGCACCGGCCCCAGGATGGCTGCCTCCATCTGCTGCAGGGCGGCGGCGCCCGAGAGCGCCGTCTTGCTCCAGCCGCGCTCGGCCTGCAGCACCGCGAGGTAGGCGCCGAAGGACTGGTTCATCAGCCCGGCTTGCAGGCACTGCAGCCCCGAGCCGGCGGCCACCATCCACCAGCCGTAGAAAAGGCGCTTCAACTACCGCTATTGCTGCAGGAAGGGCGCGCCCATCCGCTCGCACTGCTCGCGCGCGTACTTCGCTCCGATCACGTTGGAGTCGTCGGGACCGCCGTTCACCGCGGCGATCTTCTCGTCGCGGAAGAAGAAGGTCATGGGGTAGAAGCCCTGGTAGCCGCTAGGGTGGTTCTCGTTTACCCAGACGCAGGTCGCCCAGCCCCATTGCCGGGCGCGCACCGGGGTCTCCTTCTGCACCATCTGCTGCGGCTCGGACTTGAACAGGATGTTCACGGTCTTGGGGTCCGGCACGCGGAGCTGCAGATAGCTCGTGATCTCCTGCTGCCAGCGCGTCGGGGGCGAGCCGTAGTTGACCGAGGCGAGCTCTTCCTTGCTCACCGTGGTTTCGCAGCCGGCGAGCGCGAGCGCCGCGGCGAGGGCGGCGACACCTGCAGGAATCGAAGCGGGTCGAAGCATGGGGACCTCCTATTCTTGCGAGACCGAAGTATAGTGCGCGCGGGAGGGGAAAGAATGCCGCTTGCCGACCCGCAGCTCGAGGCCTGGGCCAAGGCGCTGTTCGCGCGCTGCCCGGCGCTTTTCCGGTTCAGCGTGCGCGACCGCTCGGGGCTGCCCGATCACATCGATCCGACCTCGCTCCAGGGCGAGCTGTTCATTTTCGAGATCGCGCTGTCGCCGCGCCTGGGCAAGCGCCAGTACGACGAGGTCTACGGCGAGATTGCCGCCGCGATCGCGGCGGCTGTCGCGGCGCGGCCGGAAGCGAGGCGCCTGCTGCGCGACCGCAGCTTCGTGCGCGCACTGCATTGAGCGCGTCAGGAACCGCCGGAGGGCCCGAACATTCCCGAGAGATCGACGTCGCCGACCTTGACCGCAGCCTTGGAGGCGACTTCGGCGGCGGCTTTCGCGCGGTCGGTCTGCCTCGCCGCCTGCTCGAAGGCATCGGCGAGCTTGAAGCTGTAGGCGGCGAGCGCCTTGGGATCGGGCTTGCGCTGGTCGGTGCCGGCGAGCGCGCCGTACACGCGGGCGGCCAGGCGCACGTAGATCTGCTGCGCCAGCTCGAGGTAGGGGTCCTTGCCGGAAGCGCTCATGGGATCCGCCGTGAAGAGGGGTCTGCATCCTACAGGGAAAGGTTCGCTCCCCCCCCATCCGGCGGAGCGTCCCGGGCGCATTCCTTGCGAGAAAAGGAACTATGTCGCTCGGAACCCTCGCGCCCGACCTGCCGATCGAGGAAGACCTCGCGGCGAGGGTCGAGATCATCTTCGAGCGCTGCCCCGCCCTGCACGGCTTCACGGTGCAGGACTGCGCCGCGCTGCCTGAAGAGCTGCGCTCGCTCGCCCTCGAGCGCGAGCTCGTGGTGAGCGACATCGGCGTCTATCCCTGCCTCAACGCCGAGCAGTGCGAGCAGATCTACAACGAGATCGCCGTGGCGCTGCTCGACTTCATGTTCGAGCGGCCCAGCGCCAAGGAGGTGCTGCGCGGGCGCACCTTCGTGCGCGTGCTGCACTAGACGAAATTGCCGGTACGCCGGGCGCGGTTGTCGCGCAACGGCGACGCCCCGTCGGCAAAGCGGTTAGACCGCGCGGCACCCGGCCCCCCGGCGGCGCTGAAATCTTCCGTCGGCTAGGGTGGAGCCCATGAAAATCCAGCGACAGCTCGGCGAGCAGCAGCTGCAGTCGCTGTTCGCGCGCTGCCCCGAATTGTGCGGCTTCTCGGTGCGCGGCGAGGATGAGGACCTGTTCGTGAGCGATGTCGGGATCTCGCCACGCCTGAGCGCCGAGCAGTACGGCGAGATCTTCCAGGAGATCGCTCAGACGCTCGCTGCCCTGCTGGACGAGGAGCCCGAAGCGCTCGAGTGGCTGCGCGGGCGCACTTTCGCGCGCACGCTCCAGTAGCAAGATTCCTTCCTAGGGGTTGCGCTGTCGTCGCCTCGGGAATTTCCCCATTCCCGTTTTTGTGCAGTGCGTGTAGGCTATCGAGTGACATCCGCATTCGATAAGGCGCTACACGATGAAACGACTCGAATTCAGGCTGCAGGCGAACGTCGAGGCGAAGATGCGCGAGCTGTTCATGCGCTGCCCGACGCTGCACGGATTCTCGGTCCAGGACCGCGCCATGCTGCCGCGCGGGCTCGACCAGAGCCGGATTCCCGACGCTGATCTGTTCGTCACCGAGATCGGCGTGTTTCCGAAGCTCGATTCCCAGTTCGACGACATCTACGACCAGATCACGCTCGCCATCACGGATCTGGTGCACGCGCAGCCGCGCGCCTACGAGCTGCTGCGCGGCCGCACCTTCGCGCGCAGCCTGCAGTAGGCGCGCTAGCGGGTGCGGTAGACGACGATCTTGTCCGCCCCCGACTCGGGGGTCCAGATCTCGCCCTTGCGGCCGTGGATCTGGCGCACGTTGGGCCGCCGCGACGAGGACTTGAAGGACTCGAATTTCCCGGTCTGCGGGTCGAAGCGCAGCATCGCCTGCTCGCTCCATTCCGCGACCCAGACCTTGTCGGTCTCATCGACGTAGACCGCGTAGACGTGCGGCTCGTGGCCCGGCGCCGGCCACGTCGACCACCTGCCGCTCGCGGGCTCGTAGCGGCTGAGGTTGCCCGCGTTCCACTCCGCCACCCAGATGTTTCCCTTCGAGTCGGACCACACGCGGCGCGCGCCCTGCCGGGGGGTGGGCGGCTCGATCACCGTGGCGGCGCCGCTCGCGGCGTCGATGCGGGCGATGTGCGAGCCCGCGAGCGAGGCGTAGTACACGACGCCCCCGGGCGTGACGTGGATGCCGTACGGGCCGCGTCCGCCGGGCGCGTCGAAAAGCTGCATCTCGCCGCTTGCCGGATCGAGACGGCCGTAGATGCCGCGCTGTCCGGTGAACCAGTGAATGCCGCGCGTATCGAAGATCGCGGTATTGAGGTTGGCGTAGCCGCTCGCCGCGGGCAGCTTCCACACGCGCACCGCGCGCGTCTTCGGGTCGACGCGCACGATCGCGTTCTGGCCGCCGTCGGTGAGCCAGGGCGCGCCGTCCGGTCCCGCGATGACGCCGTGCGGCGAAGAGCCGGAGCCGAGCGCGACCAGCTCGACCGCCCCGGTCTTCGGGTCGAGGATGCCGAGGTGGCCGCTTCCCTGAGCCGAGAACCACACCGGCCCGTCGGGCGAGGGGTCGGCCCACACGTCGTGCACCCGGTGCCCGGGCGGGATCGGGTATTCCTGCACCCGGACCTCGGCGGTCGCGGCCGCCGAAAGCGCGGCGGCAAGAAACATCATCATCAGGACTCGCATCCGCGGCTCCTCGGCTCGACGAAAGGCATCGCCACCACGAGCGCCGGGCGCGGGCCGTCCGGCGTCTCGACTTCGAGTTTAGCGCCGTTGCGTGCCTGCTCGATTGGCACCAGCGCGTAGCCGATGTTCTTTTTCAGGCGTGGGGAATAAACCGCCGAGGTGACCTGTCCGCCGCCGCGCACCGGCCAGCGGGTCATATTGAGGTCGAGCCGCTCGCCGCCGATCTCCACGCCGACCAGCCTGCGCGCGGCGCCGGAGGCGGCGATGCGCCGCAACGCGTCGCGCCCGACGAACTGCGCGGGCTTGTCCAGGTGCACCAGGCGCTCGAGCCCGACCTCGTAAGGATTGGTGTCGAGGGTCATGTCGACGCCGTAGTTGAGGATGCCGGCCTCGATGCGGCGGATGTCGGAAGGCCCGGCCGGCGCGAGGCCGAAGGGCCTGCCGGCCTGCATGACGCGCTCCCAGAGCTCGGCGCCGCGCGCCGGCTCGAGGAGATAGAGCTCGTAGCCGAGCTCGCCCGTCCACCCGGTCCGGGTGAGGATGATCGGGATCTTCTGCAGCTCGAGCCGTACGAACTGGTAGTACTTCAGGTCCGAAACTGCGTTTCCGAAAAGCGCTCTGATCACCTCTCGCGACCTGGGCCCCTGGATCTGCAGCGGCGCGACGTCGAGCTCGCGCAGCTCGACCTTCAGCCGCGCGCCGTGCGCGAGGCCTTTCGCCCACAGCAGCACGTCGCTGTCGGCGCAGGCGAGCCAGAAGCGGTTTTCCTCCACCCGCAGCAGGACCGGATCGTTGACGATGCCGCCGGCTTCGTCGGTGAGCAGCACGTAGCGGCCATGCCCGACCGGGCAGCGCGAGAGGTCGCGGGGCGTGAGCAGCTCCGCGAAGCGCATGGCGTCGGGTCCGGAGATCTCGACGTTGCGCTCGACCGCCACGTCCCACAGCGTGACGCCGGTGAGGAGCCTTTGATACTCGGCCTCGGGCGCATCGTAGGCGATGGGCAGCAGCATGTGGTTGTAGACGGTGTAGCCGCGGCAGCCGGCGCGCTGCGTCGCCTCGAAGTAGGGGGAGCGCCGCAGCCGGGCGCCGCGCTGCACGAGTGCCGGATCGAAGGATTCCATGAGGCCGCTCCCGAGTTGGGGTAAATTGCCGGAAGCTTACAAGGCGCAACCCGAGTGACCGAAAAACCCGCATTCAAGCTCGACCTCGCGCTGCAGGTCGGCAAGTACGACATCCAGAAGCGGCTCGGCAAGGGCACCACCGGCACGGTGTATCTCGCCCGCGACACTTTCACCGGCCGCGAGGTGGCGCTCAAGACGATCGAGCCCGAGGTGTTCCGCGATCCGGAGTTCGGCGCCGTGTACCGCTCGCAGTTCCTGAACGAGGCCTCGCTCGCCGGGAAGCTGCGCCATCCCCACATCGTCGCGATCCTCGACGCGGTGGTGGGCGAGGACTCGGGCTACATCGCGATGGAGCTGGTGACCGGCCGGGACTTGTCGCGGCACGTCTCGCCCGCCACCCTGCTGCCGGTGCCCGACGTGCTGCAGATCGGCTTCAAGTGCTGCGGGGCGCTCGACTATGCCGCGAAGGAAGGCATCGTGCATCGCGACATCAAGCCGGCGAACATCATGCTCGCCGGCGGCAGCGAGGTGAAGATCGCCGACTTCGGCGCGGCGTTCCTGAAAAGGAGCCAGGTGGCGCAGACCGCCGCGATGGGCTCGCCCTACTACCTGTCGCCGGAGCAGATCGCGGGCGGCGCGCTCACTTTCCACAGCGACATGTACTCGCTCGGCGTGGTGCTCTACGAGCTGCTCACCGGGAAGCGCCCGTTCATCGGCGAAGACCTGGAGGCGCTGATGCGCAACATCGTCGAGCTCGATCCGGTGCCGCCGAGCGAGGCGCGCCCCGGCCTGCCCCGTGAGATCGACGCCGTGGTGCTGCGCGCGATGAAGAAGCAGCCGGGCCAGCGCTATGCCGCCTGGACCGCGTTCGCACTCGAGCTCTCCCGGGTAGGGCAGCTGGTGCAGCCCGCGGGCGCGATCCCCGACAGCGAGAAGTACGTCGCGCTGAAGGCGGTGCCGATGCTCTCGACCCTCGCCGACTCGGATCTGTGGGAGCTGGCGCGCGCCGGGCGCTGGTCGCGCATCGCGAAGGGCGTGCAAATCGTGAAGGAGAACGAGCGCGGCGCGAGCTTCTTCTTCCTGGCGAAGGGCGAGGCCAAGGTCACGCGCCAGGGACGGCTGCTCAACATGGTGAACGGCGGCGAGTGCTTCGGCGAGATGGCCTACATCGGCGCCGGCGAGCAGCGCCAGGCCACCGTCGAGTCGCTCACCGAGCTGCTGCTGGCGGAATTCGAGCCTGCCGCGCTCGAGCGCATGAGCCTCGGCGCGCAACTGCAGCTCGCGCGCGCGCTGGTGCGCAACCTGGCCGAGCGCCTCGCGCTCGCCAACACCCGCATCGGGCGCTGAGCGCGCCGGGCGCTAGCGCTTGTAGGGCCGCCTGCGCGGCGCCGCCGCGGCCGCGGGCCGCTCGTCCTTGTGGCGGTGCGTGATGCGCGCCTTGCCCAGATCGTAAGGCGAGATCTCGAGGCTGACGCGGTCGCCCGCGAGAATGCGGATCCTGAACTTGCGCATCTTGCCGGAAGCGTACGCGAGCACGCCCGCGCCGTTGTCCAGCGTGACGCGGAACTGCGTGTTCGGCAGCAACTCCTGGACCATGCCGTCCATCTGGATGACTTCTTCCTTTGCCATCCCGCCAGTATGAGGCCTGGCGCGCTTTTTGTCGCGGGGAATCGCCTACAGGCGCTTGCCGAGAATCGTGTCCATGTTGCCGCCGTCTTTCATGCACACGGCGAACAGGTCTTCCGCGAATTTCTGCGCGGTGGCGCCGCTGTCGCCCCTGCTGTAGGCGGCCGCGAGAATGTCCTGCATCAGCAGCTGGCCGCGCTTGGACGCCGAGACGTCGTAGATGCGCGTCATGATGGCATTCGCCTTCTGCGGCTGCACCTGCTCGTGCGCGAGGGAGCGCGCGACCACCGCCATGTCGGCGGCGATGCCGCATTCCAGCGCGCTTTCGGCGCGCGGCGCGGCGAGCGTCCCGCCCGCGTGGCAAGCCGCGATGACGAGAAGGTACTTGATCGATTTGAACATGCTGGTTCTCCAGGGAGGGCGCCCGGTCGCCCGGGCACCCTGAAATGAGCGCTACCGGGTCGTGCCCGTCCCGGCCGCGCCGCTGTCCATGCCGGCGCCGGCCTGCGCAAGAATCATCCTGTCGTTGTCAGCCGACGCCTGGGCCGCGAGCGGCGCCGCGAAGGCTCCGGCGACTGCGACTGCAAGCAATGTGTTGCGTTTCATTGCTGGTCTCCACATGAACGTGAAACAAGGATCTCTGGCATCGTCAGCGCTCCCGCAAGCGCCGTGCCGCGAGCGCTTCGCCTTCGGGTACGATGGCGAGCGGCATATGGACCTCCAGCTTTCGGGCCGCAGCGCGCTGGTGACCGGCGCGAGCACGGGCATCGGCCGGGGCATCGCGCTCGCGCTCGCCGCAGAAGGCGTGAGGCTCGCCGTGGTGGCGCGCCGGCGCGCGCTGCTCGAGCGGCTGCGCGACGAGGCGGGTGCGAGCGTCGCGATCATCGAGTGCGATCTGATGCGCGAGGATGCGCCGCAGGCCGTCGCCGGCGCGGCGCTCGAGGCGCTCGGAAGCGTCGAGATCCTGGTAAACAACGCGGGAGGCAGCCGCCGCTTCGGCCTCGAGGCCACCGATGCGCAGTGGGAAGAGGCGCTCACGCTCAACTTCACGCGCCACCGGCAGCTCACGCAGCGGCTGCTGCCGCAGATGATGGCGCGCCGCTGGGGCCGCATCGTCAACATCACCGGCAAGTCCGAGCCCGAGGGCCTGAACGGCGCTTTCGCGGCGAAAGCCGCGATGCATGCGTGGGCGAAGGGCCTGTCGCGCGAGGTCGGCCGCCACGGCATCACCGTCAATTCGATCCCGCCCGGGCGCATCATGAGCGAGCAGATCGAGCGCAACTACACGCCCGAGTACCGCCAGTGGCAGTCCGAGCACGAGATCCCCGTCGGGGAGTACGGCCGGCCCGCGGACATCGCCAACCTCGTCTGCTTCCTCGCCTCGCCGCTCGCGCGCTACATCACCGGGGCGGTGGTTCCGGTGGACGGCGGCCTGCGCCGCTACCAGTTCTGATGTACGACGTCATCGTGGTCGGGGGAGGCAACGCCGCGCTGTGCGCGGCGCTCGCCGCGCGCGAGAAAGTGCAGAAGGTGCTGGTCCTCGAGCGCGCGCCCGAGGAGCAGGCCGGCGGCAACTCGCGCTTCACCGCGGGCCTGATGCGCGTCGCCTACGCGGGGGTGGAGGACCTGAAGCGCGCGATTCCCGACCTGACGGCGGAGGAGATCGCGCGCACCGACTTCGGCACTTACACCGAGGAGCAGTTCCTCGACGACATGGCGCGCGTCACCGAGTACCGCTGCGACCCCGATCTCACCGAAATCCTGGTGAAGCGCAGCCTCGAGACGCTGGAGTGGATGCGCACGAAGGCCGTGCGCTTCACCGCCGCGTGGGGCCGCCAGGCGTTCAACATCGGCGGCAGGTTCAAGTTCTGGGGCGGCCTCACGGTGGAAGCGGTGGGCGGCGGGCCGGGGCTGGTGGAGTCGCTCACCAGCGCGGCGCGGAACAACGGCATCGAGATCCGGTACGGCGCTCGCGCAACGGGTCTCATCGCCGACGACGACGGCGTGCGCGGCGTACGCGTCAAGCGGGCGGGGAAAACGACCGAAGTCAGGGCGAAGGCCGTGGTCCTCGCCGCCGGCGGCTTCCAGGCCAATTCCGAGTGGCGCGCGCGCTACCTGGGGCCGGGGTGGGAGCTCGCCAAGGTGCGCGGCACGCGCTTCAACACCGGCGACGTGATCCGCATGGCGCTCGACACGGGCGCGGCGCCCGCGGGCAACTGGTCGGGCTGCCACGCGGTAGCGTGGGAGAGAAATGCCCCCGAGTTCGGCGACCTCGCCATCGGCGACCAGTTCCAGAAGCATTCCTACCCCTGGGGCGTGTATCTGAACGCGCACGGCAGGCGGTTCGTGGACGAGGGCGCGGATTTCCGCAACTACACCTATGCCAAGTACGGCCGCGTGATCCTCGCGCAGCCGGGGCAGTTCGCCTGGCAGGTGTTCGACGCCAAGGTGAAGGCGCAGCTCAGGGACGAATACAAGATCCGGCAGGTGACCAGGCGCGTGGCGGGCACGCTGGAAGACCTGGTGAAGCAGCTCGACGACGTCGACGCGGAGGCCGCGCTGGAAGAGCTCAAGCGCTACAACGCCGCCGTGCGCCGGGACATCCCCTTCAATCCGAACGTCAAGGACGGGCGCTGCACGCAAGGACTCGCGATCCCGAAGTCGAACTGGGCGAACACGCTCGACACGCCGCCCTTCGAGGCCTACGCCGTGACCTGCGGCATCACCTTCACCTTCGGCGGGCTGCGCATCAACACCGATGCGCAGGTGCTCGATACCGACGGCGCGCCGATCCCGGGGCTGTTTGCCGCCGGCGAGCTGGTGGGCGGCATCTTCTGGTTCAACTACCCCGGCGGCACCGGCCTCACCAACGGCGCGGTGTTCGGGCGCATCGCGGGCGCGAGCGCGGCGCGATGCTGAACCCCTTCCAGGCGCAGCCGCTGATGGCGGGAGGCACGCCTTCGCCTACGGCTGAAGCTGGGCGCGCACCTCGCCGCCCTTGTAGCGGTCGCTGTGGACGTTGACGTAGAGGCTGCCGTCCTTGAACGCCTTCATCTGCGCGTCGGTGAGCTTTCTTGCCTCGGGCACGCTGTAGGTGTCGTCCTTCTTGACGAGCGGGATGATCACCGGGCCGTTGCGGCCCTTCGGCGCCTGGTGGATGTGGGCCATCGTGCCCTGCACGCCGCTGGTCGTGACCGACCCGCTGATCGCCCCGTCGGAGGCGACCCGGAAGCTGCCGCTGCCCGAGCCCGAGGTCTGGGCGGGCGGCACTTCCTCGGCGCCGCTCAGGCTGACCTTCACCGCGCCGCTGCCCGGCATCCAGCCGGGCATGCTGTCCTGCATGCTCGCGCACGCCGCGAGCGTGAGCACGGCGAGGCCCAATGCTGCTTTGCTGACGAGCGTTTTCATCGTTGTTCCTCCCTTGGCATGCCAAACACGGGGACGGCTAGAATATTCCAGCATGCCGGAACTTACCAGCAGCGAGCGCATCATCGCGCGGCAGGACGGCGCGGTCGGCTGGCTGGTTTTCAACAACCCGGAGCGGCGCAACGCCGTGTCGCTGGACATGCTGGAGGCGATTCCGCGGCTGCTCGGGCGCTACGCGGCGGACGACGCGGTGCGCGTGGTGGTGCTCGCCGGCGCCGGCGACAAGGCCTTCGTCTCCGGCGCCGACATCTCGCAGTTCGAAAGCGAGCGTGCAGGCGACGCGCTGCGGCGCTACGAGGAGATCGCCGAAGGCGCCATGGCGCGGCTGCAGGAGTTCGACAAGCCGCTGCTCGCCATGATCCGCGGCTACTGCCTGGGCGCGGGCGTCAACATCGCGAACGCCTGCGATGTGCGCATCGCGGCCGAGGATGCGCGCTTCGCCATCCCGGCGGCGCGCATCGGGCTGGGCTACCGCGTCTCGTCGACCCGCAGCCTGGTGGAGCTGGTCGGGCCGGCGTACGCGCGCGAGATGCTGATCACCGGCCGCCACTTCAGCGCCGCCGAGGCGAAGGACATGGGGCTGGTGCACAGGGTCGTCCCGCCCAGCGCTCTCCAGCAGACCGTCGAGGAATATTGTCAAAACATCTCGGGCAACGCGCCGCTCAGCATTCGCACCGCGAAGCGCATCATCCGCGAGCTCGCGCGGCCGCCGCGCGAGTTCGACGCCGAGCGCTGCAAGGCGTGGGTGAGCGAATGCTTCGCGAGCGAAGACTACGCCGAGGGCCGCCGCGCTTTCATGGAAAAGAGGAAACCGGCATTCAGGGGGAGATGATCATGAAAGCATTCGTGCTTGCGCTCGCGCTCGTCGCCACATCCGCATTCGCCCAGTATCCCAGCCGTGCGATCGCGCTGGTGGTGGGCTTCGCGCCCGGCGGCGGGACCGACACCGTGGCGCGCGTGGTGCAGAAGCCGCTCGGCGACCGGCTCGGCCAGCAGGTGGTGGTCGACAACAAGCCCGGCGCCGGCGGCAACATCGCCACCGACATGGTGGCGAAGAGCGCGCCCGACGGGCACACCGTGATGCTCGCCAACGTCGGCTCGCTCACCGTGGCGCCGCACCTCGTGAAAGACCTGCCCTACGACCCGCTGCGCGACCTCGCGCCGGTCTCGATGGGCGTGATCTTCCCGAACCTCGTGGTGGTGCATGCCTCGGTGCCGGCCGACACGCTCGCCGATTTCATCAGGCTGGCGAAGGAGAAGCCCGGGCATTACACCTACGGCTCCTCCGGCATCGGCGGCGCCGGGCACCTCGCCGGCGAGCTCCTGAAGATGATGGCCAAGATCGACCTGGTGCACGTGCCGTTCAAGGGCGGCGGCCCGGCGATGCAGGCGATGCTCGGCGGCCAGATCCACGCCTACATGGCGACGCCGGTCGCCGCCGGCCCGCACGTCAAGGCCGGCAAGGCGAAGGCGCTCGCCACCACCGGCCCGCAGCGCGACCCGCTCACGCCCGAAGTCCCGACCGTGGCCGAGTCGGGCTATCCGGGCTACCAGGCGACCAACTGGTACGCGTTCGTCGTCGCCGCAAGAACGCCGAAGGAGATCGTGGCGCGGCTCAACCGCGACATCGTCGCCACCCTGCGCGACCCGCGGGTGATCGAGCTGCTGAGGCGCCAGGGCGTCGAGCCCAGGCCCGGCACGCCCGAGGAGCTCGCGCAGTTCATGCGCAGCGAGCACCAGACGTGGGGCCGCGTGGTGAAGGACGCCGGCATCAAGATCGAGTAGCCAAAACCGGGGTCAGAGCCCGGTTTGCTCAGGAGACGCGCAATACGATCTTGCCGACGTGGGCGTCGGACTCCATGTAGGCCTTGGCCGCCGGCAGGTCCTTGAAGTCGTAGACGCGGTCGACGAGCGGCTTGATCCTGCCGTCGGCGAAAAGCGGCAGCAGGTCCCGGATGAAGCCGCGCACGGTGTGCGCACGATGCTCGGCGTCGCGCAGCTTGTTCGACACGCCGAAGAGCCGCAGGCGCCTGGCGTGCAGCGCGTCGAGGTCGATCTCGGCCGAGAACACGCCGTCGAGGTAGCCCACGGTGGCGAGACGCCCCTCGAAGGCGAGCGAGCGCAGGCATTCGGCGAACATCGAGCCGCCGACATTGTTGACGACGAGATCCACCCCCTTGCCGCCGGTGGCCTGCATCACAGCGTGGTGGAAGTCCGGCTTGCGCGTCTGTAGGGCGACATCCAGGCCCAGGGCCTTGAGCCTTTCGAGCTTGTCCTTCGAGCCCGAGGTCCCGATCACCTTGGCGCCCAGGGCCTTCGCGACCTGCAGCGCGGCGACGCCGACGCCCGAGGCGATCCCGGTGACGAGCAGCCATTCGCCCGCCTTGAGGCCGCCTTGCGCGACGAGCATGTCGTGCACCACCATGAAGGCGATCGGGATCGACGCCGCTTCTTCCCAGGAGACGCCGGCGGGCACCGGGATCGCGTCGCGCCGGTCGATCAGCGCATACTCGGCAAAGCCGCCGGCGCAGCGGCCCATCACCCGCTCGCCGCTGCCCTCGACCTCGCCCGCCGCCTCGGTGCCGGCGGGCTTCGCGCCCGGCTTGCCGGGACCGGCGCCGCGCAGCAGTTCGCCGCGGTTCAGGCTCGCGGCGCGCACGCGAACCAGCAGCCGGCCCTGGCCCGGCTCGGGCTTCGGCACTTCGCGCAGCTCGAGCGTTGCATCGCTGCCACTGGTCTGGAGGAAATAGGCCTTCATGTGGCGGATTCTATCTTCCGCGAAACCCGGGGCGGCTATATTGGAAGTCCCATCCAAGGGAGGTGACATGAAGCGATTGCTCAGCATGCTGGTTCTTGGACTTGCCGTAGCGATGCCGCAGGCGCACGCGGGGATGATCGCCACCGACGCGGCGCAGGCCGGCGACGAGCGCGCCCGCGTCAGGGCGATGCTCGCACGGCCCGAGCTCGCGCGGGAGATCGAGAGAATGGGGATCGCCCCTCAGGAGGCGGCGGAGCGGGTCGACGCGATGACCGAGGCCGAGGTGCGCAGCCTCGCCGGGCGCCTCGACGCGCTGCCCGCGGGCGCGCAGGTGAGCGACCGCAACCTGCTGCTGCTCATCCTCCTGATCCTGCTGATCGTGATCATCGTCTAGGCGGCGAGCTCTACCGGTTCGCCGCGCTCGTTGACGGTGTGCAGGCGGACCGGGCGCCGCCAGACGCGGCTTACGTACTCGAGGACCTTCTTGCCGCGCGCGAGGTCGAGTCCGCGGCCGTCGCTCGCATGGTCGTGGCCGAGCACCAGCGCGCCGTCCTGCCGGACCTCGAGCGCCGCCACGCGCGGCGCGCCGAAGTTGAACTTGGGCGCGAGGATCGCCTCGCGCACCGCGTCGAGGTCGCGGCTCGCGACGCGGATCTCGTCGCCCGGGTGCGCCTCGAACACGAACAGACCCGATCGCTCCGCCAGCTCCGCGTCCAGCCAGTTGCGGATGAAGCCGAAGTCGTCCTCGTCGCGCCGCACCTCCCAGGCGCGCTCCAGCCCGTGGCGCTCGACGATGTGCTCCCAGATGGTGAAGCCGAGGTGGTACGGATTGATGGCGAGCGCCGTCTGCTCGCCGGCGGCGAACGGGCGCACCACGTCGGAGTGCGCCTTGATCGCGGCGAGGTAAAGCGGCTGCGGCAGGAAATCGGCCTCGCGCAGCAGCCGCGCGTGCCAGTACGAGGCCCAGCCCTCGTTCATGATCTGGCAGGCGAATACCGGGTAGAAGTAAAGCGACTCGGCGCGCACCGCGAGGAAGATGTCGCGTTCCCACGGCTCGAGCTCGGGCGCGTAGGTCGCGATGAACCACAGCAGGTCGTACTCGGGGTGCGGCGGCAGCGCGGCGCGCACCGGGCCCGGCGCCGGCGCCGCCGGCTGGTGCGACCCGGGCAGCTGCTGGAAGCGCTGCTGGAACGCGGTTTTCTTCGATATTTCCTTCTCCGCGAGAAACTCGGGATACGGCGAGCGATGCAGCTCGCCCGCGACGTCGACGTGCGACTCGAGCGCGAGCGCCGCGTCGAGCACCCCCTCCACCCGCTCGACGCCGTTCGCCTCGATCGCGAGCTGGATGCGGTGCGCGTGCGCGGCGGCCTTCTCGACGATGTTGCCGCCCGACATGTCGTGGAAGCGCGCGAACAGCTGGTTGTTCCTGGCGAAGTCGGCGTGCCCCAGCACGTGCGCGGTCACCAGCGTGTTCTCGGCGACCGAGTTGCCGTCCATCAGGAACGCGCGGCAGGGGTCGCCGGGAAACATGACCTCGAAGATCTTGGAGTACCCCATGCTCTGGCGCACCAGCTGGTGTATGTAGCGCACGCCGAACGACCAGTGCGGCATGCGGATCGGCAGGCCGTAGACCGCGATCTCGGTCATCAGGCTCGCCGGCGCAAGCTCGAAGTCCACCGGGTAGTAGTCCAGGCCCAGGCGGCGCGCCAGCGACTCGAGGCCCTCGGCGTAGTCCTGGAGCTCAGCGCTCATCGTGCGGCTCGCTGAAGAAGCTGCGGATCGCGCGCCACACGTCGTCCTGGCTGCCGAGCGGGCTCGCGCCCACGGCGAGGCCCTGTTCCTCGAGCGCGGCGAAGATCTCCGTGAGCTGGGTCTCGCGCGGGCGGAAGCTCGACACCGTGCCGGTCTCGACGTAGCCGGCGTAGTTCGTCAGCGCGGCGAGCTCGCCGAGCGCTGCCCTCGCCGCCTCGCGGTCCTCGGCGGCGTTCTCGCCGTCGGAAGCGTAGAAGTAGTAGACGTTGAAGCGCGCCGGGTCGTAGCGCGTCTGCAGCACCTCGAGCGCGAGGCGCGCGACGCTGGAGGCCACCGTGCCTCCGCTCGAGGAGGCCTGAAAGAACTGGCTCTCGTCGAACTCCCAGGCCTGCGCGGCGTGCGCGAGGAACACGGTCTCGACCTTGGCGTACTGGCGCCGGATGCCCTGCAGCGCGAAGAAGAAGAACTGCTTGGCGAGGCGCCGCTGCGCCTCGTCCATGCTGCCCGAGACGTCGAGCGCGAAGATCACCGCCGCGCTGGTGGCGGGCGTCGAGCGCCGCACCAGCTGCCGGAACCTCAGGTCGTCGTTGGTGAAGGCGACCGGATCCTCCTGGACCGCGCGCCGTTTCACGGCCTCTTTCATGGTGCGCCGGCGGTCCAGGCGCGCGCGCGCGCCGCGCCGGTCCCAGCCCTCGCGCACGTAGTCGGGCTCGTCCATCACCGCGGCGCGCCGCGGCTTGAGCTCCGGGAGCTTCAGCTCCTCCCACAGCCAGTCGACGATCTCGTCGATCTTGAGCTCGACCACGAAGCGGATCTCGCCGTCGCGGGTGCCGCCCGCCTGCGTGCCGGCGTCGTCGTCCTGGCTCGCGGGCTGCAGCACCTCGCCGGGCTCGCCGCGGCCCTGGCCGGCGCCGCGCTGCACGCTCGGAACGTTCAGGCGCAGCCTCGCGTGCTCGAGGACCTTCACCGGCACCACGACGGTGCGGTTGCCGGGGCGGCTCATGAGATCGGCGCCCGAAAGCAGGTCGGCGAGGTTGTCCTTCACCGCGTCGCGCACCTTCTCGTTGTGCCGCAGCCAGTCGCGCGCGCCGCGCGAGAACAGCTCGTACCAGGGGGTTTCGGCGGCGATGCGGAGCGTCATTCCTGCGCCAGGAGGGTAGTCACGTAGTTGAGCGCCTCGCGCGCGCTGTGCGGGTCGTAGCCGTACTCGTCGACCAGGCGCTTCTCGACCACCGAGATCTTCTGGCGCGTCTCGTCGTCGGGGCGCGCCGCCGAGCTCACCAGCCTGAGCACGTCGCGGCGCTGCTCGAACAGATACTGCTCGACCGCGTCGTGCAGCGGGGCGTGGCTGCCGAGGGTGAACTTCTCGCCGCGCTTGTAGGCGCCCATCGCCTTCCTCACCACTTCCTGCCGGAACGAGAGCTTGCCCGACTCGGAGATGCGGATCTTCTCCTCGACCGAGCGCAGGAAGCGCTCGTCGGGCTTGCGGTCCTCGCTGGTGATCGGGTCGCGCAGGCTGCGGTTGTCGAGCGTCGCCTCGACCTCGTCGAGGTACTTGTCGAGCAGCTGCTGCGCCTCCTGCTCGAAGGACACGAACAGCGCCTTGTGCACGTCCTCCTTCACCCAGCGGTTGTAGAAGTCCTTGCGCACCACCACCAGGAAATCGACCCACTTGCGCTTCTTCTTGCCGTCGATGCGCACGTCCGACTCGATCGCGTCCTTGATCGCGAGCAGCACGTCCATGCTGGTGAGGCTCTTCACCTGGGACTGGATGATGGCGTTGGACAGCGCGTTGATCACGAAGCGCGGCGAGACGCCGGCGAGGCCCTCTTCCGGGTTGCGGGCACGCATCTTCTCCACCTCGGAGGCGCTCACCCCTTCCACGTCCTCGGCGGCGTACAGGCGCACCTTCTTGACGTTCTCCGCGTCGCGCTCGTCGCCCTCCTGCAGCCGCGTGAGCACGGCGAACGCCGCCGCCAGGTGCAGGGCGTGCGGGTCGAGATGCACCTCGCGGAACGCCTGCGTCGAGGAGCACAGCTTGCGGTAGATGCGCGCCTCGTTCTTGTAGTCCAGGGTGTAGGGCACCTGGATGATGACCATGCGGTCGAGCAGCGCCTCGTTCTCGGCCTCCTGCATGAACTTGCGGAACTCGGCGAGGTTGGTATGCGCGATGATGGTCTCGTCGAGGTAGATGAGCGGGAAGCGCGACACCTTGACGTTCTTCTCCTGCGTGAGCGTGAGCAGCAGGTACAGGAACTCGCGCTTCACCTTCAGGATCTCGATCATCTCGAGCAGCCCGCGGCTCGCGGCGAACACCGCGCCCGACCAGGACCAGGCGCGCGGGTCGCCCTCGTCGCCGTACTCCGAGACCTTGGACAGGTCGACCGAGCCGACCAGGTCCGCGATGTCGGCGGTGGTCGGGTCGTGCGGCGCGTAGGTGCCGACCCCGCAGCGGCCGGCCTCCGAGACGAGGAAGCGGTGCACCGGCATCTGCATGAAGTCGGCGGAAAGCTCCTGCGCCAGGCGGTGCGCGCAGTAAGGGCAGAGCTCGCCCGTGATCTCGACGCCGTAGGTCTCGCGGAACTGCGGCCGCAGCGTGTGCGGCACGAGGTGCAGCGGCGACTCGTGGACCGGGCAGCCGTGGATCGCGTAGAGCGCGCCGGCGTCCGTCTGGCTGTAGGCCTCGAGCCCGCGCTTGAGAAGGATTACCATGCTCGACTTGCCGCCCGAGGGCGGGCCGAGCAGCAGCAGCAGCCGCCTGCCGACCTCGGATCCGGCGGCGGCGGCCTTGAAGTAATCGACGACCCGTTCTATCGTGTCGTCGATGCCGTAGAGTTCGTCCTTGAACAGTTGACAGCGGACGCGGCCGCTGGTGTCATCCAGACCTTGGGCCCGCATCATGTCCCAGATGTACTGGTGGCTGGAGCGGGTGATGGCGTGCGCGTCGGCCGGGAAGACCCCTTCGAGAAACTTGGCGAAGGTCCCGGTCCAGCGCGCCGCGCGGTGATCCTTGGTGAACTCGAACAGCGACTTGAGAAAGTCCGAGTGCCGCCCTGCAACGCCGGTATTGGAGTGATTTGTCATGAGCGCCTCTCTCTCCACGATGAACCCTTCTTGGGCTTAGAGCAAGAATTCGTCCAGTGTTTCCTTTTCTTTTGTCACAATTTGAAGCATGTCGATAGCTCGGGCTTCCATCGGGCAACGATCCAACCGGTCTAGCGTTGACGGCTGATGCTTAAGGAAATACTCGGGGTGGCCGACGACCCGCCGGCGCGGCGGCGCTGGTTTCACGACGATTTCTTCGACCTGTTCGTCTGGCAGGCGGGCGAGGAAGTCACGCTGTTCCAGCTCTGCTATGGCATCGACTCGAGCGAGCGCGCGCTGGTCTGGGAAAAGAGCCGCGGCTTCTTCCACGACGGGCCGCCCGCGAGCCAGGAAGTCGTCGCGCGCTTCGACGATGCCGCGGCCACGCTGCCGGAGGACCTGAAGCGCGAAATCCGTGAGAAAGTGCACGAATTCGCGGGCCGGCGGCTCGCGGTGACCTCGCGGCGCAAGCAATTCCGGCGCGCCGACTGGCAGCGCTAGCCGGGCTGTAGTGCTTCGGCGACAATGCCTCCTTTAAGGGAGGGGACATGAATCCGGAGCTCGAGCTGCTTGCGTGGACGGTGGTTCTGACTTTCGTGCAGATGCTGATCGCGGTGGCGGGGGCGACGCTGCAAGTCGGCCTGCCGGCGCTGGCGGGCAACCGCGAGGGCCTCGCGCCAGCCACCGGCTGGGCGGGCCGTGCGCATCGCGCGCACCGCAACATGCTCGAAAACCTGGTGCTGTTCGCCGCGCTGGTCCTGATCGCGGCGCTCGCGGACAGGACCAACCCGATGACGCTGCTCGGCGCGCAGATCTTCTTCTGGGCGCGGCTCGCGTACGCGGCGATCTACCTCGCGGGGATTCCCTGGCTGCGCACCGCGGCATGGTTCGTCTCCGTCGTGGGCCTCGTGCTCATCTTCGCCCAATTACCATAACTATAGGCGCGTCGATCGCCCACGCAGATCGTCCCCGCCGGACCGCTGCTCGACTTTCGGTTGCGCTGAGCGTCGTCCTGGCGGCGGCGAGCGGCGAGCTGTCGGCCAACGCCGATCCGTTGATCGGCCTGCTGCCCCCGGGCGGCTCGGGCGTCGGCTTCACCGTGCGCTCCGAAGCCTCGCCTTACCGCGGCGACGAGCGCAAGTACGACCTGGTGCCGCACTTCGCCTACGACGGCCGGTACTTCTACCTGCAATCGGACCGCGCGGGGCTGAAGCTCGAGCGCGAGAAATGGCGCGCGGAGCTGTTCGTGAAGCGGCGGCTGGAGGGCTTTCCCTCGGACGAGATGCCCGCGAGCATGACTGGCCTCGAGCAGCGCTCGGTCGGCAGCGACACCGGTGTTGCGGCGAGCCTGCGGCTCGGCGAGGGCACGGCTTACGTCGAGCTCTCGCATGACGGGGGAGGCACCTCGAATGGCACAGAGCTGCGCCTGGGCTACCGTTACGAGAGCTGGTGGAGCGGGCGCACGCGCTGGCGTCCATATTTCACGGCTTCGTATCGCGACGCCAAGCTGAACAATTACTACTACGGTGTGCCGGGATACGAGCCGGGCTCGGGTATCAACCTGGAGCTCGGCGCGGTGGCGGCCCACCGGCTGAGCGAGCACTGGCAGCTTTTCGGCCGGATCGCGCTGCTGCGCGCTTCGGAGGGCGTGCGTGGAAGCCCGGTGGTCGAGGATAAGACCACTCCCAGCGCGACCGTCGGACTGATGTACGGCTTCACGCCTCGCGCCGGCGCGCCGCTCGAAGGCGAACCGCTGATCGTGCGCGTGCTCCACGGCGCGTCGACCGAATGCCACCTCCTCAAGATCATGGCCCTGGTGTGCATCGACACCCATACGCACGATCCGACCAACGTGTCCGCGATCGAGTTCGGCCGCCGGCTGGTCGAGCGCCTGAACGGCTGGCCGGTCGACATCGCGGGCTTCGTCGGCCTGCTGCACCACGACGAGCAGGGGCTGCAGAAGAGCTTCTGGCAGGTCAACGGCTACCTCAAGGCCTACTTCTACGGCTTCCCCTGGCGCGAGCGGCTGCGCACCCGGCTCGGCTTCGGCGGCGGCATCTCGTACGCAAGCCGGATTCCCTTCTCCGAGGCGCGCGAGCAGGCGCGCAGAGGCCGCGACACCTCCAAGCTGCTGCTCTACGCCGACCCCAGCATCGATATCAACCTGGGCGATCTCCTCGGCGCGCGCGAGCTGCGCGAGGTCTACGCCGGCTTCGGCGTGTCTCACCGCTCCGGCATCTTCGGCTCGGCGCAGCTGTTCAACAACGTCAACGGCGGCTCGAACTACATCTACGGCTACGTCGAAGCGAGCTTTTGAGGCCTCGTCAGGCGCCCGCCCATACCCTATTGTCGCCGCCGCGCGGAACGTGTCAGAATCCGCCGGCGCAGCAGCTCGCGCTGCAGCTACAACCATAAGAAAGAGCTGAGCCTTTGGGGGCAGGGGATGCGTACTGCAAGTCTGCTGGTTCGCGCAGCAGTCGCTGTCGCCTTTGCGGCCTCGTCGCTCGTCGCCTTCGCCGATGAACTGACCGATCGCGCCAGGCGCCTGCTGCAGGAGCGCCAGGCCCAGCAGGCCTACCAGCTGCTTCTGCCACAGGAGAGCGCGCGCGCCGGCGACCCGGAGTTCGACTATCTGCTGGGCATCGCTGCGCTCGATGCCGGCGAGCCGGAGCGCGCGGTGTTCGCGCTCGAGCGCGTGCTTGCCGTGCAGCCGGCCAATCATGTGGCCCGCGCCGAGATCGCCCGTGCATATCTCGCCCTCGGAGAGCGCGACACAGCGCGGCGCGAGTTCGAGACGGTACGCGCCCAGTCCATTCCGGCCGACGCCAAGGCGACCATAGACCAGTT
>DATKAX010000003.1:0-4552 GCA_035514595.1 Burkholderiales bacterium
GCGCGCGAGAAGCCGACCTGGGCTTCCAGCGTCTTTCGGTTTGCCGCGATGCCATACGGCCAGAAATCGTGGCCGAGGACCTCGCGCGCCTGCGCCAGGTTCGCCGCCGCCCAGGGCAG
This sequence comes from Burkholderiales bacterium, assembly GCA_035514595.1. GTDB lineage: Bacteria > Pseudomonadota > Gammaproteobacteria > Burkholderiales > SG8-39 > SCGC-AG-212-J23. The sequence goes on from DATKAX010000003.1 coordinate 120, forward strand.
CATGGTCTTGGGCGCCGACTCGATCTCGAGGTCGCGCGCGGCGAAGCGCTTCGCCTCGCAGAACGCGTCGTAGAGGGCGCGCGGCAGCCCGGGATGGCGCTCGGCGAGCGAGCGGCGCAGCACCACCACGTGCATGATCGGGAACACGCCGGTCGCCTGGAAGTAGCGCGCTTCCTCCTCCCACCAGCGCTCGAACAGGCGCCTGACGCCGTTCCGGCCCAGGCAGCGCGGCGGCGCGTAGGCGATCAGGCCGTCGAGCTCGCCCGACTCCAGCAGGTCGCCGAGCAGAGCGTCGGTCTCGGCGGCGATGCGGTAGGGAGCGGGCAGGCTCGGCAGGGGGAAGGCGCTGCGCTCGCGCCGGTCGATGTCGCCGACCACCCAGCGGATGGTCTCGAGCTTCACGCCGTAGTAGCCGGCGAGGATGCCGCGCAGCACGAGCGAGGCGGTATTGGTGTACTCGCGCAGGCCGATGCGCCTGCCCTCCAGGTCGCGCGGCGCGCGGATGCCGCCGCGCACGAAGAGCGCATGGTGGCGGAAGCAGCGCGTCGGGAACACCGGCAGCGCGACGTACGGGCAGGCGCCTTTCGCCGTGGCGATCAGGAAATTGCTGAACGAGAGCTCGGTGATGTCGAGCTCGGCATGCTCCAGGGCGCGGCTGAAGATGCTTTCCAGCTCGCCGCTCTGCCATTCGACGTCGAAGCCGGCGACGCGCACGCGGTCGTCGAGCAGCGCCCGGGTGCGGTCGAAATCGCCCAGCGCACCGGTCAGCAGGCCGGGTCCGGGCGTGCTGCTGCCGCGGCGCATTCTCCCCCTCCGGGCTTGTCCCGTAGAATGGGACAGTGTTCCACAGCTCGCCCGGGACGCGCAAGCCCGTCTCCTACAATTGCCGCTCGTGAAGAAGAAGCGAAAGCCGCATTCGGCCGGGACCTCGGTGCGCAAGGCGCTCGCCTTGCTGCGGGCTTTCATCGATCGCCAGCCGGCGTGGGGAGTCCGGGAGCTCGCGCACGCGCTGAGACAGCCGTCGAGCACGGTCCATCGCCTGCTGCAGGTGCTGCGCGACGAAGGATTGCTCGACTGGGACGCTGCCCGGGAGGAGTACCGGCCCGGCATGGAGCTGCACCGCTGGTCCGCGGTTCTCAGGCAGCGACTCAAGATCGCCGAGGTCGCCCGGCCGGCGATGGACCGGCTGGTCGCCCAGCTCGGGGAGTCGTGCTGGCTCGGCCTCTACGATCCGTCCCGCAAGCGGCACGTCTATGCAGCGGAAGTGAGAACCCATCAGGCGCTGACTTACGACGCGCCGATCGGGATCGATGAGCCGCTATGGGCGACGGCGGGCGGATGGGCGACCCTGGCATTCATTCCCGCCGCGGATCAGCACGAGCAGCTCGCCCTGGCAAAAGGCCAGCAGATCGCCGAGGCGAACCTCGGCGTCATCAAGGGCCGCGGCTATGCGGTTCTCGGCGGCGAGCAGCCGGGTGCTCCGGTCTACGTCGCCGCACCGGTTTTCGACTCCGGAAACTCGCCGGTCGCCAGTCTGACGGTGGTCGCGCCCGCCTTCCGCTTCTCGGAACACCTGCTGCACTCCGTGGGCGTGACCGTCGCCGAGCACGCCAATCAGCTCTCGAGAGTGCTGGGCGCGCAGCTCCTCGGCGTGGCGGCGGGCGTCGGCGCCTGGCACGAGGCGGCCAATGCCCTCGGCACGATCGTCCAGCGACAGGTCCCGGGCGTGGGCGCCACCGCGTGGAGCGCGGGCGGCGAGAAGCTCCTGGACGACGTGCAGGACGGCCGCGGCGGCTACTGCCTCGCGGTGGCGGGCAGCCTCGTCAGAGCCTGTGCAGGCGAGCCGCCGTTCCGCAAGCCGCACGACCGCTTGCGCTACATGGTTTCCCTTTTCCCGCTGTACCTTCACATCGTCGCGAGGCGCGAAGGGCGGATCCGCTCGTTCAAGGACCTTTTGAGCGCTCGGGTATCCGCCGGCGAGCGGGACTTCACGACCGCCCGCGTCGTGAGCCGCCTGCTTCAGTTCGCCCGCGGCGATCGCGGCCCGGGGACGCTGAACGATCCTCACCTCGTATACCTCGATTACGCCGAGGCAAACCGCCAGTTCCTCAAAGGAGAGCTGGACGCGGTGATTTCGCTCACCAGCTTGCGCGATCCGGCGTACAAGGAGCTCGCGTCGCGCGTTCCGATCCGGCTGGTCGCGCTCGGCGAAGAGCTGATCCGCGGCTACGTCGAGTCGAGCCGGACCTACCAGCGCGGGACCATCCCGGGAGGCACCTATCCCTCCTGGGACAGCGAAGTTCCCACGCTATCGGTGCCGACGGTTCTCGCCACGAGCTCCGAGCGTCCGGAGGACGAGGTCTACAAGGTTACGCGGGCGATCTTCGAGGCGGCAGACGAGCTGAGCCGGCTCTCTGCAAGCTTCTCGGCATTCAACGCCGACTTCGCTTTCCGCAGCATCAGCGCGCCGCTGCATCCGGGCGCCAGGCGTTATTGGCTGGAGCGGCAGGGGAAACCTCCCGATGCGCGCCGCCCAGAAGTTGACCCAGCTCCCGGGTCGGCTCCGCGTACTGTCTCCCCGCCCCGGAAATCACCGCGTCCACGCAACACCCCCTGAGGTCAAAAGCGTCGCCGGACCACGACGCATCGAGCGGCGGCTGTTGCTCGATCGCGACTGCTTGGCATTTGCCTGTAGCCGCTCGCCGCCCGCGATTCCACGAGCCGGGATCGCGCGGTTATCCTGCAGACGTAGGGGCAACAAGCAGGAGGTAATAATGATCGGCAACTACAACTACGCTTATCTCGGCAGCGCCGCACTAGCGGCGACCCTCATGCTGGGCGGCTGCGTTACGCAGGGAACCTACGACAAGCTGCAAGAGGAGAAGGCACAGGAGTCCCGCACCCTGCAAGGGCAGCGCGCGGCGCTCGAGCAGCAGCTCCAGGACCTGCAGTCGCAGCTCTCGGCGCTCGAAGGCCAGAGGAGCTCGCTTCAGCAGCAGAAGACTTCCCTGGAGCAGGAGAAAGGCGCGCTCGAGCAGACCAAGGCCGCGCTCGAGCGCGAGCAGGCCCGGTTGCGCGCGCAGAACCAGGCGCTCGAGAGCCAGCGCTCGATGCTGCTGAGCGCGAGCAGGCAGTCGCAGGCGCAATACGACGCGCTGGTCGCCGACCTCAACCAAGAGCTGCAGAAGGGCCAGCTCCAGGTGCGGCGCTACAAGGACATGCTGACCGTCGACGTGGCGGAGCAGCTGTTCTTCGATTCCGGCCGGGCGGCGCTCAAGGAGAGCGGCAAGGAGGTGCTGCAGAAGGTCGCGGACGCGATCAAGTCCTATGACGAGAAGGCGATCCGCGTCGTCGGCCATACCGACGACGTGCCGATCGCGAAGGGGCTGCAGAAGGTGTTCCCCTCGAACTGGGAGCTCTCGGCGGCGCGCGCGACGACCGTGGGTGCGCTTCCTGCAGGACTCGGGCATCGCGCCGGAGCGGCTGATCGCCACCGGCCGCGCCGAGTACGCGCCGGTCGCGGCCAACGACAGCCCGGAAGGACGCCAGAAGAACCGGCGCATCGAGATCACCCTGATCGACCGCAACCTGCTCCAGGAAAGCCGTACCGAGCGCTGAAAGCCGGCGCGCTTCCCACGCCGGGCGCACACGGCCAGGATCGGCCATGCGCCCGGCGCCCGCGCCGGACGCTCAGTCCGCCGCGAAGCAGTAGAACAGGCCGGCGCCGCCCGAGGCCCGGAGCAGATCCTGGCTGCAGCCGCGCGAGCCGTGCGAGGAGTTCCACGACCTCATGTGCCGCGTGTCCTTCAATCCGATGCGGTCGTGGTGGCCGACGATCGCCGAGCCTTCGCCGCTTTTCGTCCAGTTGCCGCAGGTGGTGTCGCCGCCCGCCGTCGAGTACATGCCGGCCGGATCCGAGCCCGTGAGGATGTCGTGCTCGTTCGGCGTATCCCCGCGCCCCTTCACCGTCTCGCCCTTCTCGGTCAGCGCCGTCTGTTTGTTGATGTTGTGATTTGCGGAATGCAGGTCTGCGACGTTCTTGCCCACTACCACGCCCTTGGCGTTGCGCCACGGACCCTCTCCGATTCGATCGCGCGCGTTTACGCCCGCCTCACCGCCCGGCTGAGTGGTGCTCAGGTACGCCTTCCAGCTAGTGCGTTTCGAGCCGGCTGCCTTGGCGAGCGTGTTGCAGTGCGCATCCGCGCCCTCCAGGCCGCCGAGGTCGGCGCCGTTTCCGGGTCCCTCACTGGTGATGAAGAAGCTCATATTCGGATCCGCATCCTGCGCCTGCGCACCTGCCGAGCAGAGCGCGGCGACCGCCGCCGTAAGCATCCAACGTTGCGTCGTTTTCATGACATTCCCCCTCGAAGGCGTTTATGGGTACGCCCGGCCCTTGGTCGCGGCCGGACGGGGTTTCCGAACTAGTGTAACGC
>DATKAX010000004.1:0-18749 GCA_035514595.1 Burkholderiales bacterium
ATGGATCAGACACAAGCATTGGCGGTGGTGCGGTCGCTGGCGAACGGGGTCGACCCGGAGAGCGGGGAGGTGTTCCCGCCGGAGAGCGCCTATCAGCGTCCGCAGGTGGTGCGCGCGCTTTACGAGGCGGCGGCCGCGCTGGAGCGCATCGAGCGCTTCGAGCGGCGCAGGGCGCAGATGCCGCAGAAGACCGGCGAGCCGTGGACCGAGGAGGAGGACCGCAGGCTGCTCGCCGCGTTCGACGCGGGGCGCGCGCTGCAGGAGCTCGCCGCGGCGCACGAGCGCACCATGGGGGCGGTGCGGGCGCGGCTGCTGAAGTACGGCCGCATCAACGCATAGCGGGGTTTCCCGGGGCGGCCGGCCGGCACCCCGGGTTTTTGCGCTGCAGTAGAATTCTCTTAATGAAATCAAACGAGATACGCTCGAGCTTCCTGGAGTATTTCCGCTCCAAGGGGCACACCATCGTGCCCTCGAGCTCGCTGGTGCCGGCGAACGACCCGACGCTGCTGTTCGTCAATTCCGGGATGGTGCAGTTCAAGGACGTGTTTCTCGGCAAGGAGAAGCACCCGCACCTGCGGGCGACGAGCTCGCAGCGCTCGCTGCGCGCCGGGGGCAAGCACAACGACCTCGAGAACGTCGGCTACACCGCGCGGCATCATACGTTTTTCGAGATGCTGGGCAATTTTTCCTTCGGCGACTACTTCAAGAGGGACGCCATCCAGTTCGCCTGGGAACTGCTCACGAAGGTCTACAAGCTGCCGGCCGAGCGGCTCTGGGCCACGGTCTACGAGACCGACGACGAGGCCTACGAGCTGTGGACCCGCATGGTCGGGCTGCCCAGGGAACGCGTGGTGCGCGTCGGCGACAAGCCGGGCGGGCTGAAGCACCAGTCGGACAACTTCTGGCAGATGGCCGATACCGGCCCGTGCGGGCCGTGCAGCGAAATCTTCTACGACCACGGTCCGGGCATCGCCGGCGGACCGCCGGGCTCGCCCGAGGCGGACGGCGACCGCTACATCGAGATCTGGAATCTCGTCTTCATGCAGTTCAACCGCGACGAGCAGGGCGTGCTGCACCCGCTGCCCAAGCCCTCGGTCGACACCGGGATGGGCCTGGAGCGCATCGCCGCGATCCTGCAGGGCAAGCACTCGAACTACGAGATCGATCTCTTCCAGGACCTGATCCGCGCCGCGGCGCGCGAGACCGGGCAGAAAAAGCTGAAGGATCCCTCGCTCAACGTCATCGCCGACCACATCCGCGCCTGCGCCTTCCTGATCGTGGACGGCGTCATTCCGGGCAACGAGGGGCGGGGCTATGTGCTGCGCCGGATCATCCGCCGCGCCATCCGCCACGGCTACAAGCTCGGCCAAAGCAAGCCGTTCTTTCACCGCCTGGTGGCCGACCTGGACCGCGCGATGGGCGATGCCTATCCCGAGTTGCGCAGCGCCCGCGACAGGGTCGCCGACATCCTGAAGCAGGAGGAAGAGCGCTTCGCCGAGACGCTCGAGAACGGCATGAGCGTGCTCGAGGCGGCGCTCGCCTCGGGCGAGAAGCTGCTCGACGGCGACACGGTATTCAAGCTCTACGACACCTACGGCTTCCCGGTGGATCTCACCGCGGATATCTGCCGCGAGCGCGGCGTGCTCGTCGACATGGCGGGCTTCGAGGCGGCGATGGAGCAGCAGCGCAGCCGCGCGCGCGCCGCGTCGCGCTTCTCGGCCGCCGCGGGGCTCGAGTACTCGGGCAACAGGACCGAGTTCCACGGCTACGAAAAGCTCTCGCTGCGCGCCAGGGTCATCGCGCTATACAAGGGGGGCGTCCAGGCGAGCGAGCTGCAGTCGGGCGAATCCGGCGTGGTGGTGCTCGAGCGCACGCCGTTCTACGCCGAGTCGGGCGGCCAGGTCGGCGACCGCGGCGAGCTGGTCGGGCCGGCGGGCACCTTCGCGGTCGAGGACACGCAGAAGATCCAGGCCGAGGTCTTCGGCCACCACGGCACGCAGCGCACGGGCGTGCTGCGCGTCGGGGAGGAGCTCGGGGCCCAGGTCGACACGGCCTCGCGCCAGCGTGCGATGTGGAACCATTCGGCGACGCACCTGATGCACGCCGCGCTGCGTCAGGTGCTCGGCAAGCACGTGGAGCAGAAAGGCTCGCTGGTGGATGCGAACCGCACACGCTTCGACTTTTCGCATCCGAAGCCGGTGACGGAGGAGGAGATCCGCCGGATCGAGGCGCTGGTCAATGCCGCGATTCAGAGGAACGACGAGGTGAGCGCGCGCATCATGAAGTATGACGAAGCGATCCGCGCCGGCGCGCTCGCCTTCTTCGGCGACAAGTACGGCGACGAGGTGCGCGTGCTCAGCATGGGAAATTTCTCGACCGAGCTGTGCGGCGGCACGCACGTGCGGCGCACCGGCGACATCGGCTTCTTCAAGATCGTGTCCGAGTCGGGCGTCGCCGCGGGGATTCGGCGCATCGAGGCCGTGACCGGCGAAGGCGCGCTCGCCTGGGTGCAGGCGCAGGAAGCCAAGCTCGCCGAGGCCGCCGCGGTCCTCAAAACGCCGGTCACCGAGGTCGCCGCGAAGCTCGGCCAGGTGCTGGACAACGTGCGCGCGCTGGAGAAGGAGCTCGGGCGCCTCAAGTCGAAGCTCGCCTCGAGCCAGGGCGAGGACCTGGCTTCGCAGGCGATCGATGTGAAGGGCGCCAAGGTGCTCGCCGCGACCCTCGAGGGCGCGGACGCCAAGACGCTGCGCGAGACCATGGACAAGCTCAAGGAGCGGCTCAAGTCCGCCGCGATCGTCCTGAGCGCGGTGAACGACGGCAAGGTGTCGCTCATCGCCGGGGTGACCGCCGACCTCACGGCGAAGGTGAAGGCGGGGGAACTGGTCAATTTCGTCGCCCAGCAGGTGGGCGGCAAGGGCGGCGGTCGCGCCGACATGGCGCAGGCCGGCGGCACCGAGCCGGCCAAGCTTCCCGTCGCGCTCGAATCGGTGAAGACATGGGTGGAGGAGCGCGTATGAAAAGCCTTTTCCTGATTTGCGCCTTCGCGGTGCCGCTCGCGGCATCGGCGCACCATGGCTGGAGCGAGTACGACTCGTCCAAGGCGCTCAAGCTCACCGGCAAGATCGTCGCCTCCGGCTACGAGCACCCGCATGGCCACATCCGGCTCGAGGCGCCGGGCAACACCTGGCACGTGGTCCTTGCGCCGCCCTCGCGCATGGAGCGCCGCGGCCTTCCGAGCGAGATGCTCAAGCCCGGCGCGACCGCCACCGTCGAGGGCTATCCGAATCGCAACAAGGCTGACGAGATGCGCGCCGAGCGCATCTCGATCCGGGGAAAGACCGTCGAGCTCAGATGACGCCGCTGGGCGCGATCGAGGCCTCGCCGCTCGGCGAGGCGATGCGCACCTGGCTCTGGCTGTACCCGAGCGTCGAGGTGGTCCACATCGTCGGCATCGGCCTGCTGTTCGGCTCCGTCGCCGTGCTGGATCTGCGCCTGCTCGGTTTCTCGCGCGTCATTTCAGTGCGCCGGCTGGCGGCCCACGTGCTGCCGTGGACCGCGTCGAGCTTCCTGCTGATCGTGCCGAGCGGCCTCCTGATGTTCACGGCGCACGCCAGCGAGTTCATTCAAAGCGAGGTGTTCGTGGTCAAGCTGCTGCTGATCCTCGCGGCCGGCCTGAATGCGGCGCTGTTTCACGCCATCACGTTCCGCACCGCGGACGTGTGGGACTCGGAGGAGATGCGCAAGCTGCCGCCGCCGCCGTCGGCACGCGCCTCGGCGGCCATCTCGCTCGTGCTCTGGGTCGCGGTGATCGCCTGCGGGCGCCTGCTCGCGTACTTCTAGAAGCCGATTCGCTGCTTCCTGGCCCTCGCGTCCTGGATGTCGTCCGGGCTCACTTCGCTGCGCCCGGCGACCTTGGCGTTGCCGAAGGCCGAGTGGATCGCGCGCCGCATGTCGCGCGGCGGCAGCGAGGCGAGCTTGTCGAGCGCCGAGGGCGAAAGCGTCTCGGGGAACTGCCGTCCCCAGTCGTGCGAGTCGCGGATCTCGCGATAGATGTGGGTGGCGATGCGCGCCGCGCCCTCGGCATCCGGTGCCCTGACCTCGTAGACCGAGAGGCGGTTGAGAAGCGGCTCGGGGATGCGAGCGGCGTCATTGGCGGTGGCGAGCCACACCGCCCCGGAAGCGTCGATCGGCAGCTCGACGAACTCGTCGATGAAGCGCATGGCGGTCTGGACCTCGAGCAGCTCGTAGAGCGCGCCGAGCGGGTCGTACTGGCCGTCGCCGCTCGCCTTGTCGATCTCGTCGACCACGATCACCGGGTTGGCGTAGTCGCCGTTCACGAAAGTGTCGAATACCTTGCCGGGCTTGGCGTTCTTCCATTGCGAGGAGGCGCCCGAGAGCACCCAGCCGGCGGTGAGCGAGCTCATCGGGACGAAGCCGAAGCCGGTGCCCAGCAGCTCGGCGATCTTGCGCGCGAAATGCGTCTTGCCGATGCCCGGCTCGCCCAGCAGGAGCATCGGCGGCAGCTCGATCGAGTCGTTCGAGTCGATGCACAGGGCGAGGTGCTTGCGGATGTCCTCGAGCACCTCGGTGAAGTTGGGCAGCCCCTCGCAGAGCGAGTCCATCTCCGGCAGCGCCGAAGGCTTGACGGTGAAGCGCTGGCCGCCGAGGCGCAGCATCTTCTCGTAGACCGCGCGCAGCGCCTCGTTCGCCGTCGGCGAGAGCTCCTGCAGGGCCCGTTCCACGCCCGAGACGTCGTAGACGTCCTTGAAACCCGCGATCGGAATAGTCACGCTAGCCGACATTTCTCACCCACCTTCCTTTTTTCTCGCCGGTACAGCTACCCCGAGTAAAAAACCTATCATGATGCGTTCTACCTAGCAAACCCTAGGCCTGGCAAAGTGCCTCCTCGAGTGCCAGTTTTCCTTGCGTCGACATGACTACGAGAACGCCCTTCGAAGCGCCTGGGGCTCGAAACCGTGACTATTTCCGCGGAGGCGGTCGAAAGCCTGTGGCCCAGGACGGGAAAATTTGCCAAACGCCGTTTCCGTATGATTCAATCCGGGCGATGGCTCACCGGTTCTTCTTCGGCTTTTTCTTCGACTTCCCCTGCCTGCTGGCGGAAGGGACCGGCTAAGCGACAACCCACCGAATCCGAAAAACCGCCAGCGCCGAAAAGCCTGGCGGTTTTTTTTTGCCCAGGGTGCCCCCATGACCACGCCGACCGACAGCTACCTCGCCACCGTCCCCGCCGACAAGACCTCGCTCACCGACGACGAGCGCATCGAGAACATCGTTCCGCTGCCGCCGCCGGAGCACCTGATCCGCTTCTTCCCCATCCAGGGCACCGCCGTCGAGACGCTGATCACGGAGACGCGCCGCCGCGTGCGCCAGATCCTGCACGGCCGCTCCGACCGGCTCCTGGGGGTGATGGGCCCGTGCTCGATACACGATCCTCTCGCGGCGCTCGAATACGCGGGCAGGCTGGCGCAGGAAAGAAAGCGCCACGCTGGCGAGCTCGAGCTGCTGATGCGGGTCTACTTCGAGAAGCCGCGCACCACCGTGGGCTGGAAGGGCCTGATCAACGACCCCTACATGAACGGCAGCTTCCGCATCAACGAGGGCCTGCGCATCGCGCGCGACCTGCTGGTGCGCATCAACCAGGCCGGCGTGCCCGCGGGATGCGAGTTCCTCGACGTGATCTCGCCGCAATACATCGGCGATCTCGTCTCCTGGGGCGCGATCGGCGCGCGCACCACCGAGAGCCAGGTGCACCGCGAGCTCGCCTCGGGCCTGTCGGCGCCGGTCGGCTTCAAGAACGGCACCGACGGCAACGTCAAGATCGCGATCGACGCGCTGCTCGCGGCGCGCCAGAAGCACCATTTCCTCTCGGTGCACAAGAGCGGGCAGGTGGCGATCGTGGAGACGCGGGGCAACGACGACTGCCATATCATCCTGCGCGGCGGCAGGCAGCCCAACTACGACGCGGCGAGCGTGCAGCGGGCCTGCGAGGAGCTGGCGCGCGCCGGGCTCCCCGAGCGGCTGATGATCGACTGCTCGCACGCCAACGCCTCGAAGGACTACAAGCGCCAGATCGAGGTCGCTGGCGATATCGCGAACCAGATCGCCGGCAACGAGAGCCGCATCATCGGCGCGATGGTCGAATCGCACCTCGTCGAGGGCCGCCAGGAGCCGGCCCCCGGCGGGGCGCTCAAGTTCGGCCAGAGTGTCACCGACGCCTGCCTCGGCTGGGAGGACTCGAGCGGCGTGCTGGCGAAGCTCGCCGAGGCGGTCAGGGAGCGCCGCAGGCGCCGCAAATAGCGGTCTGCGGCTCGCGGCTGGCATAATGGGCCGGCCCATGCCCGATCGCCCGCACCAGCTGGCGCAACTGGACTATCTCGGCGACGCGAGCAAGTTTGCCGTGCAGATCCATGCGCTGATACCGAAGTGCAGGCTGCTGGAGAACTTTTCCCCGCAGGAAGTGCGGCTGCTCGCGCACTTCATGGAGGTCTACCGCGCCCAGCCCGGGGTCGAGATCATCCAGGAGGGCGACGGCGGCGATTTCATGCTGATGGTGATCGAGGGCAGGATCGAAGTGCACAAGCGCGACCGCTGGAATACGCCCCAGCTGCTCGCCGTGGTCGAGGCCGGCCGTACGCTGGGCGAGATGTCAATGATCGACGGCGAGGCGCGCTTCGCCACCTGCATCGCGGTCGAGCCGGTGATCATCGCGGTGCTCGACCGCGAGAACCTGGCGCGCATCATCGTCGAGCAGCCGCTGCTCGGGGCGAAGGTCCTGATGGAGCTGGTGCTGATGCTCGCGCAGCGCCTGCGCGCCACCAGCCAGCGGCTGCTCGGCCTGCGCGACGAGCAGTTGGGCGGCGAGGCGCCGAACCTCCTCTAGGCGGCTGTAAGCCCGCCCGGGCGCCGCGCGACCAACCGGGATGCACGCCACCCTTCCCTTGATGCGCCACTACGGGTTTCCCGCTCTGCGGCGCGCCCGCCTCGAGACGCTGCAGGTCAACCTGGGCTACAAGTGCAACCAGAGCTGCCTTCACTGCCACGTCAACGCCAGCCCGCAGCGCACCGAGATGATGGCGCGCGAAACGATGAGCGATGTGCTCGCGTTCCTCGGCGTTTCCTCGGTGGGCAACCTCGACCTGACCGGCGGCGCGCCCGAGCTGAACCCGCATTTCCGGGAGCTGGTGAAGCGCGCCCGCGAGCTCGGCACGCACGTCATCGACCGCTGCAACCTGACGATCCTGCTCGAGCCGGGGCAGGAGGACCTCGCCGCGTTCCTCGCCGCGCACCGCGTCGAAGTCATCGCCTCGCTGCCGTGCTACAGCGAGGAGCTGGTCGACCGGCAGCGCGGCAAGGGCGTCTACGAGAAGAGCATCGAGGGCCTCAGGCGGCTCAACGCCCTGGGCTACGGCGTGCAGGGCGGCGGGCTCGCGCTCAACCTGGTCTACAACCCCCAGGGCCCTGCGCTGCCTCCGGCGCAGGATACGCTGGAAGCCGACTACAAGCGCGTGCTGCACGAGCGCTTTGGCGTCGTGTTCGACCGCCTGTACACGATGGCCAACATGCCGATCCAGCGCTTCGGCTCGGCGCTGGTGTCCAAGGGCCAGTTCAACGAGTACATGGCGCTGCTCCACCGCTCGCACCGGCCCGAGAACCTCGAAACGGTGATGTGCCGCTCCCTGATCTCGGTCGACTGGCAGGGTTACGTCTACGACTGCGACTTTAACCAGATGCTCGACCTGCCGCTCGCGCTCGAAGGCCGCAGCCGCACGCATCTCTCGGCGCTGATCGGTCGCGACTTGTCAGGCAACCCGGTCGCGGTGCGCGACCATTGCTACGGCTGCACCGCCGGCCAGGGCTCCTCCTGCGGGGGCGCCTTGCATGGCTAGCGCAGGCCCGGGACGCAGCTGCCCGCTCGGCTACCGCTACGGCGCCCGCTCGCTCGCGGGGCCGGCCGCGCTGCGCGCCGACACCCTGTATGTCGCCGGCGGCCTGTACGGCAACCGGGAGGCGCTCGAGCGGCTGCTCGAGCTCTACGCCGGCGAGCCGGGCGACAAGGCGCTGGTGTTCAACGGCGATTTCCACTGGTTCGACGTCGACGCGCAGGACTTCCGCCGGGTGACCGAGAGCGTGCTGGCGCATGCCGCGCTCCGGGGCAACGTCGAAACCGAGCTCGCGACGCCGGCGAGCGGCGCGGGTTGCGGCTGCAGCTACCCGGACTGGGTCGGCGATGCGGACGTCGAGCGTTCCAACCGGATTCTCGAGCGGCTGCGCCGCACGGCGGTCGGGTTCCCGGCGCTCCTGCGGCGCCTGGCGTCGCTTCCGATGCATGTGGTCGCCGAGGTCGGCGGAGAGCGCGTCGCGATCGTGCATGGCGACGCGCACTCGCTCGCCGGCTGGGACTTCTCGCAGGAGCGGCTGCGCACGCCGGCAGGCCGCGACGCCGCGGCAGCTGCGCTCGACGCGGCGAACGCGCGTGTGATCGCCTCGAGCCACACCTGCCTGCCGGTGCTGCAGACGTTCGAGGCCGGAGGCGCGCTGATCAACAACGGGGCGGCCGGCATGCCGAACTTCCGGGGCACGCGCTTCGGACTCGCAAGCCGCATCTCGGTGCGTCGCGCCCGCAAGGCGCTCTACGGGGTGCGCGCCGGCCGGTTGCACGTCGATGCGCTGGCGATCGACTACGATGGCGCGGCCTGGGAACGGCGCTTTCTCGCGCAGTGGCCGCCCGGCTCCGACGCCCATCTGTCATACCATGCACGCATCGCGCGCGGGCCGGACTACGCGCCTGCAGACGCGCTGCGCGAGCCCATGCCGGGCGCCGGCCTCGCGGCGGCGTAAGCTGTCGAGCGCCCGCGCCGCCGAAGCCGCGATGCCGGGGAGACGCCTATGAGATGGAAGCTGGCTGTGATTGCGGCAATCGTCGCGGCAGTGGCGGTGTTCTTCGCCGCGGGCGGCCACGAATACCTCACGTTGCATAACCTCAAGGCGCAGATCGACGCCGCCCAGTCGTACGCGCAGTCGCACCGGCTCGAGTCCGTCGCTGCCTACTTCCTCCTGTACGTCCTCGTTACGGCGCTGTCGCTGCCCGGCGCCGTGCCGATGACGCTGCTCGGCGGCGCCCTGTTCGGGCTTCTGTGGGGAACCGTGATCGTGTCCTTCGCCTCCACGATCGGCGCGACGCTCGCCTTTCTCGTCAGCCGGTTCGTGCTGCGCGACTGGGTGCAGCAGAGATTCGGCCGGCACCTGCGGGCGGTGAACGATGGATTCCGCCGGGAAGGCGGGTTTTACCTTTTCACCTTGCGCCTCATTCCCGCGATTCCCTACGTGGCGATCAACCTCGTGATGGGACTCGTGCCGATGCGCCTGTGGACCTTCTACTGGGTCAGCCAGCTCGGCATGCTGGCCGGCACGGTGGCCTACGTGAACGCCGGCACCCAGCTTGCGCAGATCGAGTCGGCGCAAGGCCTGCTGTCTCCGGGCCTGATCGGCGCCTTCCTGCTGCTCGGGCTGTTGCCGCTGGTCGCGAAGAAGGCGGTCGCCGCGGCAAGGGCGCGCCGCGTCTATGCGAGATGGCGTCGCCCGGCACGATTCGACCGCAACCTGGTGGTCATCGGCGCCGGCTCTGCGGGGCTGGTTGCCGCCTATATCGGCGCGGCGGTGAGGGCCGAGGTAACGCTCGTCGAGCGCCACCGCATGGGCGGCGACTGCCTCAATACGGGATGCGTGCCCTCCAAGGCGCTCATCAGGTCGGCGCGCGCGCTCGCCGAGATCCGGCGGCATCGCGACTACGGCATCCGCTCGGCGAGCGTGCAGTTCGACTTCGCCGACATCATGGAGCGCGTGCAGCGCGTGGTGAAGGCCGTCGAGCCGCATGACTCGGTCGAGCGCTATGCGCGCCTCGGCGTGGAGTGCCTTCAGGGCGCGGCGCGGATCGTCACGCCCTGGGAGGTCGAGGTGAGCAGGAGCGACGGCGCTACCGTGCGGCTCACGACGAGGAGCATCGTGATCGCCGCCGGCGCACAACCCTTCGTTCCGCCGATCCCGGGAATCGAGCGCACCGGCTACGTGACGTCGGATACCGTGTGGAGCCTGCGCGAGCTGCCGCGCCGCATCCTCGTGCTCGGCGGCGGGCCGATCGGCTCGGAGCTCGCCCAGTGCTTCGCGCGCTTCGGCGCGGCCGTCACGCAGGTCGAGATGCTGCCGCGCATCCTGGCGCGCGAGGATCCCGAGGTGTCGCAGCTCGTGGTGGAAAGGTTTCGCGCCGAAGGCATCGAGGTGCTCGCCGGCCACCGGGCCAGGGAGTTCCGCGTCGAGAACGGCGAGAAGGTGCTGATCTCGGAGCACGACGGCCGCGAGGTGAGGGTGGCATTCGACCTGCTGCTGTGCGCGGTCGGACGCAGGCCGAACACTGCGGGATACGGGCTCGAGGAGCTCGGCATCCGCACGACGCGCGCCGCCACCGTCGAGACCAACGAGTATCTCCAGACGCTTTACCCGAACATCTACGCCTGCGGCGACGTGGCCGGGCCGTACCAGTTCACCCATACCGCGTCGCACCAGGCCTGGTACGCGGCGGTCAATGCCCTGTTCGGACGCTTCAGGATGTTCCGCGCCGACTATAGCGTGATCCCGTGGGCGACCTTTACCGACCCGGAGGTGGCCCGCGTCGGCCTCAACGAGATCGAGGCGAAGGAAAGCGGAATCGCCTACGAGGTCACGCACTACGCGATCGAGGAGCTCGATCGTGCGATTGCCGACGAGGCGGCGCACGGCTTCGTCAAAGTCCTCACCGTGCCGGGCAAGGACCGCATCCTGGGCGCCACGATCGCAGGCTCGCACGCAGGCGAGCTGATCGCGGAGTACGTGACGGCCATGCGCCACGGCCTGGGCTTGAACAAGATCCTCGGCACGATTCACGTCTATCCGACGCTCGCCGAGGCGAACAAGTCCGCGGCCGGTGCCTGGAAGCGCGCCCAGGTGACCCGCGGCCAGCATCGGCTGCTCGAGGCGTTTCACGCCTGGATGCGGGGCGCGGGCGGCCTCGGAACGGTCGTATCGCGAGCCCCCGCCGCGTTCGGCGATCGCCGCCCGGCGTACCAGCAGGATCATCCCTGACCCGGCGGATGGCGCGCCTGCTGTGCCTGCTCTGCCTGCTGTGGCTGCCGCGTGTCGCGGCGGCCCAGGCCTTCGACCACGCGCACCGCGCCTGGGACGCGCTGCTGAAGAAGCATGTCGTCGTGCTCGAGGGCGGCAAGGCCTCGCGCGTGCGCTATGCCGGCATGGCCCGGGACCGCGCCGAGCTGAAGGCTTACCGCGATTCGCTGTCTCGAGTGGGCGAGACCGAGTTCCGCGGCTGGACCGGGTCCGAGCAGATGGCCTTCCTGATCAACGCCTACAACGCGTTCGCGGTCGAGAAGATCCTCACGCGCTATCCGGACATCCGGTCGATCTGGGATTTCGGCAAGCTCTTCGGCAATCCTTTCAAGGACCGTTTTTTTGCGCTGCTCGGGCGCAACATGAGCCTCGACGGCATCGAGCACGCCACGTTGCGCAAGCCGGGAGCGTACGACGAGCCCCGCGTGCACTACGCGGTGAACTGCGCCTCGATCGGCTGCCCCATGCTGCGCGAGGAGGCCTACGTGCCGGGGCGGCTGGACGCGCAGCTCGAGGAGCAGGCACGCCGCTTCCTTTCGGACCGGCTGCGCAACCGCTACGATCCGGCCAGCGGCCGGCTGGAGGTCTCCGAGATCTTCAAGTGGTTTCGCGAGGACTTCGAGCCGCGCGAGCGGTACTTCTCGAGGTACGCCGAGCTGCTCGCCGACGAGCCCCGGCACCAGCAGCTGATCGCCGAGGGCAAGGCGCCCATCGCGCATGTCGAGTACGACTGGAAGCTGAACGACGCCGGGCAGTGAAGCTCTCGATCATCGTGCCGACGCTGAACGAGGCGGCCGGGATCCGGGCGGCGCTCGAGGCGCTCGCGCCGCTGCGCGCTCGCGGCCACGAGGTGATCGTGGTGGACGGCGGCAGCGACGACGGCACGCCGCAGCTCGCCGCGAAACTGTGCGACCGGCTGCTCTGGGCGCCGCGGGGCAGGGCAGTGCAGATGAACGCCGGGGCGCGCGTCGCAACCGGGGAGGCGCTCGTGTTCCTGCACGCCGATACCCGGCTTCCGCCGCAGGCCGACGCCTTGATCGCGGAGGCCTTGCGGGGCTCGCTGTGGGGCAGGTTCGACGTGGAGATCGACGGCAGGCACCGGCTGCTGCACCTGGTCGCCCGGGCGATGAGCCTGCGCTCGCGGCTCACCGGCATCGCCACCGGGGACCAGGCGATCTTCGTGCAACGCGCC
This sequence comes from Burkholderiales bacterium, assembly GCA_035514595.1. Taxonomy (GTDB): domain Bacteria; phylum Pseudomonadota; class Gammaproteobacteria; order Burkholderiales; family SG8-39; genus SCGC-AG-212-J23. Next base: position 12,368 of record DATKAX010000004.1, read on the forward strand.
TCGTTCGCGGGCTTTCCCCAGATCGCGCTGATGGAGGACGTCGCCTTCAGCGCGGCGATGAAGCGCCGCGGCGCGCCCGCCTGCCTGCGCAGCCGCGTGCTCACCTCGGGCCGGCGCTGGGAGGCGCGCGGCGTGCTGCGCACCGTGGCGCTCATGTGGTGGCTGCGCCTGCTCTTCTTTCTCGGCGCGCGGCCGGACGATCTGGCGCGCCTGTATGCGCGCAGCCGCTAGGGCCCTCGTCATCGTGTTCGCGCGCGCGCCGCTCGCCGGGCAGGCCAAGACGCGGCTCGCGCCCCGGCTGGGCGCAGCCGGCGCGGCGCGGCTGCAGGCCCGGCTGGCGTTTGCCGCGCTGCACACCGCGCGCGAGGCGCGCTGCGGCCCGGTCGAGCTGCACCTCACGGCGCGGCATTCGCTGTTCGCGGGAAAGGCGCGGCTGCGCGTGCAGCGGGGCGCGGATCTCGGCGCGCGCATGCATCACGCGCTGGTGCACGGCCTGCGGCGGCACGGGGCGGCGATCCTCATCGGCGCCGACTGCCCGGCGCTGCGCCCCGAGGACCTGCGGCGCGCGGCGCGGCTGCTCGCGGGCGGCTGCGACGTGGTGCTCGCCCCGGCCGAGGACGGCGGCTATGCGCTGATCGCTGCGCGCCGCGTCTCGCCGCTGCTGTTCCAGGGCGTGCCCTGGGGCGGCGCCGAGGTCTGCGCCGAGACCCTGCGGCGCCTCGCGCGGCTCGGCTATCGATCGCGCCTGCTGCGCATTGTCTGGGACGTCGACCGGCCCGAGGACCTCGAGCGCCTCAGATCGCCCCACTTCGCCTCAGCGCTTCGGCGATGCGCTCGGCGATGACGCGATAGCCGCGCGCGTTCGGGTGGATGGTATCGGACTTGAGGCTCGCATCCTTCAGGACTTCGCCGAGCACGTCGCCTTCGTAGGGCAGCGCGAACTCCTCGGCGATGGCGGCGTAGAACGCCGGCGGCGACACCGTGAACCCGGGCTCCGGCGTGCCGATCAGCATGACGCCGATGCCGCGCGTCGTCGCGAGCTTGACCATCGCTCGCACGTTCGCTTCCGCCTGACGGTTTCCGAGGCGCCGCAAAAAGTCGTTGCCGCCGATGCAAAGCAGCAGCAGCCGCGGAGAATGCTCGTCGAGCGCGCCGTGCAGCCGCGCCAGCGCCTGCGAGGTGACTTCGCCGGGCACGCCGGCCCTCACCACGCGCCGCCCGATCAGCTGCTCGAGCTGCGCGGGATAGCTTTCGTGCGCCGAAGCGCCGCTGCCGTACGTCAGGCTGTCGCCGAATGCGAGCACCAACGCATCGGCGTCGAGGCGCTCGAGCTTCGGGTGCTCTCCGCAGCCGGCGAGCGACGCGACGAGCACGAGCAAGAGGAAGCGGATTGCTGGGGCCGTGTGCAAGGTGATCGCTCCGGGGCGCATGTTACACTCGACGGCGCCGGCAAGAGGAGGGAGGCCTTCACATGCGGATAAGAAGTCCCAAGGATTTCTGGGCGGGACTGATGTTTCTCGCTTTCGGCGTGTTCTGCGTCGTCTGGGCGCTCGCCCACTACCAGATGGGGACCGCGGTGCGCATGGGTCCCGCTTATTTTCCGGCCGTGCTCGGCGGCCTGCTCGCGGTTCTCGGCGCAATGATCCTGGTCACGTCGTTCGCGTTCGACGGGCCCAAGGTCCCGCAATTCCATTTCCGTCCGCTGGTGATGGTGCTCGCCGGGTGCATCGCGTACGGATACAGCATGAAGCCGCTCGGCCTGGTGCTGGCGACCGGCGTGCTGGTGTTTCTGAGCGCGCTTGGCGGCCATGAGTTCAGGTGGAAGGAAGTGACGATTCTCTACATCGCCCTGATCGCGTTCTCGGTGCTGGTGTTCGTGAAGGGGCTGACGCTGCCCTTCCCGCTCTGGCCCGAAGCCTACAGCTGACGCGCGGAGCCAGGGCATGGACTTCAGCCTTTTCGACAATCTCTGGCTCGGCTTCCAGGTCGCGGTTTCCCCGATCCATCTGCTCTACGCGCTGATCGGCGTGATGCTGGGCACGTTGATCGGCGTGCTGCCGGGCGTCGGCCCGGTGGCGACCATCGCCATGCTCCTGCCGATCACGTTCAACCTCGATCCGGTCGCGGCCCTGATCATGCTCGCCGGGATCTACTACGGCGCGCAATACGGCGGCTCGACGACGGCCATCCTGGTGAACCTGCCGGGAGAGACTTCCTCGGTCGTGACCTGCCTCGACGGCTACCAGATGGCGCGCCAGGGCCGCGCCGGGCCGGCGCTCGCGATCTGCGCCATCGGCTCGTTCGTCGCCGGCTGCATCGCGACCCTGGTGATCGCGGTGGCCGCGCCGCCGCTTGCCGAGGTGGCGCTCAAGTTCGGCCCCTCGGAGTACTTCTCGCTGATGGTGCTCGGGCTGGTCGCCGCCACCGTGCTCGCGCACGGCTCGCTCACCAAAGCGATCGCGATGGTGGTGTTCGGCCTGCTTCTCGGGCTGATCGGCACCGACGTGAACTCCGGCGTGCTGCGCTTTACCTTCGGCGTCCCGGAGCTCTCGGACGGCATCGGCTTCGCGGTGGTGGCGATGGGAATGTTCGGCATCTCGGAGATCATCACCAATCTCGAGCTGAAGGGCAGCCGCGAGGTGTTCACCGGCAAGATCAAGAGCCTGATGCCGACCAAAGAGGACTTCAAGCGCTCATGGGCGCCGATCCTGCGCGGCACGGCCCTCGGCTCGTTTCTCGGCATCCTGCCGGGCGGCGGCTCGATCCTTTCGGCCTTCGGCTCCTACACCGTGGAGAAGAAAATCTCCAAGCATCCCGAGCAGTTCGGCAAGGGGGCGATCGAGGGCGTCGCAGGCCCGGAGTCGGCGAACAACGCCGGCGCGCAGACCTCGTTCATTCCCATGCTGACGCTCGGCATTCCGGGCAACGCCGTGATGGCCTTGATGATCGGCGCGCTGATGATCCAGGGCATCGCCCCCGGGCCGCAGGTGATGACCGAGAAGCCGGAGCTGTTCTGGGGCCTGATCGCCTCGATGTGGGTCGGGAACCTGATGCTCGTGATCCTCAACCTGCCGCTGATCGGCATGTGGATCAAGCTGCTCACCGTGCCCTACCGGCTCCTCTATCCCTCGATCCTGGTGTTCATGGCGGTCGGGGTGTTCAGCCTGTCGAACAACCCCTTCGACGTGCTGATCATGGCGATCTTCGGCCTGCTTGGCTACATCTGCGTCAAGCTCGAGTGCGAGCCGGCGCCGATGATCCTGGGCTTCATCCTGGGGCCGCTGATGGAGGAGAACCTGCGCCGGGCGATGCTGCTCTCGCGCGGCGATCCGACGGTGTTCGTCACCAAGCCGATCAGCGCGGGGTTCATCATCGCGGCGGTGATCCTGCTCGTGATCGTCGCGCTGCCCGCGCTGCGCAAGAAGCGCGAAGAGGTGTTCGTCGAGGAGACCTAGCCGCCTCGGCCCTTTCCGCGCTCGTGCCGCCACTGCACGTCGGATCGCCCGGCGTGACGGTTGAGCATGCGTGCCGCGACGAACAGCAGGTCCGACAGGCGGTTGAGGTAGCGGCGCGCATCCCCGCTCACAGGCTCGCCGCGGCCGAGCGCAACCAGACTGCGCTCGGCGCGGCGGCAGACGGTGCGCGCCAGGTGCGCCAGCGCCGCCGCTCGCGTGCCGCCGGGAAGGATGAACTCCTTGAGAGGCTCCAGATCTGCGTTCCACGCCTCGAGGTGCGCTTCCAGGCTCGCCACCTGCCGCTCGCTCAGCATGAGATGCCCGGGAATGCTCAGCTCGCCGCCCAGGTCGAACAGATCGTGCTGCACCTGTTCCAGCGCCGCGCGCAGCTCGCGCGGCACGTCCTCGGCAAGCAGAAGCCCGATCGCCGAATTGAGCTCGTCGAGCTCCCCCAGGGCCACGATGCGCGGGGCGTCCTTGGGCACCCGCGCGCCGTCGCCCAGCCCGGTTTCGCCGGCGTCGCCGGTGCGCGTGGTGATCTTCGACAGGCGGTGGCCCATGGACGGATTATAGGGGCCGCTTCTTCCGCACCTCGCTCTCCAGCTCGCCGCGCGCGAGCGTGGTCGAGAGCCGCTCGCCCTCGCGCACGGCGGCCGCGTCGCGCAGCAGCTCGCCGGCGGCGTTTCGCGTGATGCTGTAACCGCGTGCCAGCACCGCGGCGGGGTCGAGGCTTGCCAGGCTCGCCTGCAGGCGCTCGAGCCGGGCGCCGGCGCGATGCACCGCGTGGGCGAAGCCGAATGCGAGGCGGGCACCGAGCTGCCCGACCATCTGCCGATGCGCGTGCAGCCGCGACGCCGGGTGCACGAGGCGCCGGGCGCAGCCGTCGAGCGCCTGGGCGGCATAGTCCAGGCGCCGGCGCATCTCGCGCGCGACCGAGCGGCAGCGCTCGGCGATGCGCGAGAGCAGCTCGGCGCGCGAGGGACTCGCCAGCTCGGCCGCGGCGGTCGGCGTGGGCGCGCGGCGATCGGCCGCGAAGTCGGCGATGGTGAAATCGGTCTCGTGGCCGACGCCGACGACCACCGGAATGCCTGCCGCGCGGATCGCGCGCGCCACGGCCTCCTCGTTGAACGGCCAAAGGTCCTCGATCGAACCGCCGCCGCGCACCAGCAGCAGCACGTCGCATTCGGCGCGCTGGCTCGCGATGGCGAGCATCGCCGCAATGCGCGCCGCAGCGCCTTCGCCTTGCACCGGCACGGGGTACACGACCACGCCGACGGCCGGGTTGCGCCGCGCGAGGGTGGTGAGCACATCGCGCAGCGCGGCCGCGCGCAACGAGGTCACGACGCCGATCGAGCGCGGGAACGCGGGCGGCTCGCGCTTCGCCGCCGGGTCGAACAGGCCTTCGCGCTCGAGCCTCTCCTTGAGCTGCAGGAAGCGCTCGTAAAGCGGTCCGAGTCCCGCGCGCCGCATCGCCTCGACATTGAGCTGGAAGCGCCCGCGCGGCTCGTAGAGCGTCGTGAGAACGCGCGCTTCCACCTGCACGCCCTCGCGCGGCTCGAAGCCGAGCGCCGCGGCCCGGCTGCGGAACATGACGCAGTCGACCTGGGCCGCGCCGTCCTTCAGCGTGAAATACAGGTGGCCCGAAGGCGCGCGCGCCAGGTTGGAGAGCTCACCGCTTACCCACAACAGCGGAAAGCGTCGCTCGAGCACGTCACGCACGCTGCGCAGCAGTTGGGAAACGCTGAGGACCTGTTCTGGCACGTCAGCGCGAAGCTTATCCGCGGGAAGCATGCGCGGGCAGTCTGTCGGGCCGCGGCGTCAAGAAAAAAAAGCCACTGCGGCATGCCACGCGGAGGGCTTTTCGCCGGGTTTTCTTGACTTTCTTCGCGTCCTTCTTCCGGAAAGACGGCGCCACTAATCCACATGCGGGGCTTTTGGCGGGCGAGCACGCGCCAAGCACCATGCGGAGGCCGATTCTTTTCCGCAACCGACTGTTCCGCCAGCGAAAAAGTATGCTCAAATTTTGATCGCGACCGACTCGAGGGCTTCCGCAACTGCGGCGCGTGATCCTATACAAGAATAATCCACAAACTTATCCACAGTTTTTTGTGGATATCGCGATAACGACTACACCCTGTCGCGTCCCGCGGATCGACACGCGGCCGTTGTGCATTGCGAAACTTGCTCCGCCGCGAGCCTATGCTTTACATTCGCCGGCGGTAACACATAACACTTATAAAGGACGGGAGTTGTTCGCAATTATCGAGGCCGCAGGCTGGCCGATCTGGTTCCTGCTGCTCGCCTCCGTCGTCGCTGTCGCCCTGATCATCGAACGCTCGGTTTCGCTCCGCAGCAGAAAGATTGTTCCGCCGGCGCTGTTCGAGCAGGTGGTCGCCGTCTACCAGCGCCAGGGGGTGTCGGAGGAGGTGCTGGACCGGCTTTCCCGGGATTCGCCGCTGGGCGCGGTGCTCGCGGCGGGCTTGCGCAACCACAAGAGCTCGCGCTACGTCATGAAGGAGGCGATCGAGGAGGCGGGGCGGGCCGTGGCGCATCAGCTCGAGCGCTTCCTCACCACCCTCGGCACCATTGCGACCGCGGCGCCGCTGCTCGGGCTGTTCGGCACCGTGATCGGCATGATCGAGATCTTCGCCTCGCAGTCGCCGACCGGAACCAATCCGGCGCAGCTCGCTCACGGCATCTCGATCGCCCTGTACAACACCGCGTTCGGCATTGCCATCGCGATCCCGGCGCTGATCTTCTACCGCCACTACAAGAACAAGGTCGATACCTACGTGGTGGAAATGGAGCTGCAGGCGGCGAAGCTGGTCGACATCCTGCACGGCGAGCGCATGGACTATCCGGCACCGCAGCGGGCCTGAGCGCGTGAACTTCCAGCGCGGCCGGGAAAAGGAGCCGCTCGAGATCAA
>DATKAX010000005.1:0-19027 GCA_035514595.1 Burkholderiales bacterium
GAACTGCTTGAGATCGGCCGCCGGCACCGACGGATGCACCGCGAGCATCTGCGCGCCGATCGCGAGCAGCGAGATCGGCTTGAGGTCTTTCTGCGGGTCGTAGGGCAGGCTCGCGTAGAGCGCCTTGTTGACCGCGATCGGGCCGTTGATGCCGATCACCAGCGTGTAGCCGTCGGGCGCAGCCTTCGCCGCTTCCGCGGTGCCGATGTTGCCGCCGGCGCCGGTCTTGTTCTCGGCGACGATCGGCTGTCCCCAGGCCTCGGCGAGCTTCTGGCCGAGCGCGCGCCCGACCACGTCGGGGGTCGAGCCGGCCGGGAAGGGAACGATCAGCCGGATCGGCCGGGCGGGATAGTCCTGCGCCGCGGCGCAGGCGGCAAACGCGGCGAGGAGGAGCGAAGCGACGAGTCTCATGCGATTTCCTTCAACGAGAGGCCGAGATAGGCGCCGGCGGATTCTAGCCGCTGCTGCAGCCGATGGACGTCGAGCGCGCGTGGCCGCACGCCGGCGGCGAGCGCGAGATCGGCGGCGGTGCCGGCCGCTTCGCCCATGGCGAAGCAGGCCCCCGAGACGCGCGCCGCCGACTGGCCGCCGTGGGTCATCGACGCGCAGCGCCCGGCCACCAGCAGGTTGTCGAGGGCGAGCGGCACGATCATGCGGTAGGGCAGGTGGTTGAAGCCGCGCGACTGCGGAATCGGCGGGAAGCGGAACACCACCTCGCCCGGCACGTGCGCCTCGATCGGCCAGCCGTTGACGCCGATGGTGTCGTCGAAGCTCGCGCAGGAAAGCACGTCTTCCTCCGAGAGCTGGTATTCGCCGCGCACGCGGCGCGTCTCGCGGATGCCGACCTGCGGCGCGATCTCGAGCAGATAGGCGCTCTCGAAGCCGGGAGCCGCTTCGCGCAGGAACTCGAAGAAATCGAGCGCCTGCCTGCGGCCCAGCACCTCGCCGCGCGAGAGCTGCGCCGCGTCGGTGCCGTCGATCGCCGAGCCGTCGGCGTTGGCGAGCTGCGTCACGTTGACGCGCCACTCGGTGTCGTGCTTCTGCGGCCGCACGATCGGGTTCTTGCGCGGGAAGCGCCTGCCGCGCCGGCTCGCCTCGTCCATCAGCGCCGAGATGCGCTCCCAGGCGCCGGCGGCGCGCTGCGGGTCGACGCCGGCGACGCGGAACATGGTGCTCGGATAGAGCAGGTTGCCCTCGCCGTCGCCCTTCTCGAAGGGCACGCCGGCCCAGGCCGAGAGGTCGCCGTCTCCGGAGCAGTCGATGAAGAGCTTGCCGAGGATCGCGCCGCGACCGGATTTGGTCTCGACGAGCAGCGCTTCGACCTCGCCCGGCGAGCGCATCGCGACGCCCGCGCCGAGCGCGTGGAAAAGAAGCTGCGCGCCGCTTCCGAGCACGAGCTCGTCGGCGGCGATCTTGTAGGCGGCGTTGTCGTAGGCCTGCGCGCAGATCTTTCCCTTGAAAAGGGCGTGCGGCGCGCTCAGCCCGCCGAGCCGGTCGATGCGCTCGAGCAGCCCGTCGGCGACGCCGTGCACCACGCGCTTGAGCGCGCCGTGCACGTTGGCGTGCAGGCCGCAGAAGTTGGTCACGCCCGCCGCGGTACCCATGCCGCCGAGAAAGCCGTAGCGCTCGACGAGCAGCGTCGAGCGCCCGGCGCGCGCGGCCGCCACCGCGGCGGCGATCCCGGCCGGGCCGCCGCCGAGCACGACGACCTCGTACTCGCCCAGCACCGGGGTGCGGCGAGGCGGCTCGGCGACGCTGCGGCTCATGCGCGCATGCTAGCCTTAAGACCATGCTTTGCGGCCGGCTCCTCGCACTGCTCGCCCTGCTCGCGGCGGGTTGCGCGGCGAGCGGCCCGAATCCCGGCGCGGCGCCGGACGGGCCGGCGCTCTATGTCGCGGGGCACGGGATGCACACCGGGCTCATCGTGCGTACCGCGGACCTGCCGCCGCTCGCGTGGCCGGCGCAGCACGACTTCCCGCGCGCCGAGTACCTCGAGCTCGGCTGGGGCGATCGCGAGTACTACCAGGCCGAGGATTTCAGCCTGTGGCTCGGCCTGCACGCGCTGCTCTGGCCGACGGAAAGCGCGGTGCACGTCGTGGGCTTCAGCGGCCCGGCCGAGCGCGCCTTCCCGGGAAGCGAGATCGTGCCGCTGCGGGTTTCGCCGGAGGGTTTCGAGCGAATGGTCGCGTTCATCGCCGGGACTTTTCAGGATGATGGAATACGACTCGGTCCCGGGCAGCGCGAGGGGAGCGTCTTCTACGCCTCGGACAGGCGCTTTCACCTGTTCGAGACCTGCAACACCTGGGTTGCGCGTGCCTTGCGAGAGGGCGGACTGAACGTCTCGCCGCGGCGGGCGATCACCGCTGAAGGCCTGCTTTCGCAGCTGCGCTAGGGCGAGTCCAGCTTGATCTCGATCCTGCGGTTCTTCGCCCAGGCGGCCTCGGAATCGCCGCGCTCCACCGGGTGGTGCTCGCCGAATCCGGCAGCGGCGAGGTGGCGCGGCGGGATGCCGTGGGCGTCCAGGAAGCGCAGCACCGAGAGAGCGCGCGCGGTCGAGAGCTCCCAGTTGGAGGCGAACTGCGCGGTCTGGATCGGGCGCCGGTCGGTATGGCCGTCGATGCGCAGCACCCACGGAATGTCCGCCGGGATGGTGCGCGTGACGCTCCTTAGCGTGCGCGCGAGCTGGGCGAGGTGCTGCTCGCCTTCCGCGGTGAGCCGCGCCTCGCCGCTCGGGAAGAGGAGCTCCGATTGGAACACGAAGCGGTCGCCGACGATGCGGATGCTCGGGTGCTCGCCGATCAGCGCGCGCAGCCGGCCGAAGAACTCCGAGCGGTAGCGCTGCAGCTCCGCGGCCTTCTTCGCCAGCGCGACGTTGAGGCGCTCGCCGAGGGCGGCGATCTCGGCCTGCTGCGCGCCGACCTTCTTCTCCGAGGCGTCCAGAGCGCCGTTGAGCAGCGCGAGCTGCTCGCGCAGCGCCGCCACCTGCTGGTTGAGAAGGCCCACGTTCTCGTTCGCCGCTCCCGCCTCGGCGGTGCGCGCCTCGAGTTCGGCGCCGCGCGCCTCGAGATCGGCCAGGGTGGCCTGCAGGCGCATGCGCAGGGCGGCGCTCTGCGCCTGCTCGAGCGCGAGCGTATCGGCGAGCGCGCTCACCTGCCGGCCGAGCTCGTCGAGCGCGCGCTCGCGCCCGGCGAGCGTGTTCGAGAGCACGTACTGGCCGATCACGAACACCAGCAGCATGAAGATCAGCACCAGCAGCACCGAGGCGAGCGCGTCGACGAACGCCGGCCATACGTTGAGCGTGTGGCGGCTGCGGCGCGCGAGGGCGAACACGGCGACCTACGCCCGCTCGCGCGCCTTGGCGCCGAGGCTCTGCCCGAGCAGGCGCAGCTCCTGGCGCATCGCCTCGGGCAGCTCGGTGCGCGCGCCGGCCACCTCGTCGAGCAGGCGCGACAGGGCGACGTCGATGTTGCGCAGGTGCGCGCGCATCTCCTCGTTGGCGGCGTAGCCGCTGGTCACCTGCGTGGCGAGCTCGGCCATGGCCGGCTGCAGGTCGGCCTGGTTGCGCGAGAGCGTCACGATCAGCTTCTGCTCGGCGCGCAGCTGGTCGGAGAGCTCGGTCAGACGGTCGGTGAGCAGCGCGAGCCCCTGCTGCGTGGTGCGCCGGTCCTCCTCGCTGCGCGCCATCATGCGCTGCAGCTCGGAGAGGTTCTCCGCGGTCTGCTGCAGCAGCGCCTCGATGTACGCCGGCAGAGTCGCCTCGCCGCCCTCGCCGCCGCCGAAGGGCTTCCCGGGCAGGTGCACGCGAGCGGACAGGAACTCCTCCAGCCCGGCGAAGAAGCGGTTCTGCGCATGCCCGGACTGCAGGTCGAGCACGCCGAGCGCGAGCGCGCCGGCGAGGCCGAACAGCGAGCTCGAGAACGCGGTGCCCATGCCGGCGAGCGGGCTCTGCAGGTCGGCCTTCAGGTTCGTTAGCGCGCGCGCCGGGTCTGCGGTCTCGGGCGAGAGCCCGCCGATCACCGCGCCGACGCCGCCGATGGTGTCGAGCAGCCCCCAGAAGGTGCCGAGCAGGCCGAGGAAGATGAGCAGTCCCACCATGTAGCGCGAGATGTCGCGCGACTCGTCGAGCCGGATGCGCACGCCGTCGAGCAAAGAGCGCATCGAGAGGGTCGAGAGCGTGAAGCCCTCGCGCTCGCGGCCGGCGACGACCGTCGCGAGCGGCGCCACCAGGCGCGGCGGCTCTCGCGTCTGGAAGCCGCGCGAGGTCTGGTCCACCCAGCGCATCGCAGGCTGCAGCCCCACCACCTGGCCGACGTTGATGAACACCCCGACCGCGAGCACCGCCAGGATCAGGCCGTTGAACACCGGGTTGGCCTGGAACGCGGCCGCGAGCGGCGCGTAGAGCAGCACCGCCACCGCGGCGACCGCGGCCACGAAAAGGGCCATCCAGACCAGCATGCGACTCGGATCGCTCATTGGGGCCCCTCCATCTTGGAATCTGTGGAGGTCGAACGTACCATTCGACCGTGACGTTGCCGTGCGCGTTTATCCGCCATGCGGCAGGGTAGCTTAAGTTGCTGTTTCGGGTCCAGAATGCGCTGCATCAAGCCTTCGATCGTCCTTGCCGTCGTCGCCTCGCTCGCGTGCGCGGGCAGCCCTTTCGCGCAGGCGCAGCCTGCGCGCGCGGCAACCCCGCCGCCGCAGATCGCGACTTCGGGCGTGGGCGAGCTCAAGCTCCCGCCGGCGCGCGCCACCGTGCTGCTGGTCGTGGAGACCGCCGCCACCGACGCCGCCACCGCGGCGCAGGACAACGCGCGACGAGTTGCGCGCGTGCGCCGGGCGCTCGAGAAGGAGGGCATGCCCGGCGCCGCCGTGCAAAACGCGGGCTACAGCGTTCGCGACGAGGCGCGCCGGCCCGAGGCCAAGGAGCCGAGGTTCGTCGCGCGCAACGCGATCAGCGTGGCGCTCGGCGACGTGGCCCGCGTGGGCGCGATCATCGACGCGGCGCTGGAGGCGGGCGCGACGCATGTCGAGGACATCCGCTTCTACGTCGCCGACGAGGCCGAAGCGAAGAGGAAGGCCCTGGCGGCTGCGGTGCAGGAGGCGCGCGCGCAGGCCGAGGCGATCGCGCAGGCCGCCGGCGGCAGGCTGGGCGCGGTGATCGAGATCAGCGCGCTCGATGGCGAGGTGCGACCGCTCGCGATGGCGCGCGCGGCGCCGCAGACCGACGTATCGCGCGGCGACATCGTCGTCACCCAGCGCGTGATGGCGCGCTGGCGCTTCGTGCCGCGCTCGCCCTAGGACGCGAGGCGCGTCGGGATCGACACCTCCGAGTGCAGCGTGCGGTGCACGGGGCACTTGTTCGCGATCTCCAGCAGCTTCGCGCGCTGCGCGGCGTCGAGGGCGCCTTCGAGGGTCACGATGCGCTCGATGCGGTCGATGCGTCCTTCCCGGGTCTCGCAATCGGCGCAATCCGCGGCGTGGACCTTCTCGTGGCTCAGATCGACCGCGACATGCTCGAGCGGCAGCTTCTTCTGCTCCGCGTACATGCGCAGCGTCATGGCGGTGCAGGCGCCGAGCGCCGCGAGCAGCAGGTCGTAGGGCGAGGGCCCGGTGTCGCCGCCGCCCACGGCCGCCGGCTCGTCGGCGCGCAGCCGATGCCGGCCGGCGTAGAGATCCTGCGCGAACCGGCCCTGGTGCGCCTCGACCACGCGCACGCCGGGAACCGGCTCCTGGTCCTTCGCTTCCAGGTAGCGCGAAGACCAGGCCGAGAGCACCTCGGCGGCGTACGCCGCGTCGGCGGCGCGCGCGAGAAGATGGTCGGCGTCGTCGAGCGACACGAAGCTCTTCGGGTGCTTGGCCGCCATGAAGATGCGCGCGGCGTTGTCGATGTCGACCACCGCGTCGCGGGGCGAGTGCATCACGAGGAGCGCCTTGCGCAGCGCGCCGATCGCCTGCGCCGGATCGTGGCGCGCGAGATCCTGGACGAACGCCTCGCGCAGCGGAATCTTCACTCGCTCCGCGAGCCGCGCCGCGTGTTCGGGCTCGAAAGGTGCGCCCAGGGTGGCCACCGCGCGCGCCTCGGGGATCTGCGCCGCCGCCGCGAGCACCGCCGCGCCGCCGAGGCTGTGGCCGACGAGAATCTGGGGCGCGGCATGCCGGCTGCGCAGGTGATTCGCGGCGTGCACCAGGTCCTCGACGTTGGACGAGAACAGCGGCCCGGCGAAGTCGAAGCGCAGCACCGCAATGCCGCGCGCGGCGAGCGCCTGGCTGATGTAGGCTGCGGCCCTGGATTCCTTGGAGCAGGTGAAGCAGTGCGCAAAGATCGCGTAGGCGCGCGGCGCGCCGGGCGGCAGGTCGAGCTTCGCCGCCAGCGTCTCGCCGCCGCTACCCGCAAACGATTCCGTGCTGGCCATGATTGAATCTCTGGAAAATGGGATCTGACCCCGATTTTGCGCCTTCGGACTGGGTGCTGCGCTGGGCGCCGCTGGTGGCGCGCGGGCCGGTGCTCGATGTCGCCTGCGGCGCGGGGCGGCATGCGCGCCTGTTCGCCGGGCGCGGCGTGAAGGTGGTCGCGGTGGACCGCGAGTCGCAGCGCATCCCGGGCGTCGAGTTCGTCAGGGCGGATCTCGAGGGCGGCAGGCGCTGGCCGTTCCCGGGCGAGCGCTTCGCGGCGATCGTAGTCACGAACTACCTGCACCGGCCGCTTTTCCCGGTGCTGCAGGAGGCCCTCGACGAGGGCGGCGTGCTGATCTACGAGACCTTCATGGCCGGGAACGAGCGCTTCGGCAGGCCGTCGAATCCCGAGTTCCTGCTGCGCCCGGGCGAGCTGCTCGAGGCTTTCGCCGAGCTTACGCCGCTCGCGTTCGAGCAGGGCCGCGTGGAGCGCCCGAAACCTGCGGCGATACAACGGCTTTGTGCCGTACGCGGCGGGATCGATGAGGTTAGAATCGCGCCATGATCACCGGAAGCCTGGTCGCAATCGTCACCCCGATGCGCGAGGACGGCAGCCTGGACCTCGCCCGGTTCCGCAAGCTGATCGACTGGCACGCCGCCGAAGGCACCGACGGCATCGTCGTGGTCGGCACCACCGGCGAGTCGCCGACCGTCGACGTCGACGAGCACAAGGAGCTGATCCGCATCGCGGTCGAGCACTCGAAGGGCCGCATCCCGATCATCGCCGGAACCGGCGGCAACTCGACCGCCGAGGCGATCGAGCTCACCGCGTCGGCGAAGAGGAACGGGGCCACCGCCTGCCTCTCGGTCGTGCCCTATTACAACAAGCCCACGCAGGAAGGCCTGTACCGGCATTTCCGCAAGATCGCCGAGACGGTCGATCTGCCGATGATCGTCTACAACGTGCCCGGCCGCACGGTGGCGGATCTCGCGAACGACACCACGCTGCGCCTGGCGCAGGTGCCGGGAATCATCGGCATCAAGGACGCGACCGCCAACATCGAGCGCGGCACCGATCTCATCCGCCGCCTGCCGCGCAACTTCGCGGTCTACAGCGGCGACGATGCCACCTCGCTTGCGCTGATCCTGCTCGGGGGCCATGGCTGCATCTCGGTGACCGCGAACGTGGCGCCCAAGCCGATGCGCCAGATGTGCGCTGCAGCGCTGGTCGGCGACGTCAAGAAGGCGCGCGAGCTGAACCTGAAGCTGCTGCCGCTGCACCAGCGCCTGTTCGTCGAGTCGAACCCGATCCCGGTCAAGTGGGCGCTCGCCGAGATGGGCCTGATCGAGCCGGGGCTGCGCCTGCCGCTCGCGCCGCTCGCGGAGAAGTTCCACCAGGCGCTGCGCGAAGCGCTGCACGAGGCGGGCATCTCGCTGCCCGGCCTGCGGGTGGTGGAAGGCCGCGCTTGATGCGAAAGCTCGTGCTGGCCGCCGCGGCGCTGATCCTCGGCGCCTGCAGCGGCGTCAACGAGTACCTCGAAGGCAACGTCGACTACAAGAGCGGCGCCGCGGCGCAGAAGCTGCCGCCGCTCGAAGTGCCGCCGGACCTCACCGCGCCGCCGCGCGACAGCCGCTACGAGGTCCCGGCCGGCAAGTCCTCCGCGACGCTTTCGAACTACCAGGCCGAGCGGCGCAGCCAGCCCGGTCCGCGCAGCGACGTCAGCGTGCTGCCCGAGATCGAGCGCATGAGGATCGAGCGCGCCGGCAGCCAGCGCTGGCTGGTGGTGGAGGAGCCGCCCGAGAAGCTCTGGCCGGTGGTGAAGGACTTCTGGCAGGAATCGGGCTTCCTCATCAAGCTCGAGGTGCCCGAGGCCGGCGTGCTCGAGACCGACTGGGCCGAGAACCGCGCGCAGGTGGAGCGCGGCGGGGTGCGCGGCCTCCTCGGCAGGGCGCTCGGCCAGGTCTATTCCACTTCCGAGCGCGACAAGTACCGCACGCGGCTCGACCGCGCGCCCGGCGGCGGCACCGAGATTTACATCAGCCACCGCGGCATGCAGGAGGTCTACAACTCCCCGGGCGACACGGCGACCAACAGCCCCGGCGCGACGGTGTGGCAGCCGCGCGACCCGGACCCGGAGCTGGAAGCCGAGTTCCTGCGCCGCCTGATGGTGCGCCTCGGCGCAGACGTCGAGAAGGCGAAGAAGCTCGTCGTCACGGCGCAGGCGCCCGAGCAGCGCGCCGAGCTGCGCAAGGGCGTCGGCGGCGCCGGGCGGCTGGAAGTGTTCGAGCCCTTCGATCGCGCCTGGCGGCGCGTCGGCCTCGCCCTGGACCGCGTCGGCTTCACGGTCGAGGACCGCGACCGGCAGAAGGGGCTGTACTTCGTGCGCTACGCCGATCCCGAGGCCGACATGGGCGACAGGAGCCGCGGCCTGTTCTCGCGGCTGTTCTCGTTCGGCGATCCCAAGGTCAAGCCCGAGCAGTACCGCGTGCAGGTGGCGTCCTCGGGAGACGCGAGCCAGGTGAATGTCCTGAACAAGGACGGCGCGGCCGACGACTCGAGAACCGCGCAGCGCATCCTCTCCCTGCTGCACGAGCAGCTCAAGTAGCTTGCTGCGCTTCGCCTCGCTTGCGAGCGGCAGCAAGGGCAACTGCCTGGTGGCGCAGGCGGGCGACACCGTCCTGATGCTCGATTGCGGTCTCGCGCTGCGCGAGACCGAGCGGCGCCTGGCGCGCCTCGGGCTCGCGCCGGCGCAGGTCTCGGCGGTGCTGGTGACCCACGAGCACGGCGACCACGGCGGGCGCGCGTTCGACTTCGCTGCCGCGCACGGCGTCACGGTGTATCTCACCTATGGCACCGCGGAAGCGCTGCGGCAGGAAGGAAAGGTGCTCGACGGCGTGAAGCTGCAGTATGTCAACGGCACGGAAAAGCTTGCGCTCGGCGACCTCCAGGTGCAGCCCTTCACCGTGCCGCACGACGCGCGAGAGCCGGTGCAGTACCTGCTCTCCGACGGCGCCGCGCGCCTCGGCGTGCTCACCGACATCGGCGCCTCCACGGTGCATGTCGAGCAGGTGCTCTCGGGCTGCGAGGCGCTGGTGCTGGAGTGCAACTACGACGCCGCGATGCTCGCCGCGGGCGCCTACCCGAAGTGGCTCAAGGAGCGCATCGCCGGGCCGTTCGGCCACCTCGACAACGCGCAGGCCGAGCGCCTGCTCGGCGCGCTCGAGCGCTCGAAGCTCAAGCACGTCATCGGCGCGCATCTGTCGCAGCAGAACAACCGCCCCGAGCTCGCCCGGGCCGCGCTCGCGCGCGCCCTCGGCTGCGAGGAAGACTGGATCGGGCTCGCCACCCAGGACGACGGGTTCGACTGGCGCAGCGTTTAATTGGGGTCAGATCAAGATTATTGTCAGAGCCCGACGGTGGTGCCCGACACCGCCGGAACCGAGGCCGCCCAGATCTCCAGGAAGCGCGAGCGCATGCCGAGGCCCTCGGTCTCGTCGCCCAGGCCGATCGCGCCGCGGAAATAGGAGGCCACCGGCCGGCGCACGTAGTGCAGGGCGTCGAGCACCAGGAAGGCGTCCTGCAGCTCCCGGATCTCCTCGCTCGAGCGATTGATCTGCACCGCGTGGGAAAAGCGCGCGAGCAGCGACATCATGCGCGGGCAGTGCCGCGTCAGGTGCTCGATGTCGTGCAGCACCAGGTACAGCCGCCGCGTGCGGCTCGCGAGCAGGAAGCGCTCGAGCTGCTCGATGCGCGTGGAATCGTTGAGCCGCAGCGCGGCGCCGTCCGGATCGAAGATGCGCAGCTCCCGCCCCGGCTGCACGAGCAGGCGTTCGACCGCCGCCTGGAACCCGGCCCGGGTGTCGAATTGCTCGTAGACCGCCTCGTCCATTCACCGCCTCTCGAAGTGCAGGTACCCCAGCCGCTGCCAGCCGCAGATTAAATCGGCCAGGCCGGCGCCGGCAAGCCGCTCGCCCTGCGCGCAGCGCCGGTCGGCGAGGCTGCGCAGCGCCGCGGCGCGCCGCCCGCCGGCGCTCAACGCGTCGCCGTTGATGAAAAAGCGCGGGCCGGAGTACAGGAGCTGGGTCTTCGGATCCAGGCGCACCGTCGAGCGCCGGAGCGGCCGGCGCGCGCGGCCGGCGCGAAACACCACTTGCGGCTTGGGCATCGTCAGGTACTCGCCGAGGAAATCCGCGACGTCGCGCGCCGACCAGCGGATGCGGCCGACGACCCGCGCCGCAAATGAAACCAGGTGCGGCGGGATGCGGGCCGGACGGCTCGCCGGCGCGAGCCCGGGATCCCGGTAGGCGGCATCCGGCAGGCCGCGCTCGTGCAGCCAGTCGAGGAACGCGACGCCGAGCTCGGCGCCGCGCGGCGCGCGGAAGCCGATCGAGCACGTGAAGCACGGATCGAGCGCCACGCCGTCGTGGCGCAGGCCCGGCGGCAGGTACAGCAGGTCGCCCGGCTCGACGACTTCGCGCAGCAGGAGCCGGCTCGAATCCCATACCGTCCAGCGGCGCCGGCCTGCGCCCTGCAGCAGGAACACGTCGTAGGAATCCACATGCGGCCCGACGCCGCCGCCGGGCGTCGCGAAGCTCACCATCACGTCGTCGAGGCGGGCCTGCGGGATGAAGGCGAAGCGCCGCAGCAACGCGTCCGCTGCGGCGACGTGGAGGTTTACGCCGCTCACCAGGAGCGTCGCGTTCTTCCGTTTCAGCACCGGCTTTCGCGCGAACGGTCCATGGACCGTCTCCCAGCGGCCGGCGCGACGTTCCACCATGCGGGATTCCACGTCGCTGCGCGCCGCGAGTGCGCCGAGCGCACGCTCTTCGAGCACGCCCTCGAATCCCGGCAGCGCACCGCGCACGAAAAGCGGGCGCTTCTGCCAGTGCCGGCGCAGGAACTCGCGCTGCGTCAAGCCGCCGAGCAATCCGCGGTCCATCCGGCGATTATGATGTAGCGAGGCGACGACAGGCGCGCCCGAGACTTGTCAACGGAAAATTGATTTGGCATAGAATCGCCGCACATGCTTCAACCGGGACAGGCCGCACCTTCGTTCGAGCTTCCCGACGCCGACATGCAGACGGTCAACCTGTCGGCGTTCAAGGGGAAGAAGCATGTCGTGCTTTACTTCTACCCGCGCGACGGCACGCCCGGCTGCACCCTGGTGACGACCGACTTCTCCGACCACGAGGACCAGTTCGTCAAGCACGACTGCGTGGTGCTGGGCGTATCGCGCGACGACTGCTACACGCACGCCGATTTCCGGGACAAGCACGGCGTCACCATCGGCCTGCTCTCCGACCCGGAGGGCGAGGTGTGCCGCAAGTACGGCGTGCTGCAGGAAAAGCAGTCCGAGGACGGCGCGCGCCGCGAGTGCCTGGTGCGCTCGACCTTCGTCATCGACAAGAAAGGCGTCATCCGCCACGCTACTTACGGCGTCACCCCGCGCGGGCACGCCGCCGAGGTGTTCGACCTCGTGAGGCGGCTGCGCTCGTAGCGAAGGACACGGTCGTCTCGCTGCGAGTCGAGCTGCACGACGCGCAGGGGACAGTCCTCTCGGCGCCGGCGCCGCTCACCTACGTGCACGGCGGCTACGGCGGGCTGCTCGAGGCGCTCGAGCGCGCGCTCGAGGGCAGGCAGGCCGGCGACAAGCTTCAGGTCCAGCTCGAGCCCGAGCAGGCGTTCGGCGAGTACGACGAGGACCTCCTGCGGGTCGAGCCCGCGCAGCGCTACGGCGAAGGGCTGCAGGCCGGCATGGAGATCGAGGACTCGTTCGAGGGCGCCGAGCCGCGCATGTACACGGTCACCGACGTCGCCGGCGGCATGGTGGTGCTCGACGCCAACCATCCGCTGGCGGGGATGGCGCTGCGCTTCTCGCTCGAGATCACCGCCGTCCGGGCGGCGAGCGCGGAGGAAATCCGCCGCGCGGTATCATCGCCCTAGGAGGGACGGGGCATGAAGCGGCTGTGGTTGTGCATCGGGACGGCGTTCTCCCTGCCGGTGCTCGCGCTGTCTCCGCAGGCGCAGGAGTTCATGGAGATCACGAAGGCGCTCGAGCCGGTGCAATGCGAAAAGCGGCAGCTGCGCCGCGCCATCGTGCTGGCGGAGGCCGAGAGCCGCAATGCCGACGCGGCGAAGCTGCGCAGCCGCTTCGCCGATCTCGACCGCGAGCCGAAGACCGCGAAGCTGGAGAAGCGCCTCGCCGATCTCGGGCCGCTGCTCGCGCGCTCCTCCGACCCCGAGGACCTGAGGGCGATCGACCGCCAGCGCGTCGAGGCTTTTTACCGCTGCGACTAGTGGCAGGGAGACAGCCGCAGTGGTAGCCTACGACGCGCGTCTGGCCGAGCATGAGCGCGATCACGAGAACGTGATTTCCAAAGACGAGGTGCTCGCCGAAGCCAGGCGCAAGCTATGAAGAAGAACAAGGCGAAGGCCTCGGACGCTGATCAGGTGAAGCAGTTCGGCAGGCGGCTGCTCGACCTGTACACCGGCGCCATGCTTACCCAGATGATCGACATCGGGTACCAGACCGGACTGTTCGAGGCTTCGCGCCAGGGGCCGGCGACGAGCACGGAGCTCGCCGAGCGCTCGGGGCTCAAGGAGCGCTACGTGAGGGAGTGGCTCGGGGCGATGGCCACCAGCGGCATCTATCGCTACGACGCCTCGAGCAAGCGCTACTCGCTTCCCGAGGAGCACGCGGCGCTGCTCACCGGCGACACGGCACAGAACCAGTCGCCGATGGGCCGCATGCTCGGGCACTTCGCCACGCACGTTCCCAAGGTGGTGGCGTGTTTTCGCGCCGGCGGCGGGATCCCGTACTCGGCCTACCGGCCGGTGTTCACCCAATGCATGGACGATGTCTGGCGCCGCATCTACGACCAGGCCCTGGTCACCGGGTTCATCGGCGGCGTGCCCGGGCTCGCCGAGCGGCTGGAGCAGGGGATCGAGGTGCTCGACGTGGGCTGCGGCACCGGCCACGCCATGAATCTGCTCGCGCGCGAGTACCCGCGCTCGCGCTTCGCCGGCTACGACATCGGCGAGGATGCGATCGACGCCGCACGCCGCGAGGCGCAGGCGATGGGCCTCGCGAACTCGCGCTTCGAGGTGCGCGACGTGACACACCTGCCGGGCGAGCCGAAGTTCGACCTCGTCACCGCGTTCGACGCGGTCCACGATCAGAAGGATCCCGACGCCGTCCTGCGCGGCGTGCGCGGCGCGCTCGCTCCCGACGGGATGTTCGTGATGGTCGACTTCAAGTTCGCGAGCCGCGTCGAGGACAACCTCGGCAACCCCTTGGCGCCGCTCTACTACGGCATCAGCCTGATGCACTGCATGCCGGTGTCGCTCGCCGTCGGCGGCAAAGGCCTGGGCACGGTGTGGGGCGAGCAGCTCGCGCGCGAGATGCTCGCGCAGGCCGGCTTCGGAGCCGTCGAGGTGCTCGACACCCCGCGCCCGCAGAACTGCATGTTCGTATGCCGTCCGTAGGCGCGCGGATCAAGGCCGAGCACCAGACGGCGGCGTTGAGCGCCGGGCTGCGCTACGTCACCGACGGCGTGAACGGCATCCGCAGGAAGCGCTCGGGCACGGGCTGGGCCTACTACGCGCCCGACGGCAGCCGCATCACGGACGCGGCGGAGCGCAAGCGGCTGAACGCGCTCGCGATCCCGCCGGCGTGGACCGACGTGTGGATCTGCCCGGACCCGGACGGCCACATCCAGGCCACCGCGCGCGATGCGCGCGGGCGCAAGCAGTACCGCTACCACCAGTCCTACCGGGATGCGCGCGACCAGTCGAAGTTCAAGCGCATGCTGGAGTTCAGCGAGGTGCTGCCCACGCTGCGCGAAGGTGTCGAGCGCGACCTGCGCGCGCCGGACATGAGCCGGCGCCAGCTGCTCGCCACCGTGGTGTGGCTCCTCGACCGCACGCTGATCCGCGTCGGCAACGACGAGTACGTGCGCGAGAACCGCTCCTACGGCCTCACCACGCTGCGCCGGCGCCACGTGGCGGTCGACGGCTCGATACTGCGCTTCAGCTTCCGTGGAAAAAGTCGCGTCGAGCACACCATCGCGGTCGCCGACCCGCGCCTTGCGCGCATCGTGCAGCGATGCCGCGAGCTGCCGGGTGAGGAATTGTTCCGCTACGTCGATGGCGCGGGCAAGCGCCAGCTCGTAACCTCGGACGATGTCAATGCGTACCTGCGCGAGCTTACCGGCCGCGACATCACGGCGAAGGACTTCCGCACCTGGGGCGGCACCATGCTCGCCGCGGTAGAGCTGCGCCGTCTCGGCCCGCCGTCGAGCCGGCGCGAGGCCGACCGCAACGTCATTGCGGCGATCGACGCGGTCGCCGAGCGCCTCGGCAACACGCGCGCGGTATGCCGCAAGTACTACGTGCATCCCACGCTGCTCTCGGCCTACCTGATGGGCGAGACCATCCCGGAGCCGCCGGTGCCCTCGCGCCGCCCCCGCCGCAAGCACTTGGCAGCCGCGCTGCGCCGCGACGAGGTCCTGGTCCTGCAATTTCTACAGGAGAAGGTATGAAACGCCTCGCTCTCATCCTGCTGCTTGCCTCGACGCCCGCGCTTGGCGCGGACATCGACCAGCTCCAGAACCTTGCGCAGGGCGAGTTCCGCCTGCTCTCCGAAGACCTCGGCGGCGCGCTCAGCTACCGCGCGCAGACGCCGACCGAGCCGCTCGGCACCATCGGCTTCGATTTCGGCGTCGCGGTGACCGCCGTCAAGCTGGAGCACGTAGGCGTGTTCGACAAGGCGACCTCCGACAGCGCGAACGCGACGCTCCCCGTGCCGACGCTGCGCCTGAACAAGGGCCTGCCGCTCGGCGTCGACATCGGCGTGATGTACGCGGCGGTGCCGAACAGCAACATCCGGTACTACGGCGGCGAGCTGCGCTACGCGATCGTCGACGGCGGCGTGGCGCTCCCCTCGGTCGGCATCCGGGGAAGCATCACCAAACTCACCGGCGTCGACCAGCTCGACCTCTCCACCCGCGGCGTCGACCTCTCGATCTCCAAGGGCATCGGCTTCGTGACTCCGTACGCCGGCATCGGCAAGGTCTGGGTGAAAAGCGAGCCGAGAGCCGACGCCGGCTTCCTGGCGAGCGAGGAGTTCTCGATGAGCCGCGTGTTCCTCGGCCTGGGCATCAACCTGCTCGCCTCCAACCTCAACTTCGAGGCCGACAAGACCGGCGACGTCACCGGCTACAGCATCAAGATCGGCTTCCGCTTCTAGGCTAGTGCGGCTCGGTCAGCCAGCCGTTCCACAGGCGTCGCGCGGCGTCGATCAGCTCGCTCGCGGTCATGCCCGCGGGGCCGATGCCGTCCCGGGCGAGCGCATCGCCTGCGGCGCCGTGCAGATGCACGCCGAGCACCAGCGAGGACTCGCCGGTGTAGCGCTGCGCGAGAAGCGCGCCGAGGATGCCGGAGAGCGCATCGCCCATGCCGGCGCTCGCCATGCCCGGGTTGCCGCTCGCGTTGATGAACCAGTGCCCGTCGCGCGCCACGATCACGCTGCCGTTGCCTTTCAGCACCACGCTGGCCCTGAGGTTCTCGGCGAGGATCTTCGCTGCCTTGACGCGGTCGTGCTGCACTTCGGCGACGGTGCAGGCGAGAAGGCGCGCGGCCTCCGCGGGGTGCGGCGTGAGCAGCGTCTCGGCGCTGCGCCGCGCGCAGGCCTTGCGCAGGTCCTCGTTCTCGGAGATCAGGTTGAGCGCGTCGGCGTCGAGCACGCACGCGATGTCGCTCGCGAGCGCCGCCCCGACCAGCGTTTCGGCGCGCTCGCTCTCGCCCAGGCCCGGCCCGACCACCAGCGCGTCGAGCTCCTGCCCGAACACGTCGTCGGCATGTCGGATCATCAACTCGGGACTGCCGTAGTCCAGCCTGACGGAGTCTTCTTCGAGTAAGCCGACATACACCCGCCCGGCGCCGAGCTTGAGCGCGGCGCGGCCGGCGAGCAGCGCGGCGCCGCACATCCCGGCGGCGCCGCCGAGGATGCCGAGCGACCCGGCCATGCCCTTGTGAAAGTTGCGCGGTCGGCGCTTCAGGACTTCCGCGAACAGCGCCGGCGAGGCCACCCAGCCGCTCGCGCCGAACTTCTGGCGCAGGTCGAGATCGAGCGTCGCGACGCTGATCTCGCCGCAGTGGTCCGGCCCGTCGAGCGTGAGCAGGCCCGGCTTGAGCGCGATGAAAGTGACGGTATGGGTCGCGCGCACGGCGCGCCCCAGCGCGCGCCCGCTGTCGGAGTGGATGCCGCTCGGAATGTCGAGGGCGAGGATCGGACAGCCCTGGCGGTTGGCGTACTCGACGAGCGCGGCGTAATCGCCCTCGAGCTCGCGCGCGAGGCCGATGCCGAACAGGCCGTCGATCACCAGCGCCCAGCTCCTGTCGGCGAGCTCCTCCAGGCTCGAGACCACGCTCACGCGGAAGAACTGCTCCTTCAGGCGCTCGGCAACCACGCGCGCGTCGCCGCCGTTGTTGCCGGGGCCGGCGAGGATCAGGATGTCCTTGCCGCGCTCCGAGGCGAGGCGCGCCGCGGTCGCAGCGGCGGCGGCGCCGGCGCGCTCCATCAGCGCCGGCGAGGCGTCGGCGTAGCCCTGCTCGATGCGGCGGATGTCTTCGGTGAGGTAGATCGGACCATGCATGACCCGATTCTATTGCGCCGCTGCCCCGCTAGCATTGCGGCGATGAAGCTGGTCAAGGCGATCGCCCGCCTGGCGGGCGTCGGCGGCAGGCGCGGGCCGCACGCCGGCGCTCGCATCCTCATGTTTCACGGCACGTCGCGGCGCCAGGCGGGAGAGCTGCGGCGCCAGCTTGCCTACCTGAAGCGCCGTTTCCGCATCCTGCCGCTCGAGGCCTTCGCCGGCGGCAAGCCGGCGCCCGATGCGCTCGCGCTCACCTTCGACGACGGCTTGCGCAACAACGTCACCGTCGCCTACCCGATCCTGAAGGCGCTCGACCTGCCGGCGACCTTCTTCGTCTGCCCGGGGCTGATCGAGGCGGGCGCCTGGCTGTGGAACCACGAGGCGCGCCAGAGGCTGCGCCGGCTGGGCCGCGCCGCGCGCGGAGTCGAGGCGACCGTCGAATGGATGAAGACGCTCGAACTCGCGGCGCGGCAGGAAGCGGAGCGGCGCCTGCGCGACATGACCGCGGGCTTCGTGCCGAGCGCGGCGGAGCGCGAGGCGTTCGATGTCGCGAGCTGGGACGAGCTCGCGGCGCTGGACCCGGCGCTCGTGACCGTGGGCTCGCACACGCTCTCGCATCCGATCCTCACGAAGCTCGCGCCCGCCGAGGCGCAGGCCGAGATCTGCGACAGCCGCGCTCTGATCGAGCAGCGGCTCGGCCGGCCGGCGGAGTTCTTCTGCTACCCGAACGGGGACGTCGGCCCCGTAGCGCGCGAGTCGGCGCGCCGCCACTACCGGGCGGCGGTCACCGCGCAGCGCGGCAGCGTAGGGCCGGGCTGCGACCGCTTCATGTTGCCGAGGTGGGCCGCGCCGCGCGGGCTGCTGCGCCTCGCCGCGCGCATCGATCCCTGAGGCCGGTGCCGAGCCAGCGCGCGAGGCCGCGCATCGCCTTCAGCCAGGGCCGGGGGTCGTCGAGCGCGAGCACCGCCCATTGCTTGGCGCGGACATAGGGAAGCCAGGTGCGCGGCCACAGCGCGAGCCGCGGCGCCTTGGCGAGGTGCGCGAGGTCGCCCTGGAAGTTGATCCAGTAATGGCGGCCCGGCGCCGCCGCCCCGGCGCGCGGCAGCCGCAGCGGATCGAAATGGTCGCACCACGCGAGCCAGGCGAGATCGAAGCCGCACTTCCAGCCGATCGACTGAAAGTATGCCGGGCGCGGGTTCCACTCGATGAAGTACAGCCTGCCGTCGCTCGGGTCGAGCTTGAACTCGGTGCACAGCGTGCCGCGCAGGTCGAGGCTCGCGGCGAGGCGGCGCGTCATCTCGCGCACCCGCGGCGCGTTCACCACCCGGCCCACCGCCATGACGCCGGCGCCGGGATGCGTCTGGCGCAGCTTCCTCGCGCACAGCGTGAATGCGCGCGCCGGGCGCCTCGAGCGGTAGCACAGGCCGGCGTAGAGCTGCGCGTCGTCGCCCTCGATGAATTCCTGCACCAGCACGTCCTGCGGCGCGGCGCCGGAGGCGCGCAGCTGCGACGCCAGCTCCGCGGCCGTGGCGGCGACCAGCGCCTTGAACCCGGCGCGCTCGCGAGGCTTGGCGATCAGCCGCTTGCTCGTGTCGCGGCCGATCGCCAGCAGCTCCGGCCAGCCTGCCGGAAACCAGCTCCGGGGCACGGCGATGCCGCATTGCGCGGCCACGCCGAGCTGGTAGGCCTTGTCGGTGAGCTCGCCGGCGCGCTCGATCGGATCGGCAAGCTCGAAGCGCCGCGCGAGCGCGGCGGCGTGCGGCGCGAGCAGCCGCAGCATCGGGTCGTTGTCGACGTAGAGCAGCGGCGGCCGCGGCTGCGCCTGCGCCAGCTCGCACAGGGCGGCGGGCAGCGCGCCGGGCTCCGCGACCAGGGTGCGGCTGCGGCAGTAACGGCTGGCGGTGGCGATCTGCGCGCTCGCCTCGAGCGCCACCACGTGGACCGGCACGCCGCGCCGGCCGAGCGAGCGGACGGTCGC
>DATKAX010000006.1:0-11324 GCA_035514595.1 Burkholderiales bacterium
GCACGGCTTCGCCGCGCTCGCGCGCGCTTGCCGCGTACACGAAGCTGCCCATCTCCGGGCCGAGGAAGTAGGGCATCTCCTCGTTCGCGAACGCGACGAACCTGAGGGGAAGATTCATTTTGGAAAGCTCGATCAGCACCGCTACGCCCGAGGCGTTGTCGTTCGCCCCCGGCGAGCCGGGCACGGTGTCGTAGTGCGCGCCGACCACGATCGCGCCCGCGCCGGTCTCGAGGTTGCGCACCTTGCGTCCGCCGCTCTCGAACCACTGCGATCGAGCGCCTTCGCCCAGCGCCTGCTCGATGTAGCGGGCGGGGGTGTCGAGATCGCGATTCCTTTCGCTCGCCGCGAGCGTCTCGACGTGGCGCCGCAGCCTCGCGGCGAGCGCGCGCTCCGCCCCGGTGAGCGCGGGCAGGGGCCCGGTGTGGGAGCGCCCCGGCATCGCGGTCATATACGCGAGGCCGCCCGCAGCGAGCAGCGCGACTGCGGCGGCGCCGATGAGAAGCGCGGCGCTAATCGAGCGCGTACTTCATCTCGGCAAGCAGGTCGCCGGCGTCCTCGATGCCCACCGACAGGCGCACCAGTCCTTCGTCGATGCCGAGCCCGGCGCGCACGTCCTCCGGCAGCGAGGCATGCGTCATGATCGCCGGGTGCTCGATCAGGCTCTCGACCCCGCCGAGGCTCTCGGCGAGGGTGAAGAGGCTGCAGCGCTCGAGGAAGCGGCGCGAGGCGGCAAGCCCCCCCCTCAGCACCGCGCTCACCATCCCGCCGTAGCGCTCGCTCATCTGCCGCCGGGCGAGCGCGTGCTGCGGGTGGCTCGGCAGACCGGGGTAGACGACTTTGGACACCTTGGGATGCTTCTCCAGGTAACAGGCAATCTCCATGGCGTTCTCGCAGTGGCGCTCCATCCTCACCGCCAGCGTCTTGATGCCGCGCAAGGTGAGGAAGGCGTCGAAGGGACTCGGCACGCCCCCGACCGCGTTCTGCAGGAAGGCGAGCTTTTCGCCCAGCGACGGGTCGCCGACCACGGCCGCGCCGCCGATCACGTCGGAATGCCCGTTCAGGTACTTGGTGGTCGAGTGCACCACGACGTCGAAGCCGTGCTCGAGCGGACGCTGGATCCAGGGCGAGGCGAAGGTGTTGTCGCACACCGCAATCAGCTTGTGCTTGCGCGCGAGGGCGGCGATCGCCTGCAGATCGACCAGCTTGAGAAGGGGGTTGGTGGGCGTCTCGACCCACACCATGCGCGTGTTCGGGCGCAGGGCTGTCTCGAGGTTTTCAGGGCGTGAAAGATCGACGAAGGCGGCGGACAGGTTCGCCGAGCGCTTGCGCACCCTCTCCAGAATGCGGTAGCTGCCGCCGTAGAGGTCGTGCATCGCCACGACGTGCGCGCCGGCATCGAGCAGCTCGAGAACGGTGCCGATCGCCGCCATGCCCGAGGCGAAGGCGAAGGCCGCGGCGCCGCCCTCCAGCTCGGCGAGGCACGCCTCCAGCGCATCGCGCGTCGGGTTGCGCGTGCGCGCGTAGTCGTAGCCCTTGTGCTCGCCGGGGCTCGACTGCGCGTAGGTGGAGGTGGCGTAGATCGGCGTCATCACCGCGCCGGTGCGCGGGTCCGGCGCCTGCCCGGCGTGGATCACCTTGGTGTCGAACTTCATTCCTTGTTCATCCTCCGGCGCAGCCAGTTGAGCAGATCGATGCGGGTGATGAGGCCGAGGAATTCGTCGCCGTCCATGACGATCGCCACCATGCCGCGGCGGAAGATCTCCATCAGTCTCGCGACCGGCGCATCGCGCGGCACGGTGACGAGACGGCTCTCCATGGCCTCGGTCACCGGCTGCTGGAAATGCCCCGGATTGTCGTACACCTCGAGCAGGATGTCCTCCTCGTCGACGATGCCGGCAATCTTCCGGTCCTTCATCACCGGCAGCTGCGAGACGTCGTAGAGCTTCATGCGCTGGTACGCGGCGAGCACGGTCTCGTCCGCGCCCACCGTGGCCACCGCGTGCTCGCGGTGCCGGCGGGAGATGAGGTCGCGCAGGTCGCCGTGGCGCTCGCGCTCGAGGAAGCCCTGGTCGAGCATCCAGTAGTCGTTGTAGGCCTTCGACAGGTACTTGTTGCCGCTGTCGCACACCAGGGTGACGACACGCTTGGGCGTGGGCTGCTCGTGGCAGTAGCGCAGCGCGCCGGCAAGCAGCGTTCCGGAGGAAGTCCCCGCGAGGATGCCTTCGCGGCGCAGCAGCTCGCGGCACCGCGCGAAGGACTCCCGGTCCGGAATGCTGTAGGCCTGTTTGACGCGCGAGAGGTCGCACACCGGGGGCAGGAAATCTTCGCCGATCCCTTCCACGAGCCAGGTTCCGACGTGTTTCGAAACAGTATGGGTTTTCACGTATTCGGCGAGCACAGAGCCTTCCGGATCGGCGAGCACGATCTCGGTCTGCGGCGAAACCCGCGCGAAGAAGCGCGACAGGCCGGTGAGGGTGCCGCCGGTGCCCACCGCGCAGATCACCGCGTCGACATCGTGCGCCATCTGTCTCCAGATCTCCGGGCCGGTGGTCTCCTCGTGCGCGCGCGGGTTCGCCGGGTTCGCGAACTGGTTGACGTAGAAGGCGCCCGGCGTGTCGCGCGCGATGCGCGCCGCGAGGTCCTGGTAGTACTCCGGATGGCCTTTGGTGACGTCGGAGCGGGTGAGCACCACCTCGGCGCCCATCGCCTTGAGGTGGAAGATCTTCTCCTGGCTCATCTTGTCGGGCACCACGATCAGCAGGCGGTACCCCTTGCGCACGGCCACCAGGGCGAGCCCGAGACCGGTATTGCCGGCGGTGGCTTCGACGATCAGACCACCGGGTTGCAGCTCGTGGTCGCGCTCGGCGGCCTCGATCATCGCGAGCGCGATGCGATCCTTGAGCGAGCCGCCGGGATTGTGGTGCTCGAGCTTGAGAAACAGGCGGCAGCCGTGGGTCTCGAGCTGCGTGACCTCCACCAGCGGGGTATTGCCGATGAGCTCCAGCACGGCCCGAGGCTATCCCACCGGGGGCTTAATGTCTTGTTTCTAAACGGTGGGCATCGTCCCATGTTTTGCAGTGCACAGCGTGTGGTTGCAATCCCACACGGCCATGCCCACTATCGGTGCATGCAAGTGCAAGTGCAAGCGGCCGGCCAGACCCTCCTGGGAAGCATCTCGGATTTCTGCCGGCGCACCGGGATGGCCGAATCGACCTTCGGCCGCCGCGCGGTGAACGACGGCAAGTTCGTGGCGCGGCTGCGCGACGGCGCGCGCGTCACGCCCGAGACGCTGCAGCGGGTCAACCAGTTCATGGTCAAGAACGGCGCCGCCGGCGCGGGCGACGCCCCGCCTGAGCTGCTGCCGCTGATCCGCGCGAGCGCGATCCAGCCGGTACCGGCCGCGGCGCCCTCGCGCGAGGATCCGCAGAGGAGCTTCCGCTTCTTCGACAACCGCCAGAAGTACCTGCTGTTCGTCAACACCTGCAGCGAGAAGGACGTGATCGCGCGGCGCGTCGGCCTCGAGCTCGGCCACATCCACCCGCGCCCGCCCGCGGTGCGCCTGTTCGACGCCGGCATGGGCGACGGCACGGTGCTCGCGCGCGTGATGCGCGAGATGCACCGGCGCTTCGCCACCGTGCCGTTCTACATCGTGGGCAAGGAGATCAGCCTGGAGGACGCGCGGCTCAGCTTGCGCAAGATGGCGGACCGCTTCTTCGAGCACCCGGCGACGGTGCTGGTCGTCACCAACATGTACTACAGCGAGGCGCCGTGGCTTACGCCGCGCGCGGTCGCGGCCGCGACCTCGATGGTGTGGCACGAGGCGGTGCTTACCGGCGCCACCTCGCACGACTTCAGCGAGCAGATCGCCGCGCTCGAGCCGTTCCTCGCCAAGAGCTGGCAGGCGCGCCACAGCCCGAAGACCGGCAACCCGATCTACGAGAACCCGGTGGCGCTGGTCGTCTACCGCGACGACTACCGCTTCCTGCTCGAGAACGTCATCCCGCGGCGCGGCGAGGGCCGGGCCGACTACGACATGGTGATCGCCTCGCAGCCCTACCGGGCGCGCGCGCCCCTCGAGTTCAAGGCGCAGAAGGTGGTCGCGCCGCTGGTGCGCGCGCTGGGCAAGGGCGGGCGCCTGCTCGGCATCCATTCCTACGGCCATGATCCGGGGGTGGAGATCGTGCAGCAGGTGTGGAGCGGCGAGGATCCGTTCCTCCACGGCCGGCACGACCTGCTGCGCGCCGCCCGGGCCGAGCTCGGGAAGGAGGCGCGGCACTACAACTTCAACGCCTACGCGGACGCCCGCGCGCTGTTCCGCTACGAGATGCATACGCTGCCGAGCGAGATCTCGGCGAGCATCGGCACCTCGACGCTGTTCGCCGCCTGGAACGCGGCGATCTACGTGGCGCAGATCGACGACGCGAGGCTGGGCGAGGCGCTGCGCGATACGCGCTACCTCGACGCGACGCGCGACGTGCTGCAGAAGCATGGCAGCCTGTGGTTCCTGGACGAATCCTATGTCGTCTCCCGCAAGCGCGACTGAGTTCCTCCTGCAGGCGCGGGCCGCGGAGCTGGTCGCCGCGGGCTCGCTCGAGATTTCGCCGCGAGAGCTGCACCGCGCGGGCGAGGTGGCAGCGCTGCTGCCCTCCGGCACCTGCGTCTACGTGCCGTCGCTTCCGGGCCTGCCGCTTGCCCGCACCCTGGAAACCGTGGCCGCCCTGCGCGAGGCCGCGCTCGACCCGGTGCCGCATGTGTCCGCGCGCCGCATCCTGAACAGGGAGGAATTCGAGAAATTCATCAAGCAAGCCGTCACGCGCCACGGCGTGCACCGCGTGCTGCTCCTGGGCGGAGACGAGGCGAGGCCCAAGGGCCCGTTCGCCGACAGCCTCGAGCTGCTCGAGACCGGGCTGCTCGCCAGGTGCGGCATCCGCGAGATCGGCGTCGCCGGCTATCCCGAAGGCCATCCGGGAATTGCGCCTGCCGTCCTGAAGGCGTCGTTCGAGGCGAAGCTCGGGCTCGCGCGCGAGCAGGGGCTCGGCGTGTACGTCGTGACGCAGTTCTCGTTCGCGACGGCGCGCGTGGTCGAGTACTGCGCCGCGCTCGCCCGCAACGCCCCGCAGATCTCGGTCTACGTCGGCATCGCCGGCCCGACCGATCCGCTCGCGCTCGCGCGTTACGCGCAGCGCTGCGGCGTGAGCGTGTCGCTGCGGGCGCTGCGCAGCCTCGGCAGCGGCATCGCGCGGCTCGTGACCCATACCGACCCGCGCGACCACCTCACCGCGCTGGCGCGCTACAGCCTGAGCCGGGAGCCGAGCAACGTCGCCGGCGTGCATCTCTACAGCTTCGGCGGCGCGGTGCGCACCGCGCGCTGGATGCGCGAGCTGATCGCCCGTTAGCCCCTCCCGACGAACGGCATCTTGGTCGCCATGATGGTCATGAACTGCACGTTGGCGTCGAGCGGCAGGTTCGCCATGTAGAGCACCGCGGCTCCGACGTGCGCGACGTCCATGCGCGGCTCGACCATGGTGGTGCCGTTTGCCTGCTGCACGCCCTTCGTCATGCGCTCGGTCATCTCGGTGGCGGCGTTGCCGATGTCGATCTGGCCGCAGGCGATGTCGTGCGCCCGCCCGTCGAGCGAGATCGACTTCGTGAGGCCGGTGACCGCGTGCTTGGTCGCGGTATAGGCCACGGTGTTGGGACGCGGCGCATGCGCCGAGATCGAGCCGTTGTTGATGATGCGCCCGCCCTTGGGCTGCTGGGCCTTCATGATGCGGATCGCCTCCTGGCAGCACAGGAACATCGCATTGAGGTTGATGTCGACGACCGCCTTCCACTGCTCGTAGGGGAGGTCCTCCATCGGCACGGCGGGCGCGCCCATGCCGGCGTTGTTGAACAGCACGTCGAGCCGGCCCCAGGCCTGCCTCACTTTCGAGAAGATCGCTCTTGTCGCCTCGGCTTGCGTGATGTCCGCGGCGAGCACCATGGCGCGCTCCTTCGCGCCCGAGTCCGCGGCGGCCTTCTCGAGCAGCTCCTTGCGGCGGCCGACCAGCGCTACGCGGTAGCCGTCCTTCAGCATCGCCAGCGCCGCCGCCTTGCCGATGCCGGTGCCGGCGCCGGTGACCAGCGCAACCTTGTTCTGCGTCATGAACGTGCCTCCTTCAGGAATTCGAGAACCGCCTGGTTGAACCGCCCGGGCTGCTCGAGGTTGGTGAGATGCCCGGCGCCTTCGATCTCCACCAGCCGCGCGCCGGGAATGCGGCGCGCCATGTCGCGCGCGAGCGCCGGAGAATAGACGCGATCCTCGGAGCCGGTGATGACCAGCGTCGGCACGCGGATGGATTCCAGCGGCGCAGCGCGGTCCTGCGCCACCGAGGCCTCCAGGGTCTTGAGATACGACTCCTGCCTCAGCGCGGAGAAGCTCTCCAGCAGCGCCTCGTATGCTCGCGGCTGCGCTTCGGAGCCGAGCAGGTTGCGCAGGGAAGCGGGGCTGCGCGCCTTGCGCTCGGCGACGAATCTACGCACCTCGTCCGCGGAGAGCGCGTCGAAGCCCGGGCTCGAGTTGGCGAGCGTGAGGCTCGCGACCCGCTCCGGATGCGCCAGCGCGACGTTGCGCGCGATGCGCCCGCCCATCGACAGCCCGACCAGATGGGCCTTGTCCTGCCTGAAATGGTCGATGACCCTCACCACGTCCCGCGTGAAGTCCGAGAAATCGAGCGGCCCTTCGTAGTCGTCCGAGCCGCCGTAGCCGCGCGCGTCCCACGCTGCCGCCGTGTATTGCCCTGAGAATGCTTCCATTTGAAAAAACCAGTGGCGGCGATCGCCGCCGATGCCGTGCAGGAACAGCACGAGCGGGCCCCGGCCTGCCGCGCTCACGGCGATGCGAGGCGGGGGTCCGACGAGGCGCTGTTCCAGTGCTATTCCGCCTTGGCGCCGGAGATCTGCACCGCCCGGGCGCGGCTCGCGCTGTCGGCCTTCAGGAAGCGCGCGAACGCCTCGGGCGAGCTCGCGACCACCTCGTAGCCCTTGGCGACGAGCTGCTTGTCGCGAAAGGCGGGCTCCTCGAGCAGTGCCTTGGCATCGCGGTAGATGCGCGTCACGGCCTCCGCGGGCGAGCCCGCGGGCACGAACAGCCCGAACCAGGCGTGGGTCTCGACCTCGGGGTAGCCGAGCTCGGCAAACGTGGGCACCTGCGGAAGCAGCGGCGAGCGCCTGGGGCCGCCGATCGCGATCGGCTTGATGCGGTTGGCCTTGATCGGCCCCATCGACGAGGCGATGCCCGAGAACGTGAGCTGGACCTCGCCCGCCATCACGGCCGGCACCGCGAGCGAGATGCCCTTGTAGGGAATGTGCACCAGGTCGATGCCGGCCTTGTTCTTCAGCATCTCGCCGGCGAGGTGCGGCTGGCTGCCGCTGCCGTAGGAAGCGTAGTTGATCGTCCCGGGCTTCTGTTTCGCCAGGGAAATGAGCTCCGCAAGCGAGTTTGCCGGGAGCGACGGATGAGCGACCAGGAGCTGCTGCAGCAGGATCAGGTTGGTGACCGGGATGAAGTCGTTCTGCGCGTCGTACGGCAGCTTCCTGAAGAGGTGCGGGTTGATCGAGAACGAGGCGTCGGTGGTCATGAGGATGCTGTGCCCGTCGGCGCTCGCCTTGGCGACGTTGTCCACACCGATGATGGTGCTTCCGCCGGGCTTGTTCTCCACCACCACCGGCTGGCCCCAGCGGCTCTGGAAATGGTCGGCGAGCTGGCGCGCGAGGATGTCGATGCCGCCGCCGGGCGGGTAGGGCACGACGATCCGCGCCTGCTTGGTGGGCCAGGACTGCGCCTGGGCTGCGGCGGCGAAACAGGCGAGCGCGAGCGCCGCGATTGCACGCATGATCGGTCTCATGCCGAAACGTTACCATGGGGGCCGGATCCTGGAGGAGAGAGACGCGAAATGACGCCGAACGAGCGCATTGCCTATTCCCCGATCGGCGAGCGGCCGCCGCTCAAGCTTCCGGGCGGGGCGCGCATGGTGCTGTGGGTCATCGTCAATGTGGAGGAGTGGGACATCCGGCAGACCATGCCGCGCACGGTGCTCACCCCTCCGGCCGGCGGCTCGCCCATGCCCGACATTCCGAACTGGGCCTGGCACGAGTACGGCAACCGGGTCGGGTTCTGGCGCATGCTCGAGGTGCTGGACCGGCACGAGGTGCGCGCGGTGCTCGCGATCAACGGCACCGCGATCGAGTCCTATTCGCCGATCGCCCGTGCCGCGCTCGAGCGCCGCTGGGAGTTCATGGGGCACGGCTACACGCAGCGCAACATGCAGAAGGTCGAGAACGAGCGCGAGGACATCGCGCGCACCGCGGAGGCGATCGCCAAGGCCGCGGGCAGGCGCCCGCGCGGCTGGCTCGGGCCGGGGCTCACCGAGACCTGGGAGACCCCCGATCTGCTCGCCGAGGCGGGCTACGAGTACGTATGCGACTGGGTGCTCGACGACCAGCCGGTCATGCTGAAGACCCGCAGCCGGCCGATCGTCAACCTGCCCTACACCCAGGAGTGCAACGACGTCGCCATGATGCTGATCCAGCACCATCCCGCGGGTGAATACTTCCAGCGCGCGATGGACCAGTTCGAGCAGATCTACCAGGACGCCGAGCGCTCTGCGCGCGTCATGGCGCTGGTGCTCCATCCGTACATCATGGGAGCGCCGCACCGGTTGAAGTACTTGCGCATGGCGCTCGAGCGCATCCGGGAGAGGAAGGACGTGCTGGTCTGGACCGGCGAGCAGATCCTCGACTGGTACCTCGCCCAGCAAAAGGCCGCGGCATGATGTTCCTCAACATGAAGCTCCTCGCGCACCACGGCCTGAACGGCTTCGGCGGCATGGGCGAGGGCATGTCGATGCAGCTCCTGCGCGGCGGGCGGCGCGTGCTGTGGCTCGCGCACGAGAGCGCGCCGAAGAACTTCACCGCGGTCGACGTCACCGACCCGCGCGCGCCCAAGGTGGTGGTGCAGACCGACCTGCCGCATGCGCAGATGCGCTCGAACTCGCTGGAGGTGGCGGGCGACCTGATGGCGGTGGCCTACCAGGTAACCCGGTTCGGGCTGAAGCCCGCGGGCTTCGAGCTGTTCGACGTCTCCGAGCCGGAGCGCCCGCGCTCGATCTCGTTTTTCGACGCCTCCGGCCCGTATTCGCGCGGCTGCCACCAGCTCTGGTTCGTCGACGGCGCCACGGTGCACATGGCCTGCGCCGACCCGCAGCTCAAGCCGCGCGATCCCAAGGACGACCAGGTCTATCGCATCGTCGACGTCTCGGACCCGGCGAAGCCCACCGCGGTCGGACGCTGGCACCTGCCGGGCACCATGGAGGGCGACGACGCGCCGCCCCCCGAGCGCCTGGCGCCGAAGTTCGACGCCGGCTTTCGCGCCCACAACACCAACGTCTATCCCGAGCGGCCCGAGCGCTGCTACCTCGGCTACCTCGACGGCGGCATGATGGTGCTCGATATCTCGGAGCGCAGCCGCCCGAAGCTGGTCTCGCGCTGGTCGAACTCGCCGCCCTACAACGGCTTCACGCACACCGTGCTGCCGCTGTTCGAGCGCGGCCTGCTCGCGGTGAGCGACGAGGCGATCCTCGACAACGGCGAGGACTGGCCGAAGCTCGTATGGCTGCTCGATGCACGCGACGAGCGGCGCCTGGTCAGCGTCTCGACGCTCCCCGCGCCCCCGGTGGACGCGTTCCTGCGGCGCGGCGGGCGCTTCGGGGCGCACAACCTGCACGAGAATCCGCCGCTGCCCGGCGCCTGGCGCTCGGAGAGCATCCTGCTCGGCACCTTCTTCAATGCCGGAGTGCGCGCCTACGACATCAGCGATCCCTACGTGCCGCGCGAGATCGCCTACTACGTGCCGGACGCGCCCGACGGCGCCCCGGCGGGCACGGTGCAGCTGAACGACGTGTTCGTCGACGACCGCGGCATCGTGTTCACCGTCGACCGCCACGCCGGCGGCCTGTACGTACTGGAGATGAACATTTGATCCCGGATGCCCGCACGCCGGTGGTGGTGGTGACCGGATTCCTGGGGAGCGGGAAAACGACGCTTTTGAACAAGCTGGTATCTGCGAAAAAGGAATCGCTCGTGATCGTGAACGAGTTCGGCGAGGTGGGCGTCGACCACCACCTCATCGACCATTCCGAAGAGCGCACGGTGGCGCTGCCCAACGGCTGCCTGTGCTGCCGCCTGCGCGGCGACCTGGAGGAGACCCTGATCGGCGCCGCCATGCGCCGGCGGCGCGGCGACATCGCGGGCTTCGACCGCGTCCTCGTCGAGACCAGCGGCCTCGCCGACCCGGGTAGCGTGGCGCAAACGCTGTTCGCCGACCAGGCGCTCGCGCGCGACTACAAGCTCGGGCCGGTCGTCACGGTGGTCGATGCCGCGGATGTCGAGGGACGCCGATCGTCCGCCGAGATCGCCCGCGCGCAGATCGCCGCCGCCGACGTTGTAGTCCTTTCAAAAGCTGATCGCACGCGCGGCCTTGACGGCGTGCAAACAGAAATCCACGAGCTGAACCCTTCGGTACGCTGCATTCCGGCAGCTTTCGGCGAGGTCGATCCGGCCGTCCTGCTCGAGACGCAGACGGGTAACGACAAGGCTTTTCCCGCGGCCGCCGCGCACGCCGGAGGGATCGAAACCTTCGTGCTGCGCTTCGAGCGGCCGGTGCCGCGGGCGCTGCTCGAGCGCTTCATCGCCACGCTGGTCGGGCTGCGCGGCGCGGACCTGTTGCGGGTGAAAGGGACGGTGCCGCTGGAGAGCGGCGAGCACGTGCTGGTGCAGGGCGTACGCCACGTGTTCGACCGCCTGCGGCCGGTCGCGCGCGGCGAGCCCGCGCTGGTGTTCATCACCAAGCAGGTGCGAAGGAACGAGATCGAAGCGCTGTGGCATGCGATGGCCGGGCTCGTCCGGGAGTGACATGGCGCGCGTCGTCTTCACCTCGCACCTGCAGCGTTTCGTCGCGTGCCCGGAGCACGACGTCGAGGGCGCAACGGTGGCCGCGGCGCTGCGGCCGGTCTTCGAGGGCAACCCGCGCCTGCGCGACTACGTCCTCGACGAGCAGGGCGCGCTGCGCAAGCACGTCGTCCTGTTCGTCGACGGCCGCCGCACGCGCGAGCTGAACGACGCCATTTCGCCTGACAGCGAGATTCACGTGCTGCAGGCGCTTTCGGGAGGTTGAGCATGAGCGAGCGTCTCTGGGTCGGATCGCGCAAGGGCCTGTTCGAGCTGCGCGGCGGAAAGATCGCGAAGCACCATTTCGCCGGCCAGCCGGTGTCGGCATTCCTTGGCGA
>DATKAX010000007.1:0-5677 GCA_035514595.1 Burkholderiales bacterium
TGGACGGCGATGGACGAGGCGCTGCTCGCCTGGGAGCTGAACGGCAAGCCGATCCCGCTGGCGCACGGCGGGCCGCTGCGCCTCATCATCCCCGGCTACTACGGCGTGAACAACGTGAAGTACGTGAAGCGGCTTGCCTTCACGCGCGACGAGACCGGGGCGAACATCCAGTCCTCGGGCTATCGCGTGCGCCCGGTCGGCATGAAGGGCGCGCCGACGCAGCCCTCGATGTGGGAGATGAACCTGAAGTCGTTCATCACCCACCCGGCGGGCGACTCGCAGACCGTGCGCGCCGGCGTCGCGCAGGTCTACGGCGTGGCGTGGTCCGGCGCCAGCCCGGTCACGGCGGTCGAAGTCTCGCTCGACGGCGGCAAGAGCTGGCACGCCGCCGAGTTCTTCGGGCCGAACCTCGGGCGCCACGCCTGGCGTCAGTTCGTGGTGCCGGTGCGCTTCACCTCCGGGTCGTACGAGCTTGCGAGCCGCGCCATCGCGGCCGACGGCCAGGTGCAGCCGGAGCTGCGCGTCGAGAACGAGCGCGCCTACGCCCACAACGGCTGGCGCGACCACGCGGTGAAAGTGACCGTGGCGTGAGGGCGGCGCAGGCGGCAGGGCTTGCGCTCGCGCTCGCCCTGCCGCACGCGGCTCGCGGCGACGAGCTCGGTCGCAAGGTGTTCATGCAACTCGCGCAGCCTTCGTGCGCGATCTGCCACACGCTCGAGGCGGCCGGGGCGGCCGGGACGCTCGGCCCCTCGCTCGACGAGCTGAAGCCCGACAAGGAGCGCGTGCTGCACGTGGTGCGCTTCGGCTCCGGGGTGATGCCCCCGTTTCGCGACAAGCTCAGCGAGCAGGAGATCGAGGCGGTCGCTGCATACGTCGCCAAGGCCGTCGGCAGGTGAGCCTGACGCGAGCCTTATGCCGGGATCCGCGTGCACCTGCGTAACGGGGAAGTGCGCTACGTCGAGGCAATCCGGAGCATCCGCTCAACAAGGGCGTGATCTGCGCCAAGGGCGCGAGCGGGATCATGAAGCAGGTGTCGCCGGCGCGGCTCACGCGGCCCTTGAGACGCAAGCCGGGGGCCGAGCGCGGGGCCGGGGAGTTCGAGCCGATCTCCTGGGAGGAAGCCTTCGCGCTTCTCGAAGAAAGGCTTTCCGCGATAAGACAGACCGATCCGAAGAAATTCGCGCTGTTCACCGGGCGCGATCAGATGCAGGCGCTGACGGGCCTGTTCGCGCGCCAGTTCGGCACGCCCAACTACGCCGCGCACGGCGGGTTCTGCTCGGTCAACATGGCCGCCGGCATGATCTACACCATCGGCGGCTCGTTCTGGGAGTTCGGCGGCCCCGACCTCGAGCGCGCGAAGCTGTTCGTCATGCTCGGCACCGCCGAGGACCATCATTCCAATCCGCTGAAGATCGCGATCTCGCAATTCAAGCGCGACGGCGGGCGCTTCGTCTCGGTGAACCCGGTGCGCACCGGCTATTCCGCGATCGCGGACGAATGGGTGCCGATCCGCCCGGGCACCGACGGCGCGTTTCTGCTCGCGGTGACGAACGAGATCCTCGCGCAGGGGCTCTACGACCGCGAGTTCGTCGCCCGCTACACCAACGGCGGCCAGCTCGTGATCAACGACCCGGGCTCGCCGCGCCACGGCCTGCTCGCGACCGACGAGGACGCGGATCCGGGGAATCCGCTCTACCCGCAGAACCAGCTGTGGTGGGACCGCCACTCGGGGCGGCCGGTGCTCACCCACACGCCGCAGGCCGACCCGAGCCTGTTCGGCGACTTCCGCCTTGCCGACGGCACGCGCGTGCAGCCGGCATTCCAGCTGCTCGC
The DNA here is from genome assembly GCA_035514595.1 of Burkholderiales bacterium. Lineage (GTDB taxonomy): Bacteria > Pseudomonadota > Gammaproteobacteria > Burkholderiales > SG8-39 > SCGC-AG-212-J23. The sequence continues at coordinate 1,834 of DATKAX010000007.1, forward strand.
CGAGCGCCTGCGCCCGCACACGCCCGAATGGGCCGAGGGCATCACCGGCATTCCGGCGGCGACCATCCGGCGCCTCGCGCACGAGATGGGCATCACCGCGCGCGACGAGAAGATCGAGCTGCCGATCGCCTGGACCGACTGCTGGGGCAACGAGCACGCGAGCGTCACCGGAAACCCGGTGGCGTTCCATGCCATGCGCGGGCTCGCGGCGCACTCGAACGGGTTTCACACCGTGCGCACGCTCGCGATCCTGATGAGCCTGCTCGGCACCATCGACCGCCCGGGCGGCTTTCGCCACAAGGCGCCGTTCCCGCGCGCGATTCCGCCCTCGGCGAAGACGCCGACCGGGCCCGAGGGCGTGCAGCCGGGCAAGCCGCTCGCCGGGCTCGCTCTGGGCTGGCCGGGCTCGCCGGAGGATCTGTTCGTCGACGCCGAGGGCGAGCCGGTGCGCATCGACAAGGCCTTCTCCTGGGAATACCCGCTGTCGGTGCACGGGCTGATGCACAACGTCATCACCAACGCCTGGCGGGGCGATCCGTACCCGATCGACACGCTGATGATCTTCATGGCCAACATGGCCTGGAACTCGACCATGAACACGGTCGAGGTGCGGCGCATGCTGAACGACCGCGGGCCGGACGGGGAGTACAAGATTCCGTACCTCGTGGTGTGCGACGCGTTCCAGTCGGAGATGACGGCGTTCGCCGACCTGGTGCTGCCCGACACCACCTACCTCGAGCGCCACGACGTGATGTCGTTCCTCGACCGGCCGATCTCGGAGTTCGACGGGCCGATGGACGCGGTGCGCGTGCCGGTGCTGCCGCCCGCCGGCGAGTGCAAGCCCTTCCAGGAAGTGCTGATCGAGCTGGCGGGCCGATTGGGTCTTCCCGCCTTTACCGAGAAGGATGGTTCGAGAAAGTACAAAGACTATCCGGACTTCATCGTGCGCCACGAGACCGAGCCGGGATCGGGAATCGGCTTTCTCGCCGGCTGGCGCGGCGCCGAGGGCGAGAAGTCGATGCGCGGCGAGCCCAATCCGAAGCAGTGGGAGCGCTACGCGCAGAACAACTGCGTGTTCAAGCACGAGCTGCCGCCGTCCTACAACTACATGCGCAACTGGAACCGCGGCTACATGGAATGGGCGCAGCGCGTGCGGCTGCGCCGCTGGGGCGATCCGATCCTGGTGCATCTGTACTCCGAGGTGCTGCAGCGCTTTCGCCTCGCCGCGCAGGGCAAGTGGCCCGGGCGCCGGCCGCCAGAGCGCCTGGCTGCTCGCATCGAGAAGTATTTCGATCCGCTGCCTTTTTATTTTTCTCCCTTGGAGCATCAGGTAACCGACATCGAGCGCTATCCGCTCGCGGCGATCACGCAGCGGCCGATGGCGATGTACCACTCCTGGGACTCGCAGAACGCCTGGCTGCGGCAGATCCACGCGCACAACTACCTGTTCGTCAATCCGCGCACCGCGCGCGCGGGCGGCATCGAGGACGGCGCCTGGCTGTGGGTCGAGTCGCCCTGGGGCCGCGTGCGCTGCATGGGGCGCCACAGCGAGGCGGTCGAGCCGGGGACGGTGTGGACCTGGAACGCGATCGGCAAGCAGCCCGGCGCCTGGGCGCTTTCGCCCGACGCGAACGAGGGGAGCAAGGGCTTTCTCCTGAATCACCTGATTACGGAAGAGCTTCCTGAAAAAATCTCGAACTCGGATCCTGTGACCGGCCAGGCCGGCTGGTACGACGTGCGCGTACGCATCTATCCGGCGGAAGAGGAGGCAATCTGGCCGCAGTTTTCCGTCCTTCCTCGAGAAGGAAAACCGGTGCCGAAATGGATCGCTTACGTGGCCGGAAAGGAGATCGGCCGATGACCCAGCTCGCTTTGGTGATCGACCTCAACGTGTGCGTCGGCTGCCATGCCTGCGTGACGAGCTGCAAGCAGTGGAACACCTCCGGCGCGGCGGGCTTTCTCTCGGACGACAATCCCTACGGGGCGGACCCGACCGGGACCTTCTTCAACCGCGTGCAGACCTTCGAGGTGGGCGAGTTCCCGAATACCGAGACGGTACACTTCCCCAAGTCCTGCCTGCACTGCGAAGACCCGCCGTGCGTGCCGGTGTGCCCGACCGGCGCGAGCTACAAGCGCGCCGAGGACGGCATCGTGCTGGTGGACTACGACAAGTGCATCGGCTGCAAGTACTGCTCGTGGGCCTGCCCCTACGGCGCGCGCGAGGTGGACGAGCACCAGAAGGTGATGAAGAAGTGCACGCTGTGCGTGGACCGCATCGACGACGCGAGCCTGCCCGAGGCGGAGCGCAAGCCCGCCTGCGTGATGGCCTGCCCCACCAGCGCGCGCCTGTTCGGCGACATCCACGACCCCGCGTCCGATGTGTCGCGCGCGATCCGCGACAACGGCGGCTACGCGCTGATGCCGGAATGGGGCACGCAGCCGGCGAACCATTACCTGCCGCGGCGCAAGACCGAGAAGCGCCTGCACCCCGACGAGCTCGTGCGGCACGACAACCCGCTCAAGGTCGATGGCAGGCTGCCCAGGCCGGCGACCGGCGACCCGGCGCTCGACGACGTCACGAGCTGGTAGGCGATGCGGCCCGCGTGGTCGGTGATCCTGCTCACCACGCTCATCGGTGCGGGGCAGGGCCTGTTCCTCGCGCTCTATGCGCTCGATGCCTGGGACGCGGCGCGCGGGCAGGCCTCGCTCGCGCCCTTGTTCGTCGCGGCGTGCATCGCCGGCTCGCTCGGGCTGACCGGCGCGGGCCTCGCCGCCTCGTTCTTCCATCTCGGGCATCCCGAGCGCGCCTGGCGCTCGGCGGCGATGTGGCGCACCTCGTGGCTGTCGCGCGAGGCGATCGTGCTGCCGCTGTTCATGGCGCTGGTTGCGCTTTACGGGCTCGCGCACTGGACCGGGCGGCTGCAGGGAGCGCTCGTCGCGGGCGGCTTCGCCACGGCCGCCTGCGTTGCGCTCTTCGTGTGCACCGGGATGATCTACGCCTGCCTCAGGTTCCTGCAGGAGTGGCACACGCCGCTCACCGTGGCGAACTATTTCCTGCTCGGCACCGCCTCGGGCCTTACCGCGGCGGCGGCGCTCGCCGCGTGGCTGCAGCCGCCGCTCGCGCGCGGCTACGTCGTCGCGGCGCTCCTCGCCGGTCTGCTTGCCTACCTCGGGCGTCTCGCCGCGCTCGCGCGCAACGCGCGCCTGCGGCCGAAGTCGACGCTCGCCACCGCGATCGGGGTAAAGCATCCGAGGATCGTCCAGATCGCGCAGGGCGCCATGGGCGGGTCGTTCAACACGCGCGAGTTCTTCCACGGCCGGCCGCGCGAAGTGGTGCGCGCCGCTCGCTGGACGTTCCTGGCGCTCACGTTTCCGGTGCCGGGGATTCTTGTTGTCGTGTCGGGAAGCTCGGCCGCGCTGCTGGGCACAGCTTTCCTCGTTCAATACATCGGGCTGCTCGCCGAGCGCTGGTACTTTTTCGCCGAGGCCAGGCATCCACAGAACCTGTACTACCAGGCAATCGCATAACCACTCGAGGGAGAACCGTCATGGCAGATCCGCATCCGATCGTGACCTATTCGAAAGCCGCCAAATTCGAGGATGTACGGGAGGACCTGAAGCTCGCCATCGAAGGCAAAGGGCTGGTGATCGACTACGAGTCGTTCGTCAACCGCATGCTCGAGCGCACCGGAAAAGACGTCGGCTCGGCGCGCAAGCTCTACGCCGACGCGCAGGCATTCGTCTTCTGCAGCGCGGCGCTCTCGCGCAAGACCATGGAGGCCGACCCGGCGAACGTCTCGCTGTGCCCGTACAGCATCATGGTGTACGCCACGGCGCAGCAACC
>DATKAX010000008.1:0-4905 GCA_035514595.1 Burkholderiales bacterium
CACCGCTACAATCCGGGGCAATGGCGCAGAGGGAGCGCATTTACCGTTTGACCGCAGCGGGGCGCGAAGCCTGGGAGGGCGAGGACGTCGCCGTGCCGGCCGACTACCGCCGCATCCTGTGGATGATCGATTTCCACGGCCACGCCGGGGTGGTCGGCGGGCTGCTCAAGCGCTATCCGAAGCGCATGCTCGACGAGTGGCTGGGAGAGATGGAGGAGCTCGGCCTGATCGAGGCGGTTCCCGAAGGCGAGGAGAATGCGCCTTCGCCTTTCCCCACCTCCGATGCCGAGCGCACGCTTTCGCTCGACCAGATCCGCCTGCACCAGGATACGCGGGCGGCGGGCGCGGAGCTCGCGCGCACCGGCGCCTACCTTGCCGCCGACCGGCTGCTCGAGCGCCCGGCGCCGGGCAAGGCGCCCGCCGATACCGTGATCCTGATCGTCGAGGACGACCCCGACCAGCTCGCGCTCGCCGACCTGCGCGTCAGCATGGCGGGCTACCGCGTGCGGATCGCGAATTCCGTCAACGCGTTCCTGCAATCGGTGCTCGACGAGGGCGCGCCCGACCTGCTGCTGCTCGACGTGACGCTGCCCGACGGCGACGGCTTCGAGGTGCTGGCGAAGATGCGCCGCCACCAGGCGCTCGGCTCGCTGCCGATCGTGCTGCTCACCGCGAAGACCGATCCGGCCGACATCGGCAAGGGGCTCGCCCTGGGCGCCGACGGCTACATCACCAAGCCTTACACCAAGAACCTGCTCGCCGACGTGATCCGCCAGGTGCTCAAGCTGGAGGGCTAGCGCGCGGCGGTCCCGGCACGCCGCTTGCAGTACTTCCTGCATGCCCGTAAAACCGAATGCAACCCTGTGCCCGATCCGCGAGCAGATCGTCGAGGACCCGGCGAGCGGCCTGATCCTGCAGTTCGAGTGCGTGGAAGGCTATACGCGCCTCGTGATCGCCGGGAAATCGCTCACGCTCGGCAACCGGGAAATCATCTTCGACGCGGACGGCCGCGAGGCCGCCGCCGGCACGCTGGTCGGCGAATTCCGCCGGCCTTCCTGGCTGAAGAAAATCTAGCCGGAGGCGGCGTTGAAGCGCGGCAGGCGGCCGTGCGCGCGCTCGTACTCGCGCAGCAGCTCGGCCTCGCGCGCCGCGGGATCGGCGCACACTTCCCAGCTGTAGTGCGTCGCGCCCTGCGTCGCGGCGTGCAGCGTGCCCGAATGATGGTCGAGCAGCCGCGAGCGGATGGTGGCGCCGCCGCCCATGGCGCGGCCGTAGTAGACCAGCTCTTCGCCGTCCCACAGGGTGTAGACGCCTGCCGCCTGCGGCGCGCCCAGCACCACGGTACGCGAGAACCGGTAGCGCTGCGGCGACTCGGCGCCGCCGCTCAGCCAGCGCGCCGCGGCCGATTCGTCGGCGAACGCGCGCACGTTCAGATTCTCCTGGCGCGCCATCACCTCGATGTACTCGTGCGCGGCGTTGAGCTCGAGCGTATCGCCCACCAGCGCCACCTGGCAGGCCGGCGTGGCGAGCACGCCGGCGTATCCGGGTATCCCGTAGTCCTCGGCCTTGAACAGCGCCCGCGACAGCCGGATCGACATCAGGACCTTGTGCAGCTGGTGCCGGCGGCAGCGCGCGCGCACCGCGGCCGCGAACCGGCGCATGTCCTCGGCGCTCTCGCGTCCCACGAGATCGGCGGCCAGGTAGTCCTGGCGCACCTGCATCGAGAACCGCACCTCTAGCGCTCCAGCAGGCGCGCGAGCCAGGCCCGGACGTCGGGGTCCCCGCCCCCGGGCAGGTTCATGCAGCGATCGCGCATGTTGTGGAGCACCTCCTCCACCATCCCGCCGCGGTGCTCGGGCGCGAGGCCGTCGAGCGCGCGGCCGAAGGCGTGCGCGAAGTGCGTCTTGTCGACCAGTCCCCGCTCGTGCAGGGTCTCGATCAGCACGATGTTGGCCGCCGCCAGCCCGGCGACGGTCTCGAGCAGCACATCGAAGTCCTGTGGCGCGCTAATCGGGAGCCTCCTTCGTCATACGCGCGCCGGCAGCAGGCGCCACAGCGCGGCGAGCAGCACCGGGATGTTGACCGGCTTCGCGATGTAGTCGTTGGCACCCGCGTCGAGGCATTTCTCCCGGTCGCCGAGCATCGCCTTGGCGGTCACCGCGATGATCGGCACGTCATGGTAGCCGTCGAGCTGGCGCACGATGCGCATCGTGTCGAGCCCGTCGAGCCCCGGCATCATCACGTCCATCAGGACCGCGTCGACCTGGGTGCCGCGCTGGAGCATCTCGATGCCCTCCTTTCCGCTGTCGGCGTGCATCACCTGCATCCCGTGGGCCTCGAGCGCGCTCGCCAGCGCGAACACGTTGCGGATGTCGTCGTCGACCACCAGCACTTTGCGCCCGGCGAGCTCTGCCGCCGCCTGCGGCGCCGCCTCGGCGGCCTCGTCCTGGCTTACCGGCGCCGGCCGCTCGCCCGCGTCGAACGCCTCGCCCACGGTCTGCGGCAGCAGGAGCTGCCCGCCCTGCGCCGCCGGCCGGTAGTCGAGCGGCAGGTAGAGCGTGAACGTGCTGCCCTCGCCCGGCGTGCTGGCGACGCGGATCTCGCCGCCGAGCAGCCGCGCCAGCTCGCGGCTGATCGACAGGCCGAGCCCGGTGCCGCCGAACTCCCGGCTGGTGGTGCCGTCGGCCTGCTGGAACGCCTCGAAGATCAGGCGCTGCTTGTTGAACGGGATGCCGATCCCGGTATCGCTCACCGAGAAGGCGACCACGCGCGCCACCTGGTCGAGGACCGGGTGGCCGGGGCTCCAGCCGGAGGCGGCCGGCGCGATCGCGAGCCGCACCGAGCCGCGGCTGGTGAACTTGAAGGCGTTCGACAGCAGGTTGGTGAGGATCTGCTGCAGCCGCTTGCCGTCGGTCTCGCTCACCGGCGGCAGGCCCGGGTACAGCGCCACCTCGAACTCGAGGTCCTTGTCGAGCGCCACCTGGCCGAAGGTGCGCTCCACGTAATCGCGCAGCTCGGCGAAGCTCTCCTGCGTGATGTTGAGCGTCACGGTGCCCGACTCGATCTTGGCGAGGTCGAGGATGTCGTTGATGAGCGCGAGCAGCTCCGCGCCCGAGCAGTGGATGGTCTTCGCGAACTCGACCTGCTTGGGCGTGAGGTTGTCGCCCACGTTGTCGGCGAGCAGCCGCGCCAGGATCAGGAGGCTGTTGAGCGGGGTCCTCAGCTCGTGCGACATGTTCGCGAGAAATTCCGATTTATATCTGGAAGACAAGGACAACTGCTCGGCCTTTTCCTCCAGCGCGGCGCGCGCCTGCTCGATCTCGCGGTTCTTGAACTCGACCTGGTGCATCTGCTCGGAGAGCTGGCGCGCCTTCTCCTGCAGCTGGTCGTTGGCGGCGCGCAGCTCGTCCTGCTTGGATTTCAGCAGCGCCTCCGACTTCTGCAGGTTGAGCGCCTGCTGCTCGAGGCGGTCGTTGGTCTTCTTCAGCTCCTCCTGCTGGGCCTGCAGCTCTGCCGTCAACGACTGCGACTGGTGCAGCAGGTACTCGGTCTGCATGTTGGCGGCGATGGTGTGCAGCACCACGCCGATCGACTCGGTGAGCTGGTCGAGGAAGCTCTGGTGGATGTCGCTGAACCGGCTGAACGAGGCGAGCTCGATCACCGCCTTCACCTGGCCCTCGAACAGCACCGGCAGGATGACGATGTTCGCGGGCGCGCCCGAGCCGAGCGAGGAGCTGATGCGGATGTAGTCGCTCGGCGCGTGCGTCAGCAGGATGCGCTTCTTCTCGAAGGCGCACTGCCCGACCAGGCCCTCGCCGAAGGCGATCTTGCGCGGCAGGCTCTTGGAATGGCGCTGCGCGTAGCCGGCGAGCAGCTCCAGGGTGGAGTCGCCGCTGCGGTGGTCGGCGACGTAGAACGCGGCCTGCTGGGCGTTAACCAGAGGGGTCAGCTCGCTCAATATCAGCCGGGAAACGGTGACCAGGTCCCGATGGCCCTGCAGCATGCGCGTGAAGCGCGCGAGGTGCGTCTTCAGCCAGTCCTGCTCGGTGTTCTTGCGCGTGGTGTCCTTGAGGTTGCGGATCATCTCGTTGATGTTGTCCTTGAGCGCCGCCACCTCGCCGCTCGCCTCGACCGCGATCGAGCGCGTCAGGTCGCCCTTGGTCACCGCGGTCGCCACCTCGGCGATCGCCCGCACCTGCGCGGTGAGGTTCGCCGCGAGGCGGTTCACGTTCTCGGTGAGATCGCGCCACAGGCCGGCCGCGCCCGGCACGCGCGCCTGGCCGCCGAGCTTGCCCTCGGTGCCCACCTCGCGCGCCACGTTCGTCACCTGGTCCGCGAACGTCGCCAGCGTGTCGATCATCCCGTTGATGGTCTCGGCGAGCGCCGCGACCTCGCCTTTCGCCTCGACCGCGAGCTTGCGGTCGAGGTCGCCGCTCGCCACCGCGGTCACGACGTTGGCGATGCCGCGCACCTGGTTGGTGAGGTTCGCCGCCATCGAGTTCACGTTGTCGGTCAAATCCTTCCACACCCCGGCGACGCCGCGCACCTGCGCCTGCCCGCCGAGCTTGCCCTCGGTGCCCACCTCGCGCGCCACGCGCGTGACCTCGGAGGCGAACGACCGGAGCTGGTCCACCATCGTGTTGATGGTGTTCTTCAACTCGAGCACCTCGCCCTTCACATCCACCGTGATCTTGGTGGAGAGGTCGCCGTTGGCCACCGCGGTGGTCACCTGTGCGATGTTGCGCACCTGGCCCGTCAGGTTGCCGGCCATGGAGTTCACCGAGTCGGTCAGGTCCTTCCAGGTGCCCGACACGCCCTGCACCACCGCCTGGCCGCCGAGCTTGCCCTCGGTGCCCACCTCGCGAGCCACCCGCGTCACCTCCGCGGCGAAGCTTCGCAGCTGGT
>DATKAX010000009.1:0-43059 GCA_035514595.1 Burkholderiales bacterium
ACGCCGGAATCGATGGCGTCGTAGACGCGCTCGGGGCGAGGTCGCTCCGAGGCGGCGCCGAGGGCGAGGAACAGGGGGAGGAAGTGCTCGTCGGTGGGGTGGGCGCGGGCGCCGTGGGGGGAGCGCGAGCGGTAGTCGGCGAGGGTGTCGAGGTCGTGCTCGTTCAATCGGTCGAAGACCCAGGTCTGGAATTCGCGGGCGTAGGGGGCGGGCTCGCCCTGGCCGCGGGCCCAGTCGCGGAGGTTGTGGGTCATGTGGCCGGAGCCGATGATGAGGACGTCTTCGGCGGAGAGTTTGCGTAGGGCGCGGCCGAGCTGGAGGTGGTGGCGCGGGCCGAGGGCGGGCTGCAGCGAGATCTGGACGACCGGGATGTCGGCGTCCGGGTACATGTAGAGGAGCGGGGACCAGGCGCCGTGGTCCAGGCCGCGACAGCCGTCGATGGCGGCGGTGAAGCCGGACTCTCTGAGCAGGGCTTGTGCGCGCTGCGCGAGCTCGGGGGCGCCGGGGGCGGGGTAGCGCAGGCGGTACAGGGGCTCGGGGAAGTTGTAAAAGTCGTGGATGGTCTCGGGCTTCTCCGCGCCGGTGAGCATCGGGAGGTTGGTTTCCCAGTGCGCCGAGGCGATGAGGATGGCGCGCGGGCGCGGCAGGCGCTGCGCGAGCGCCTTCCAGGCCTCGCCGGCCGCGCCGGGGTGCAGCGCGTGCATCGGCGAGCCGTGGGAGAGGAAGACGCTTGGCAGCATGCCTGCCATGTTAAGCCGCCTTCTTGAGGAGGCCTTCGGCTTGCAAGGCTTCCTGCACTTTCGGGCGCGCGCCGACGCGCGCCTGGAACGCGGTGAGGCTGGGCCAGCGCGCGAGGTCGATCTGCTGGAAGCCGGTCCAGTTGAGGAGCACGAAGAGGTAGGCGTCGGCGACACTGAAGGCGCTGCCCATCAGGTAGTCCCTGCCGGCCAGCTCCCTGTCCAGCCAGTCGAAGCGCGCGGCGAGATTTTCCCTGGTGATTTTCTTGTACTCCTCGGGCGTGTTCGGCTTGAAGAGCGGCGAGAAGGCCTTGTGGATCTCGGAAGTGAGGAAGTTGAGCCATTCCTGCAGCCGGTAGCGCTCGAAGCTGCCGGCTTTCGGCGCGAGCCCGGCCTCGGGCTTCTGGTCGGCGAGGAACTGCACGATCGCCGGGCCCTCGGTGAGGATGCGGCCGTCGTCGAGCTCGAGCGCGGGCACGTAGCCCTTGGCGTTCACCTTGCGGTAGTCGCCGCCGCCTTCGACGGTCTTCGCCTTGGTGTCGACCTTCTTCAGCTCGACCGGCAACCCGAGCTCGCGCGCCACGATGTGGGGGGAAAGCGAGCAGGCTCCGGGGGCGTAATAGAGTTTCATGCGTAGGCTCCTTGGGGTTGGGCGTTTCTGCGGGAGATCAGGTCAGTAAGTGCAAACGGGTATTCTCAGCCGCCGTTCTCGCTGGCAGGCCGACGGACTGGAAGAACTGCGCGGTGATGAACATCACGCCGAGCGAAACGCGCAGTACCAGCGCGGCGTACGGTGCGGTACGGTACGGTTGTCGATCATGGGTTACCCCTTGGCTTAAGTGAGGTGGAGCGAGTATGAAAGTCCATTCAATCGGGATAAAGGTGCAGTGGTGAGATTTATTGTCCCGATTCTTGGGCTAATATCCGGACGTGGACCGGTTCTCGGCGATCCAGGTGTTCGCTCAAGTCGTTGAATCGGGAAGCTTCGCCAAGGCGGCCGAGCGCCTGGGGCTGTCTACATCGGCAGCCTCGAGGCATGTCGCGGAGCTCGAGGCGCATCTGCAGACGCGGCTCCTCAACCGCACGACGCGCCGCGTCACGCTGACCGAGCCGGGGAGCGCGTTCTACGAGCGCGCGGTGCAGCTTCTCGCCGACCTCGCCGAAGCCGAGCAGGAGGCGGCGCGCGCGGCGGTGGTGCCGCGCGGCACGATCCGCCTCACCACCTCGGTCAACTTCGGCGTGCGCCAGGTGGCGCCGGCGATCGCCGATTTCACGGCGCGGCACCGCGAGGTGGCGTTCGACGTCTCGATCTCGGAGCGCATCGTGGACCTGGTGGAAGAGGGCTTCGACCTCGCGATCCGCATCGGCAGCCCCGGGTCGGAGAACCTGGTGGCGAGAAGGCTCGGCGAGACGCGCCTCGTGCTCTGCGCTGCGCCCTCGTACCTGGAGGCACACGGCACGCCCCAGGTGCCCGAAGACCTTGCGCGCCACGACTGCTTCACCTACGAGTACCTCGCGCCACGCAACGTGTGGCGCTTCCGCGATGCCGCGGGCGCCGAGCGCGCGGTGCGCGTCGCCGGGCGGCTGCACTCGAACAACGGCGATCTGCTCGCGGAGGCCGCGGCGCGCGGCGGCGGCATCGCATTCGAGCCGGCGTTCATCGTCGGGCCGGAGGTGCGCGCCGGGCGCCTGGTGCGGCTCCTCGAGGGCTTCGTGCCGCCGCCGCTGCCGATCTACGCGGTGTACCCGAGCCGCAAGCACCTGTCGGCGAAGGTGCGCCTGTTCGTCGAGTTCCTCGCCGAGCGCTTCGCGCTCGCGCCGGACTGGAGCGCGCCGTGAAGCGCTTGCTGCTCGCGCTCGCCGCCGCGCTCGCGGCGCTCGAGGCGGCTGCCGCCGAGCCGCAGTGGATCCTCGCGTCGAACCAGCCGGCGGTCGAGTCCGGCGAGCGCTTCGAGCTGCTGGTCGTGGCCCCGCGCGGCGCCGAGGCGCTTCCCGATACGCTCGCGGCGCGCATCCGCGCCGACACCGCCGAGTTCCTGGTAGAGCTGGAGGCGACCGGTCCGGAATCCGAGGGCCGGCGCCCCTATGCGGCGAGCATGCCGCCGGCCGCCTATGGGCCGGTCTCGCTCTCGCTCGCCGAGCGGTCCTCCAACGTCCTGGTGCTGCGGATCGTGCGGCACGACGCGATGCAGGCGCTCACCGGACCCTTCGGCGGCACCGACCAGGAGCCGCCGGTCTCGGAGAACGACCCGATGTACATCGTGTTCGGCGCGCGCGGCGGCTACTCGGCGCGCTTCCAGCTGTCGTTCAAGTACCGCCTGTTCGACTATTCGACCGGGTTCGGCCGCGACCAGCCGTGGCTCGCCGGCTTCTACTTCGGCTACACCCAGAACTCGCTCTGGGATCTGTCTTCCGAGTCGAAGGCGTTCCGCGACACGAACTACCGCCCGTCGCTCTTCTGGCGCTGGCAGCGCAGCGACGCGGCGACCTGGGTGGACGCCTGGCGCCTGGGCTTCGAGCACGAATCGAACGGCCGCGAAAGCCCGCGCTCGCGCTCGATCAACACCGTGTTCACGCGCCCGGAATGGCACTGGAAGATCGGAGAGCGCAGGCTGGAATTCACGCCGAAGTTCTACGCCTACACGGAAAAGGAAGAAAACCCCGACATCGCGCACTACCGCGGCTACGTCGACTGGCGGCTGCGCGTCGACTCGGGCGGGGTGTGGATCGGCACCGCGGTGCTGCGCTACGGCACCTCGGGCAAGGGAAGCCTGCTGCTGGACCTCGCGCGCCGCACGCGCGACCTGAAGATCGGGCCGGTGAGCGGCTACCTGCACGCGCAGTTCTTCGCCGGCTACGGCGAGGACATCATCGACTACAACTTCCGCCGCAAGTCGCAGCTGCGCCTCGGCGTGGCGATCGTGCCCTAGGTGTCCTCGGTGCGCGGCGGGCGCCAGGTGTACGGCACCGGCCCGGGCGCGCGCAGCACGCGCAGCATGCGCAGCGCGCCTTCCTTGCGGCCCTCGCCGGCGCGGTAGTAACCCGGCACCAGCACCGTCTCGTAGAAGCCCATCGCGCGGTAGAAGCGGCGCGCGGCGTCGTTGTTCGCGCGCAGCTCGAGGTGGATGCTCGCCATGCCGGCGACGCGCGCCGACTCGAGCAGCCATTCGAGAAGCCGCTGGCCGATGCCCAGGCGCCGGTGCGGGGGCCGCACCGCGAGCAGCACCAGGTGCGCGCGCTCGTCGCCGAGCTCCATGATCGCGAAGCCGGTGATCGCGCCGCGCGAGGTGGCGGCCTTGCCGCTCTCGCAGGCCACCGCGGCGAGCGTCTCGCGGTCGCGGATCGCGCGCTGCACGCGCGTCGCGTCGTACTTCCATCCAAGGCCCGCCTCGATGAAGTCGCGCGACATCATCGCGATCGCTTGCGCGTCGCGCGGCTCGGCGAGCCGGATGGTGATGGCGCGGGGCGTCATGGCCGCATTTTGCCATGAGTTGTCGTAAACTTGGTGCGCATAGTCACTTCGGAGGATGGCGCAGTGAAGAGGATCCTGGCGCTTGCCGCGGCCGCGCTGGCGTTCCCCGCTGCGGCGCAGAACGCGACGCTGCGTGTGCACCATTTCCTTCCCGCGGAGGCCGCGCCGCACGCGCTGCTGGTGGCGCCGTGGGCCCACAGGCTGGAGAAGGAATCCGGCGGTCGCCTGCGCTTCGAGATCTTTCCCTCGATGCAGCTCGGCGGAACGCCGATGACGCTCGCCGACCAGCTCAGCGAAGGCCTGATCGACGCCGCCCTGGTGCTGCCCGGCGCCGCCGGCGGGCGCTATCCCAGGACCGAGGTGTTCGAGATCCCGTTTCTCGAGGCCGGCGCGATGGCCGGCACGCTCGCGCTCCAGGACTACTACGACAAGCACCTGCGCGAGGAGTACCGCGACTTCCGGCCGATCCTGCTGTGGGCGCAGGCGGGCGCCGTGGTGCACGTCAACCGGCCGATCGCGAAGCTCGAGGACTTCAAGGGCCTCAAGATCCGCGCCGCGAACCGCGCCGCCGGCACCTTCCTGCGCGGCGTCGGCGCGATCGCGGTCGGCTCGCCCCTCGGCGACCTGCCCGGGATGCTCGCGAAGGGCCTGCTCGACGGCTGCCTGCTGCCCTACGAGCTCGCCGCCACCTACCGGGTGCACGAGGATCTGCGCCACCACGTCACGCTCGGCGGCGTGCGAGCGCGCATCGGCACGTCGGTGCTCGCCTTCCTGATGAACCGCGACGCCTACGCTGGGCTCGCGCCCGATCTGCGCGAGCTGCTCGATGCGCACGCCGGGCGCAACCTCGCCTGGTACGCCGGCAAGTCCTGGAGCGAGGCCGAGCGCGCCGGCCTCGAGGCGGCGAAGCGGCACGACAACCGCGTCTCGAGCCTCGAGGGCCCCGAGCTCGAGCGCATCCGCGCCGCGGTGCAGCCCGAGATCGAGCGCTTCCTCGACGAGCTTTCGCGCCAGGGCGGCTTCGACGCCGCGGCGCTCCATTCCGATGCCCGCGCCATGATCGAGAAGTACTCCAGATAACCTCCAAGAAGAAGCGATTCGGCTCCATGAAACCAAATCTGATTGTCATCCTGATCGACGACCTGCGCTTCGACGAGACCGGCGCCTCGGGCCATCCCTACATGAAGACGCCGCATATCGACCGGCTCGCGCACGAGGGGGCGATGTTCACCAACGCCTTCCACACCACGCCGCTGTGCTCGCCCAACCGCGCCTCGATCCTCACCGGGCAGTACGCCTCGCGCCACGGCATCATCGACAACGTCGGGCGCGACGCGATGAGCCACCGCCTCGCGAACTACCACCTCGAGCTGAAGAAGCTGGGCTACGAGACCGCGCACATCGGCAAGTGGCACATGGGCAACGACGCCTCGCCGCGCCCGGGCTACGACACCTGGATGAGCTTCCGCGGGCAAGGCGCGATTACCGATCCGGTTTTCTGGGAGCAAGGCAGTGAAAAACAATTGCGCGGCTACGTCACCGACCTCCTGAACGAGCGCGCCGCCGAGTTCGTCGGCCGCAAGCGCCGCCACCCGTTCGCGCTGTTCTTCGCGCACAAGGCGGTGCACCCGGACGTGCAGCAGAAGCAGGACGGCACGATCGACGTCGGCACGATGCAGGGCTACGTGCTGCCCGAGCGGCACAAGGACCTGTACCGCGGCTGCGAATACCCGCCGCGGCCCAACGTCAGGCCGCTCGCCCAGGTGCTGGAGCAGAAGCCCGCCTGGCGGGAGGTCTTCGAGCTGCGCGAGCAGCCCGGCATGCGCGACTTCCTGGACGCGATCCACGTCGGCTCGCAGGAGGAGGTGCGCGAGCGCGCCGCGATGATGGCCTCGGTCGACGAGGGCGTCGGGATGATTCTCGAGCAGCTCGAGAAGGCGGGAAAGCTCGAAAAGACCCTGATCCTGTTCCTCGGCGACAACGGCTTTTTCTTCGGCGAGCACGGCCTGGGCGCGGAGCGGCGCTTCGCCTACGAGGAGGGCATCCGCACCGCGTTCTTCGTGCGCTACCCGAAGCTGCTCGCGCCCGGCACGAAGATCGAGCGCATGGTGCTCGCGCTCGACATCGCGCCGACCCTGATCCAGCTCGCCGGCGGCAAGCCCGGCGCGCACGTCCAGGGACGCTCGCTGGTGCCGCTCATGAGGGGAAGCGCGAAGACGTGGCGAGCATCGTTCCTCGTCGAGTACTTCAACGAGTCGGCCTGGCCGTGGATCGTCGGCATGAGCTACAAGGCGGTGCGCACCGAGCGCGCGAAGCTGATCCACTGGGTGCACAAGGAAGGCGTCGACGAGCTCTACGACCTCGAGCGCGATCCCTACGAGATCACGAACGTGATCGCCGATCCGTCCTACGGCGACTCCCGGAAGAGCCTGCTGAAGGAGCTGAGAAAGCTGGTGGCCGAGTCCGTCGGCCTCTGAAGGGGGAGTTTCCATGAAAGCGCTCGACCGCCCGACGATCCAGGACATGGCCGCCGACCTGGCGGACGAGATCAAGACCCGCTCGGCGAGCGGCGCGGCCTCGAAGCTCGCGCATTTCGGCGGCCCGGAAATAGCCGCCGCGCTGATGCGGCTCTCCCCGGGGTTTGCCCAGGACGTGCTCGGCGCGCTGCCCGACGAGGCGCGCGAGCGCGCGCTCGCCGCGGCGCCGGCGGAGCTCTCGCGCCAGTGGCAGCGCAACGCCTTCTACGAGGCGAAGGCGGTCGGGCGCATGATGGAGCCGGTGGTCGGCGCGTTCCCGCTCGAGCAGACGGTCGGCGAGACGATCGAGAAGCTGCGCGCGCTGGTGAAGACCGCGTTCATCACCTACATCTACGCGCTCGACGCCGAGGAGCGCCTGCAGGGCGTGGTCACGATGCGCGATCTGCTGTTCAACGCGCACGAGCGCCGGCTCGAGGAGATCATGATCAAGCAGGTGTTTGCGCTGCCCGCGGTCACGCCGCTCGAGGAGGCGATGAAGCAGGTGCTCGACCGGCACTACCCGGTGTACCCGGTGGTCGACGCCGAGCACCGGCTGATCGGCCTGGTGCGCGGCGAGAGCATGTTCCAGGCGCAGGCGATCGAGATCACCCTTCAGGCGGGCAGCATGGTCGGCGTGAACCAGGAGGAGCGCCTGGGCACGCCGTGGCAGCAGAGCGTGCGGATGCGCCACCCCTGGCTGCAGCTCAACCTGGTCACCGCCTTCCTCGCCGCCGGCGTGGTCGCCATCTTCCAGGACACCATCGACCGGCTGGTGATCCTGGCGCTGTTCCTGCCGGTGCTCGCCGGCCAGTCGGGCAACACCGGCTGTCAGGCGCTCGCGGTGACGCTGCGTGGCATGACGCTCGGCGAGCTCAAGAACGGCGCCGAGCGTCCGCTCGTCAGGAAGGAGGCGTGGCTCGGCTGCCTGAACGGCTGCGGCGTCGGGCTCGCGGCGGCGCTCGGCATGTACTGGATCGCGACCGCGCAGGCCAACGAGCACCCGATCCTGCTCTCGATCGTGGTGTTCCTCGCGATGATCGGCTCGTGCGTCGCGAGCGGCGTCTCGGGCGCCCTGGTGCCGCTCACGCTGAAGCGCCTGGGCTTCGACCCGGCCACCGCCTCGAGCATCTTCCTCACCACCACCACCGACGTGGCGAGCATGGGCATGCTCCTCGGCCTCGCGACCCTCCTCATCTGGTAAATCGGGGTCAGAGCCCGATTTCCTGCCGCCCCCCCTGACAAGGGGAGCAAGCGGATTTTCGCGAGCGGGGGGTTGCCTTTCAAAGAATAAGAATCAGGACGGGTGAAAAAAATGGTTCCTGATTTCCATCCGGAAATCGGGCTCTGACCCCGATTTTTCAGTCGACGTAGATCATCTTGCGGGTCATGCCGCCGTCGATGACGAAGTTCTGGCCGGTGACGAAGCCGGCGGCGTCCGACAGCAGGTAGGCGACGAGCCCGGCGACGTCCTCGTCCCGGCCGACGCGCCCGACGGGGTGCTGGGCGTGGTCCTTCTTCCTCACTTTCGCATGCGCGATCCAGCCCGGGCTCACGCAGTTCACGCGCACGCGCGGGCCGAGGCTCATCGCGAGCGCGTGGCTGAGCGCCACCAGGCCGCCCTTCGAGGCGGCGTAGGCCTCGGTGTCGGGCTCCGACTGCAGCGCGCGCGTCGAGGCGATGTTGACGATCGCGCCGTGTGCGGCCCGCAGGTGCGGCGCGGCGTGCTTCGCCATGAGGAACGCGCCGGTGAGGTTGACGCCGATGAGCCGGTTCCACTCGGCGAGCGGCAGCTTGTCCACTGGCGCGGCGTGCGGCGAGGCGATGCCGGCGTTGTTGACCAGCGCATCGAGCCGGCCGAAGCGCTTTACTGCCGCCCGCACGCAGGCGTGCACCGAAGGCTCGGAGGCGACGTCGCAGCGCAAGAATTGCAGTGGCAGCTTGCGCGCCGCGGCGGCGTCGAGGTCGGCGATCGCCACCCGGTAGCCCCGGCCGGCGAGGGCGAGGGCGATCGCGCGGCCGATACCCCGCGCACCGCCGGTCACCAGGGCGGATTTTTTGGAGTATTCTGAAGCCATGCTCGCGCTCGAGGATTGTATCGCCCTGTGCGATCTCACCGAGGAGGAGGTGCTCGCGATCGCCGAGCACGAGCACATCCCGGAAATCACCGCCGTCGAGATGGGCAGCTACCTGGTGCGCCGGCCAGACGGCGAGATGACCATCAAGTCCATGATCCGCGACGACATTCGCGACGCCGAGGGGCGCGGCGAGCGCGAGCGCGTGCTGGCGCTGAAGCTGGTGCTGCGCAATTTCGTCCTGCAGCATCCGCGCTGCGAGGAGCGCCACCGCGCCCTGCTAGGCGCGACCGAGCGCCGCGGGCTCTGACGAAGGAGGAGGTCCAGCCATGCAGGTGAAAGAGGTACTGCGCGTCAAGGGCAGCCGGCTCGTGAGCGTCGAGCCCTCGGGGCGCGCGGCGGATGCGGTCGCCACCATGGCGAAGGAGAATCTCGGCTCGCTGGTGGTGATGGAGCACGGCCGCATGCTCGGCCTGCTGACCTTCCACGAGCTGCTGCGCGCGCTCGCCTCGCACCACGGCTCGCTCGGCGAGCTGCGCGTGTCCGAGATCATGCAGCGCGACCCGGTCTGCGCCGCGCCCGACATGGAGGTGAACGACCTGCGGCGCACGATGCTCGAGAGCGGCGCGCGCTACCTGCCGGTGATGCAGGAGGGG
Source organism: Burkholderiales bacterium (assembly GCA_035514595.1). Classification (GTDB taxonomy): domain Bacteria; phylum Pseudomonadota; class Gammaproteobacteria; order Burkholderiales; family SG8-39; genus SCGC-AG-212-J23. Next base: position 9,454 of record DATKAX010000009.1, read on the forward strand.
AGGCTTTTCGGCGTGATCTCGTTCCGCGACGTCGCGAAGGCGGTGCTCGAGGAGCAGGACTTCGAGAACAAGATGCTCAAGGGCTACATCAAGAACTGGCCTGCGTAGAAAGCTCCTCCTCGGCGGCCTCGGGCTCGCGGCCGCCTCGGCCGCGGCCGCGTGGCGCTTCTGGCCCGAGCAGGGATTCTGGAATCCGTGCCTCGCCGAGCTGCCGCGGCGCCTGGCGCGCCACGAGCTGGTGCGGCGCGCCTGGGAAGGGATCGACGCGGCGCAGCTCTGGGACGCCCATGCCCACCTGGTCGGCACCGGCGACTCGGGAAGCGGCATCTTCGTCAACCCGCGCATGCAGAGCGTGCTGAACCCGGGCGAGTACGCGCGGCGCCTGTTCTTCCTCAACGCGGGCTGCGCGCACGACGCGCCGGGCAGCGTCGACCGCGCCTACGTCGAGCGCATGCGCAACCTGCTGGAGGGCATGCCGCGAACCAAGCTCGTGCTGTTCGCTTTCGACCGCGCCCACGACGAGCAGGGCCGGGCCGACCCGGAGCACACCGCGTTCCACGTCCCCGACGCGTACGCGCGCGACATCGCCCGGGCGCATCCGCAATATTTCGAATGGGCCGCGTCGATCCATCCCTGGCGCGGCGACGCGATCGAGGCGCTGCAACGCGCGAAGGCGGGGGGCGCGCGCGCCGTCAAGTGGCTGCCCTCCGCGATGGGGATCGATCCCGCCTCGCCGCGCTGCGACCGCTTCTACGATTGGCTGTCAAAACACGACCTGCCGCTGATCACGCACGCCGGCCTGGAGCTCGCGGTGACCGGCCGCGGCGCGCACGACTTCGGCAATCCGCTGCGCCTGCGGCGCGCGCTCGATGCGGGCGTGCGTGTGGTGATCGCGCACTGCGCTTCCATCGGCGAAGACCGCGACATCGACCGCGGCGCGAACGGGCCGTACGTCGACAGCTTTTCGCTGTTTGCCAGGATGTTCGAGAGCTACGACAGGCTTTACGGCGACATCTCGGCGATGACGCAGGTGAACCGCGCCGGCGCGGCGCTCGCGCGCGTGATCGAGGAGCAGGGCTGGCATGCGCGGCTGCTGAACGGCTCGGACTACCCGCTGCCCGGCGTGATGCCCATCTTCTCGGTTCAGTACCTGGTTTCCCTGAAGCTCGTGGCCGAAAAAGCAGCACCCGTCCTTACCGAGATCCGCCGGCACAATCCGCTGCTGTTCGACTTCGTGCTCAAGCGCAGCCTGCGCTCGAACGGCCGCGCGCTGCCGGCGCGCGTCTTCGAGACGCGCAGGTTTTTCATGAGATGATCGACGCATGTCGGGCAACAGCTTCGGCCTGCTCTATTGCGTGACGTCGTTCGGCGAGTCGCACGGCCCCGCCTACGGCGGCGTGGTCGACGGCTGTCCGCCCGGTCTCGAGCTTTCGGCGGACGATATTCAAAGCGAATTGAACCGCAGAAAACCCGGGAGCTCGCGCCACGTGACGCAGCGGCGCGAGTCCGACGCGGTCGAGATCCTGTCGGGCGTCTACGAAGGACGCACCACCGGCACCGCGATCGGCTTCCTGGTGCGCAACGAGGATGCGCGCTCCAAGGACTACGCCGCGATCGCCGACGGGTTCCGGCCCGGGCACGCGGACTACACCTACTTCCAGAAATACGGCGCGCGCGATCCGCGCGGCGGCGGCCGGGCGTCGGCGCGCGAGACCGTGGTGCGCGTCGCCGCCGGCGCGATCGCCAAGAAGTGGCTCAGGCAGCGATACGGCGTCGAGATCCGGGGCTGCCTGGCGCAACTCGGCTCGCAGAAGATCGAATTTCAAAGTTGGGACGAGGCAGGGCGAAACCCTTTCTTTGCCCCCAACGCCGGAATCGTCGCGCGCCTGGAAAAGTTCATGGACGAGCTGCGCGAGAGCGGGGACTCGTGCGGGGCGCGGGTCAACGTGGTGGCCGAGGGCGTCCCGGTGGGCTGGGGCGAGCCGGTGTACGGCCGGCTCGACGCCGACATCGCGGCGGCCATGATGTCGATCAATGCCGTGAAGGGCGTCGAGATCGGCGCCGGTTTCGCGTCGATCGCGCAGAAAGGCAGCGAGCACGGCGACGAGATGACGCCGCAGGGCTTTGCCTCCAACCACAACGGCGGCGTGCTCGGCGGCATCTCGACCGGTCAGGACATCACGGTGTCGATCGCGCTCAAGCCGACCTCCAGCATCCGGCTTCCCCGCCGCACCCTGAATACCCGGGGCGAGGCGGTGACGATCGAGACCACCGGCCGGCACGATCCCTGCGTCGGCATCCGGGCGACGCCGATCGCCGAAGCCATGCTCGCCTGCGTGCTGATGGATCACGCGCTGCGCCACCGGGCGCAATGCGGCGACGTGAGGCCGCCCCTGAAGGTAGAAAAGCCCAGGAAAATCAATTAGAGTATGGTGACAAAACCCACCAGAGAGAAGAACATGAGCGCGAAGGGGCAGTTGCTACAAGACCCGTTCCTGAACACGCTGCGCAAGGAGCACGTCCCGGTGTCGATCTACCTCGTCAACGGCATCAAGCTGCAGGGCCAGATCGAGTCGTTCGACCAGTACGTCGTGCTGCTGCGCAATTCCGTCACGCAGATGGTCTACAAGCACGCCATTTCGACCGTCGTGCCGTCGCGTCCGATCAGCCTCGGTCCCGACAAGGAACCCGAGTAAGCCCCTGATCGAGCGCCCCGCAGCCGCCGCCGATCGGCAGGCGGCGATCATCGTCTGTCTGGACTTCGGCGACGCGAGCTACGACGAGGGCGTGGCCGAGATCGTGCGCCTGGTGGAAAGCGCGGGCGTGCGCCGCCACCGCGTGGTTCGCGGCCGGCGCGCGCGCCCCGACCCGAAGCTCTACGCCGGGCGCGGCAAGGCGCAGGAGATCGGCCGCGCGGCCGACGAGCTCAACGCCGCTTTCGTGGTGTTCAATCACGATCTCTCGGCGGCGCAGGAACGCAACCTGGAGAAGGCGCTCGGCCGGCGCGTGATGGACCGCACCGAGGTGATTCTCGAGATCTTCTCGCAGCGCGCGCAGACCGCCGAGGGCAAGCTTCAGGTCGAGCTGGCGCAGCTCGAGCACCTCGCGACGCGCCTGGTGCGGGGCTGGTCGCACCTCGAGCGCCAGCGCGGCGGCCTGGGCAAGACCGGGGGCCCCGGCGAGAAGCAGATCGAGCTCGACCGGCGCTACATCGCCGCAAGAGTAAAGACCCTGAAGTCGCGGCTTTCTCAACTGCAGAAACAGCGTACGGTACAGCGCCGGCAGCGCGCGCGCGGCGACGTGCTCTCGGTTTCCATCGTCGGCTACACCAACGCCGGAAAGTCGACGCTGTTCAACGCGCTCGCGCGCGCCAAGGCCTACGAGGCGGACCAGCTGTTCGCGACCCTCGACACCACGACGCGGCGCGTGTGGATCGCCGATGCCGGGCCGGTGGCGCTCTCCGACACGGTCGGGTTCATCCGCCACCTGCCCCACGGCCTGGTGGCCGCGTTCCGCGCCACGCTGGAGGAGACGGTGCGCGCCGACCTGCTGCTGCACGTGGTGGACGCCGCCTCGCCGGCGCGCGACGAGCAGGCCGCGGAGGTCAACAAGGTGCTCGCCGAGATCGGCGCGGCGGGCTCGCCGCAGCTCGTGGTGTGGAACAAGATCGACGCCGTGCGGCTCGATCCGGGCGTGGAGCGCGACCAGTATGGTAGGATTTCACGCGTTTTCGTGAGCGCGCGTACCGGTGCAGGCTTGGAAGCGCTACGCGGCGCGATCGCCGAGCTTGCGCAGTTGCGCGCGGCGCAGCGCGGCGCCGTCGCACCCCGAACCCACGCACCCCAACCTCAATAAGCACTTCATGGCATTGAACGACCCGAACTGGGGGCGCGGCTCCCGCGGCCCGCAAGGCCCCGGCGGCGGCAACCAGGGCCCGCCGGACCTGGACGAGCTGTGGCGCAACTTCAACCGCAAGCTGAACGAGCTGTTCGGCGGGCGGCGCGGCGGCGGCGATCGGCCGCCGCCCGGACCGCCGTCGGGCCGCGCCCTGGGCGGCGGCGCCGGCGTGCTCATCCTGCTGGTGATCGCGGTGTGGCTCGCGAGCGGCTTCTACATCGTGGTCGAAGGCCAGCGCGGCATCGTGCTCACCTTCGGGCGCTTCTCCGAGGAAACCAACCCGGGCCTGCGCTGGCGCATGCCCTGGCCGATCCAGTCGCACGAGATCGCCAACCTGCAGCAGGTGCGCACCATCGAGGTCGGCTACCGCAACAACGTGCGCACCAAGGTGCTGCGCGAGTCGCTGATGCTCACCGACGACGAGAACATCGTCGACCTGCAGTTCGCCGTGCAGTACGTCGTGACCAACGCGCGCGACTATGTGTTCAACGTGCGCCGGCCAGACGAGTCGGCGATGATGATCGCCGAGACCGCGATGCGCGAGGTGATCGGCAAGGCGCGCATGGACTCGATCCTGTACGAGGCCCAGGTCGACGTCGCCAACCGCGCGCTCGCCCTGATGCAGCAGATCCACGAGCGCTACGGCACCGGCATCTCGATCAGCGCGGTCACCATCCAGAACGCGCAGCCGCCCGAGCAGGTGCAGGCGGCGTTCGACGACGCGGTGAAGGCCGGACAGGACCGCGAGCGGCAGAAGAACGAGGGCGAGGCCTACGCCAACGACGTGATCCCGCGCGCGCGCGGCGCCGCCTCGCGCCTGAGCGAGGAAGCGCAGGGCTACCGCCAGCGCGTGATCGCCAATGCCGAGGGCGATGCCTCGCGCTTCCGCCAGGTGCTCTCGGAGTACGCGAAAGCGCCCGCGGTGACGCGCGAGCGCATCTATATCGAGACCATGCAGCAGGTGCTGTCCTCGACCAGCAAGATCATGATGGACTACCGCGGCTCCGGGAACCTGCTCTACCTGCCGCTCGACCAGATCATGCAGCAGGCGGGGTCGGCGCCGCTTTCCGAGTCGCAGGCCTCGCAGCAGCCGGGCGAGCCGACGCCCGGGCTGGGCCCGCGCTCGCGCGATACGCTGCGCAACCGCGAGCGGGGAGAGCGCTGATGCGAGCCCTCGGACCCGTCGTCGTCGTCCTGGTGGCGCTCGCGCTGATCGTCTCGGGCACCCTGTTCACCGTCGACCAGCGCCAGAACGCGATCGTGTTCCAGCTCGGCGAGGTGAAGGAGGTGATCACAGAGCCCGGGCTGCGCTTCAAGTGGCCGATGCTGCAGAACGTGCGCCACTTCGACATGCGGATCCTCGCCTACGACGACGCCGAGCCGCTGCGCTTCCTGACGCAGGGCAACCGGCCGGTGCTGGTCGACTCGTTCGTGAAGTGGCGCATCACCGACGTGCGCCAGTACTTCATCAGCGTGCAGGGCGACGAGTTCCGCGCCGCGACGCGCATCCGCCAGACCGTGTCGGGCACGCTGCGCGAGGAGTTCGGCGTGCGCACGCTGAACGAGGTGGTCTCGGGCGAGCGCGAGAACATCATGAACCAGGTGCGCCAGAAGGTCGACCAGGACCTCAAGCGGATCGGCGTCGAGATCGTCGACGTGCGCCTGAAGCGCGTCGACCTGCCCCAGGAGGTGAGCGAGTCGGTGTACGGCCGCATGCAGGCCGAGCGCAAGCGCATTGCGAACGAGCTGCGCTCCACCGGCGCGGCCGAGGCCGAGCGCATCCGCGCGGACGCCGACCGCCAGCGCGAGATCATCCTCGCCGAGGCCTACCGCGACGCGCAGCGCATCCGCGGCGAGGGCGACGCCAAGGCGGCCGCGATCTACGCCGCGGCGTTCAACCAGAATCCCGAGTTCTTCTCGTTCTACCGCAGCATGGAGGCCTACCGCTCCACCTTCCGCGGGCGCAACGACCTGATGCTGCTCGAGTTGAACTCGGACTTCCTGCGCTACTTCAGAGACTCCCTGGGGAAGACGCCTCCGCAGAGAAAATGAGCCATGGGCACGACGCTTTTGATGGCGCTCGCCCTGATGCTCATCCTCGAGGGCGTGCTGCCGTTCCTCGCGCCTAGCCTCTGGCGCGACACGTTCCGCCGCATCCTGCAGCTGTCCGACGGCCAGATCCGCTTCGTCGGCCTCGCCTCGATGCTCGCCGGGCTGCTGCTGATGCTGTGGGCGCGCGCCTCCTGATGCGCTGGATCCTGCCGGAATACATCGAGGACATCCTGCCCGCCGAGGCGATGAGGATCGAGCGGCTGCGCCGCGCGCTCCTGGATCTGTTCGTCGACAACGGCTATCAGCTGGTGATGCCACCGATGCTCGAGTACCTCGACTCGCTGCTCACCGGCACGGGGCACGACCTGGAGCTGCGCACCTTCAAGGTGGTCGACCAGCTCTCGGGACGCATGATGGGCCTGCGCGCCGACATCACGCCGCAGGTGGCGCGCATCGACGCGCACCTGCTCAACCGCAAGGGGGTGACGCGCCTGTGCTACTGCGGCTCGGTGCTGCACACGCGCCCGGCGAGCCCGGGCGCGACGCGCGAGCCGATCCAGCTCGGCGCCGAGCTCTACGGCGAGGCCGGCGCCGCCGCCGACCTCGAGATCCAGCGCCTGCTGTGCCGCGCGCTCAAGCTCGCCCGGGTGCGCGGCGCGCGCCTGGACATCGGGCACGTGGCGGTGTTCCGCTCGATCGTGCGCGCCGCGCGCCTGCGCCCGGAGCTCGAGTCGGAGCTGTTCGAGGCGCTGCAGAAGAAGGACCTTCCCGGCATCGTGCAGCTCACGAGCAAGCTTCCGTCGAGGACCCGCAATGCGCTGTGCCTGCTGCCGGAGCTCTACGGCGGCGTCGAGGTGCTTTCGCTCGCAGCCAGAAAGCTGCCGAAGATCGATTCCTTGAAAAAATCGCTGGCGACGCTGCGCGCCATGGCGCGGGCGTGCCCGATTCCCGCGAGCTTCGACCTCGGCGAGCTGCGCGGCTACCACTACCATTCGGGCGTGGTGTTCGACGCCTATTGCGAGGGGGTGGCCGGCCCGGTGGCGCGCGGCGGCCGCTACGACGAGGTCGGCAAGGCCTTCGGCCGCGCGCGCCCCGCGACCGGGTTCTCGATCGACTTGCGCAGTCTCGCGGGAGCCAGAACATGAACGCGCGCAACGTGGTGGTGATCGGCACCCAGTGGGGCGACGAGGGCAAGGGCAAGATCGTCGACTGGCTCACCGACCGCGCCCAGGGCGTGGTGCGCTTCCAGGGCGGACACAACGCCGGGCACACGCTGGTGATCGCCGGCAAGAAGACGGTGCTGCACCTGATTCCGTCGGGAATCCTGCGCGGCGCGGTGCAGTGCTACATCGGCAACGGGGTGGTGCTCTCGCCGCAGGCGCTGGCGCAGGAGATGGACAAGCTCGAGGCGGCCGGCGTGACGCTGGCCGGCCGGCTGCGCCTGTCGGAAGCCTGCCCGCTGATCCTGCCCTACCACGGCGCGCTGGATCTCGCGCGCGAGGCGGCGAGCGGCGACAAGAAGATCGGCACCACCGGGCGCGGCATCGGCCCGGCGTACGAGGACAAGGTGGCGCGGCGCGCGATCCGGCTGCAGGACCTGTTCAAGCCGGTGCGCTTCGCCGAGAAGCTCCAGGTGCTGCTCGACTTCCACAACTTCGTGCTCGAGCACTATTACAAGCAGCCGCGCGTCGATTTCAAGCGCACGCTCGACGAGACGCTCGCGCTCGCCCCGCGCCTTGCGCCGCTGGTGGCCGACGTGCCGCGCGCCCTGTACGAGGCGAACCGCGCCGGAAAGAATCTCCTGTTCGAAGGCGCGCAGGGGTCGCTGCTCGACATCGACCACGGCACCTATCCCTTCGTCACCTCCTCGAACTGCGTCGCCGGCGCGGCAGCGGCCGGGGCGGGAATCGGCCCGCATCATCTGCATTACGTCCTGGGGATTACCAAGGCGTATACGACGCGGGTCGGCGGCGGCCCTTTCCCCACGGAGCTCTCCGACGGCGTGGGCGAGCTCCTGCGCCAGCGCGGCCAGGAGTTCGGCGCCACCACCGGGCGCCCGCGGCGCACCGGCTGGTTCGACGCCGCGGCGCTCAAGCGCTCGATCCAGCTGAACGGGGTCTCGGGCCTGTGCATCACCAAGCTCGACGTCCTGGACGGCGTCGAGGCGGTGAAGATCTGCGTCGGCTACGAGATCGACGGCCAGCTCTCCGACATCCTGCCGGTGGGCGCCGAGGAGCTCTCGCGCTGCGTGCCGGTATACGAGGAGCTGCCCGGCTGGAAGGAGAGCACCGTCGGCGTGAAGGGCTACAAGGGCCTGCCGAAGGCGGCGCGCGACTACCTGCAGCGCATCGAGGAGCTGTGCGCGGTCCCGGTGGATCTCATCTCCACCGGCCCGGAGCGCGACGAGACCATCGTGCTGCGCCACCCCTTCGACCCGTCCTGAAGGTCTGCTAGACTGCACGGTCCAGTCTAGGACCGTGCCCTGACCCCGACCGAGAACCGCGCGCGCGTGCTGCGCGCCGCCACCCGCTCCTTCCTCGCCCGCGGCTACCGCTCGAGCGTCGACGAGATCGCGCGCCGCGCCGGGGTGGCGAAGCAGACCGTCTACCACCACTTCCCGAGCAAGGACCTGCTGTTCAAGGCGGTGGCGCGCGATCTCGCGACGCGCGTGCTGGTCGAGCTCGAAGCCGAGCCTGCGGACCTGCGCGCCGGGCTGCTGCGCTTCGCCGCGGCCTATCGCGCTCGCGCGCTCGGCGCGCAGGGCATCGCCACCTTCCGCACGCTGGTGCCCGAGGTGGCGCGCTTCCCGGCCCTCGCCCGGGCGATGTACGCCGCGAGCGCCGGCGTGCTGGTGCGCCGCCTCGCCGATTACCTGGGGTGCGCGATGGACGCCGGCCGCCTGCGGCGCGACGACCCGCAGTTCGCCGCCGAGATGCTGCTCAGCATGCTCGCCGGCCAGGACCGCATCAAGCGGCTGTTCAACGTCGCCGGCAGCCCGCCGCAGGAGAAGGCGCGGCGCACGGCGCGCATCGTCGACTGCTTCCTTCGCTCCTACCAATGAAGAACCTGCTCATCGTCGCCACCGCGATCGTGCTCGCCGGCTGCGGGCAGGGCGACGCGCGCCAGCAGAAGGACGCGAAGCCGGCGCCGCCGCCCGCGCTGCGGGTGACCGCGATCGAAGTGGCGCCGCAGCCGGTGGCGGTGACCTTCCAGGCGGTCGGGCGCACCGAAGGCTCGCGCGACGTGCAGGTGCGCGCGCGGGTCGCCGGCATCATCGAGCGCCAGCTCTACCGCGAGGGCGACGCGGTCAAGGCCGGGCAGCCGCTGTTTCGTATCGAGCGCGCCCCCTTCGAGATCGAGCTCGCCCAGGCGCGGGCCTCGCTCGCGCAGGAGCGCGCGCGCCAGGAGCTCGCCCAGCAGGAGCTCGAGCGGCTGAAGGGCCTCGCCGAGCGCCGCGCCATCAGCCAGAAAGAGGCCGACCAGGCCGCCTCCAGCGCGCGGCAGAGCGTCGCCGAGGCGCAGATGGCGCAGGCGCGCCTGCGCCAGGCCGAGCTCAACCTCTCTTACACGACGGTGAACGCGCCGATCGGCGGCATCACCGGCCGCGCGCTGCAGTCGGTCGGTAGCCTGGTGCAGCCGGGGAACGACTCGGCGCTGCTCACCAGCATCACGCGCGCCGACCCGATCTGGGTGCGCTTCGCGCTGTCAGAGGCGGAATACGCCCGGCTGAGAGGAAGCGAAAGCAAGAACATCGAGGTGAGCATCGAGCTCGCCGATGGCTCTACCTACGACCAAGCCGGAAAGCTGAACTTCGCCGGCTCGACGGTCGACGGCGCCACCGGCACGGTGCAGATGCGCGCCGAGCTGCCCAATCCCGGCCGGCGCCTGCTTCCCGGGCAGTACGTGCGCGTGCGGGTGATCGCGGGCAGCCAGCAGGCGATCGTGGTGCCTCAGGCGGCGGTGCTGCAGAACGCGAGCGGCCGCTTCGTGTGGCTCGCGGGCGAGGACGGCAAGGCGGTGCAGCGCCCGATCCGCGCCGGCAACTGGCTCGGCGGCGACTGGGTGGTGCTCGAGGGGCTGAAGGCGGGCGACCGGGTGATCGTCGACAACCTGGCGCGGCTGCGCCCCGGGGCGCCGGTCGAGGCCGGGAAAGCCGGCTAGATGTCGCGCTTTTTCATCCATCGCCCCGTGTTCGCGGGGGTGATCGCCATCGTCATCGTCCTCGCGGGACTGGTCGCGTCGCAGATCCTGCCGGTCGCGCAGTACCCGGAGATAGCCCCGCCCACGGTGCTGATCACCACCAACTACCCCGGTGCGAGCGCCGAGACCGTGTCGCGCACCGTGGCGGCGCCGATCGAGGAGCAGCTCTCCGGCGTCGAGCGGCTCTCCTACTTCAGCTCGAGCTCGTCCTCGAACGGCTCGCTGCAGGTCACCGCCACCTTCGAGCCCGGCACCGACGTCGACCAGGCGGTGTTCAACGTCAACAACCGCGTGCAGCGCGCGGCTCCGCGGCTGCCCGACGAGGTGCGCCGCAACGGCGTCATCGTGCAGAAGCGCTCGTTCGACATCCTGCTGGTCGTCGCGCTGCTCTCGCCGGGCGAGCAGCGCGACACGCTGTTTCTCTCCAACTACGCTTCGCTCAACATCCTCGACGAGCTCAAGCGCCTGGCCGGGGTGGCCGACGTCACGGTGTTCGGCGCGCGCGACTACTCGATGCGCGTCTGGATCAACCCCGAGAAGATGGCGCGCCTGGGCCTCACCACCGCGGACGTGGCGGCGGCGCTGCGCGCGCAGAACGCGCAGTACGCCGCCGGGCGCATCGGCACGGAGCCGGCGCCGCCGGGCCAGAGCCTGGTCTACACGGTGACCGCGGAAGGGCGCCTGGTCGAGCCCGAGGAGTTCGGCGAGATCGTGGTTCGTGTCGCCGACAACGGGATTCTGCGGCTGAAGGACATCGCGCGCATCGAGCTCGGCGCGCTCAACTACGACACCTCGAACACGCTCGACGGCCAGCCGACCATCGGCATGGGCGTGTATCTGCAGCCCGGCGCCAACGCCCTGGAAGTAGCCGACCTGGTGCGCGCGCGCATGCGGGAGCTCAGGCCCGCCTTCCCCGAAGGCGTCGACTACGGCATCCCGTTCGACACCACGCGCTTCGTCGACGCCTCGATCCGCGAGGTGAACAAGACCATGCTGGAGGCGGCGCTGCTGGTGCTCGCCGTGGTGTTCGTCTTCCTGCAGAGCTGGCGCGCGACGCTCATTCCCATGATCGCGGTGCCGGTGTCGCTGATCGGCGCCTTCGCCGGCCTGTGGCTCGCCGGATTCTCGATCAACACGCTGACGCTGTTCGCGCTGGTGCTCGCCATCGGCATCGTGGTGGACGACGCGATCGTGGTGCTCGAGAACGTCGAGCGGCTGATCCGCGAGGAGAAGATGCGCCCGTTCGAGGCGGCGCTCGAGGCGATGGACGAGGTATCCGGCGCGGTGATCGCCATCGTGCTGGTGCTGTGCGCGGTGTTCGTGCCGGTCGCCTTCCTGGGCGGCATCGCCGGCGCGCTCTATCGCCAGTTCGCCGTGACGCTTTCCATCGCCGTGGTGATCTCGGGCTTCATGGCGCTTACCCTCACGCCGGCGCTGTGCGCGCTGCTCATGAAGCCGGGGCACCACGAGTCGCGCCTGTTCCGGCCGTTCAACGTCGGCTTCGCCTGGCTCACGCGCCGCTTCCTCGACGGCGTCGGGCTGCTCCTGCGGCATCGGGTCTTCGCTTCGATCGCCTTCCTCGGGGTTGTCGCCGCCTGTGTATTCGTTTTCCTGAAGGTCCCTTCGAGCTTCGTGCCCGCGGAGGACCAGGGCTACATCTTCGGCCACGTGCAGCTTCCCGACGGCGCGACGCTCGAGCGCACCCGCAACCTGTCGGCCGAGGTGAGCCGCATCGCGCAGGAGCACCGCGGCGTGCAGAACGTGCTCGCCATCAACGGCTTCGACCTCCTCGGGGGCGGCAACAAGACCAACGCCGCCACCATGTTCATCCCGCTCAAGGACTGGGACGCGCGGCCCGATGCGCCGGCGCCGCTCGTGGCGCGCGACCTCCTCGCGAAAGGAGCCGAGCTGCGCGAGGGCCTGGTGCTCGCCTTCAATCCGGCGGCGATCCGCGGCCTGGGAACCGCGGGCGGCTTCGAGCTCTATCTCCAGGCGCGCGGCGACGCCGACCCGCAGAAGCTGTTCCAGGCGACGCAGGCGTTCCTCGAGGCGCTGCGCGCGCATCCGCAGCTTACCGGCATCAACTCGTTCTTTCGCCCGATCGTGCCGCAGCTGCACGTCGAGGTCGACCGCGAGAAGGCGCTTTCCCTCGGCGTGCCGGTGCAGGAGGTGTTCGACGCGCTGCAGAGCACGATGGGCGCGCTCTACGTCAACGACTTCAACAAGTTCGGCCGCACCTACCGCGTGCAGATGCAGGCCGACGCGCCGTTCCGCGCCCGCCCCGAGGACCTCGGCGCGGTGTACGTGCGCTCGGCGCAGTCGCAGCAGATGATCCCGCTCAAGGCGCTGATCCGCACCTCGAACGTGGTCGGCCCCGAGCAGCTCGAGCGCTTCAACGGCTTCGTCGCCGCGCGCGTGCTCGGCAGCGGCCGGCCGGGCGTTTCCTCGGGCGAAGCGATCCAGGCGGCGGAAGAAGTCGCCTCGCGCGCGCTGCCCGAAGGCTACGCGATCGCGTGGTCCGGGCAGGCGTTCCAGGAAAAGCGTACCGGGGGCCAGTCGGCGATGGCTTTCGGGCTCGCCATCGTGATGGTGTTCCTGATCCTCGCCGCGCTCTACGAGCGCTGGCTGCTGCCCTTCGCCGTGGTGCTCGCCGTGCCCTTCGCGGTGTTCGGCGCGCTCGGCTTCGTCGCCCTGCGCGGCCTGGAGAACGACATCTATTTCCAGATCGGCCTGGTGGTGCTGATCGGCCTCGCGGCGAAGAACGCGATCCTGATCATCGAGTTCGCCCAGCAGGGGTTCCTCGAGGGGAAAAGCGCGATGGAGGCTGCGCTGCACGCCGCGCGGCTTCGCTTCCGGCCGATCATCATGACCTCGCTCGCCTTCGTGCTCGGGGTGCTGCCGCTCATGCTCTCGAGCGGCGCGGGCGCCGCGGCGCGGCGCTCGATGGGCACGGGCGTGGTGGGCGGGATGCTCGCGGCGACCTTCGTCGCCACGCTGTTCGTGCCGCTGTTCTTCGTGTACGTCGCCCGGCGGCGCCGGGAGCGGCGCGAGCACGCGCCGGCGTCCGGATGAGGCGCCTTTTCCCGATCGCCTTGCTCGCCGGCTGCGCCACGGTGGGCCCGGACTACGAACGCCCGGCGATCGAGCTGCCGGCGCGCTACCCGGCGCCCGCGGCCGCGGAGACGGCCGCGGTGCCGGCGCAGTGGTGGACGCTTTACGGCGACCGCACTCTGGAGGCGCTGGTCGCGGCGGCGCGCGAAGCGAACGCCGACATCCGCCTCGCCGCCGCGCGCGTGCGGGAAGCCGAGGCGGTGCTGCGCGAGGCGGCCGCCGCGTCCTACCCCGAAGTGGTGGCCGGCGCCGGCGTGACGCGCAGCCGCGTCAGCACGCGCACCGAGCCGCCGCCGCCCGCGAACGCCCCGCGCGAGCGCAGCCAGCACCAGCTCAGCGCCTCGACGAGCTTCGAGCTCGATTTCTGGGGCCGCTTCGACCGCGCAGCCGAGGCGGCGCAGGCGGGCCTGCTCGCGTCCCGGTTCGCGCAGGAAGTCGTGTCCCTCGGGCTCGCCGGCGCCACGGCGCAGGCCTATTTCGGCCTGCGCTCGCTCGATGCGCAGCTCGCGGTGCTCGATGTCACGATCGAGGTCCGGAACGAATCGTTGAACATTGCCAGGACCCGGTCCGACGCGGGACTCGCCTCCGAGCTCGACGTCTACCAGGCGCAGGGCGCGCTCGCCGAAGCGCGGGCGCAGCGCCGCGAGGCCGGACGCGCGCGCGCGCTGGTCGAGCACCAGCTCGGCGAGCTCACCGGCAGGCTCGAGCTCGCGCTCGAGCGCGGCGATCTGTTCGCGCTGCCGCTGCCGCCGGCGCCGCCGCCCGGCCTGCCCTCGAGCCTGCTCGAGCGGCGCGCCGACGTGCGCAGCGCCGAGCAGGCGCTGGTCGCGGCGAACGCCCAGATCGGCGTGGCGCGAGCGTCGCTCTTCCCCGCCATCTCGCTTACCGGCGCGCTCGGCGCGCAGAGCGCGGAGCTCTCGACGCTGCTCTCGAGCGGCGCCGGCATCTGGTCGCTCGGCTTCGGCCTGGCTTTGCCGATCTTCGATGCCGGGCGGCGCGAGGCGCGCGTCGAGCAGGCCGAGGCGCGCCGCGGCCAGGCGCTCGCCGCCTACCAGCGCTCGGTCGAGACCGCTTTCCGCGAGGTCGCCGACGGGCTCGTCAACGTCGAGGCCGCCGCGGGCACCGAGGCGCAGCTCGAAGCCCGCCTGCACGCGGCGCGCGCCGCGCTCGAGCTCTCCACGCTGCGCTACGAGTCCGGCTACTCGCCCTATCTCGAGGTGCTCGACGCGCAGCGCACCGCGAACGAGGCCGAGCTCGCCTTCGTGCGCAACCGCCAGGCGCGGCTCGCCTTCAGCGTCGACCTGATGAAGGCGCTGGGCGGCGGCTGGGCGCCGGATTGAGCGCCTCGCCGCATTACGCTTCCTGACATCTGCAAAAGACTTTCAGCCCCCCGCACGCCTGCCGCGCCAAGGTGCATCATGGGCCCGGTTTTGCACAGGAACGAGGGAGGCTGCATGGCGGATTCCGAGCGCATCTACCGGCGCACCAGCGCGGGCCACGGGGCGTTGCGCGCCGCGGATCCCGGCATCCCCGAGGAGCACTTGCGCGTGCTGGCGGCGATCGACAATTCCGGCACGCACGCCGCGATCCTGGTGGGCGCGCTGAAGGACTACTCGGAAGGCGTCGTGCGCGGCTGGCTCTCGAGGCTGGAGGCGCTCGGGCTGGTGGAGTCGGTGGAGGTCGTGGACCAGGACGACCTCGACTTCACCGGAAATTTCCAGCTGGTGTCGATACGCGCCGAGCTGGAGCGCCGGCGCCGGGAAGAGAACGAGAGGATCGACAGCCTGCTGCTGCGCTAGTTCGGCAGGAGCGTGCCGAAGATCCTCTCGCCCACCGACTGGATCGGCCCGAGCGGGTTCTGGTTCTCCTCCCGCTGCATGATCGCCGGCTGGCCGCCGCTCAGCTTGTAGACCACGACGCCGTTCCTCAGCAGGATCAGCCCCTGGAAGCGCCAGCCGGCCGTGTGCGTTTCCTTCCGGAAGCCGAGAAAGTCCAGCCAGAAGCTGCCGTTGCGGTGCTTCCTGAGCGAGCGCTGGTCGATCTCGTAGCCCTGGCACAGGATCTTCGCCGACACGCATTCGCGCACCCCGTGGTCGAGGTCCGTCAGCGACACCGACTGGTTCATGAGGAAGCGCCGCAGCACGTCGGAGTAGTTGAGGATCGCGATGTTCGGGTTGGTCGACGGGTCCAGGCTGAGATAGCGCAGCTCCTGCGCCGTGGTCATCCCCGGCACGATGGCGTCGAAGGTGCTCTGCGCTTGCTCGTAGCTCTGCCACGGGCTCGCGGTAACCTCCTTCGAGCGCGGAAGCAGGCTCGCGCAGGCACCGCAAAGCAGGCAGCCGAGCAGCACGCCGGCAGTTCGCCACATCATGGCGTCCACTATGTGCCAAACACGCGAAATTCAACGCTGCGCGGAGGCGGCGATCGCTAGTCCGTCAAGCGCAAGTCGTTGCTGTGTCGCACGGCAGCGACCGTCTGTCGCGGCGCGCGCACGCGCGGCACCGGGTTCCGGCGACAGCCTGCGGCGCGCAAAGTGGCTCGCACGGCGCCCAGGCAGCCGTGTCATACTCGGGGTTCTGAAGCGCTTCGTTGATGGGGTGTTTGGCGTGGTGCCGAGGAAGGGACTCGAACCCCCACAGTGTTGCCACCGCTAGGACCTGAACCTAGTGCGTCTACCAATTCCGCCACCTCGGCAGGGGAGGCGGCATTCTAGTGTCAGGACCCCGGAGTGTCAAAGAAACGGCCTTCTAAATCCGCGCTGCGCCGAAGGTCCCGTCCCGAGCGGCCGCCTGCGCACGGCGAGCATGCGCGCGCGATCCTGCGCGAGCTCGAGCGCGCCGGCGCGCCGCTCACGCCGCCGGAGCTGGCAGCGCGCCTGGAGATCGCGGCGCGCGAGCGGCGCGCCTTCGACGAGGGCCTCGCGGCGCTCGAGCGCGCCGGCGAGGTGGTGCAGAACCGCGCCGGAGCGCTGCTCGTCGCGCGGCGCATCGCGCTGGTCGCGGGACGCGTCGAGGGCCATCCCGACGGCCACGGCTTTCTCGCGCCGGACGACGGCGGCGCTTCTGTGTTCCTGCCGAGCGCGGAGATGCGCCAGCTCATGCCCGGCGACCGAGCGGCGGTGCGCGTCAGCGGCCGCGACCACCGCGGCCGCCCGGTGGGCGCCGTGGTGGAGGTTCTGGAGCGCAGCCGGCGCCGCATCGTCGGACGGCTGCACGAGGAGCACGGCGTGCTGTTCCTGGTGCCGGAGGATCGGCGCATCGCGCACGACATCCTGGTGCCGCCGGCGGGGGCGGGCAAGGCGAAAGCCGGGCAGGTGGTGAGCGTCGAGCTGGTGGCGCAGCCCGGCCTGCACGCGCAGCCGATCGGCCGCGTCGCCGAGGTGCTCGGGCACTACGCCGATCCCGGCATGGAGATCGAGATCGCGCTGCGCAAGTTCGACCTGCCGCACGAGTTCTCGAGGACGGCGCTGGCGGCGGCGCGCGCGCTGCCGGAAGCGGTGCAGGCGCAGGACCTCGAGGGGCGGCGCGACCTGCGTGCGATGCCCTTCGTCACCATCGACGGCGAGACCGCGAAGGACTTCGACGACGCGGTGCTGTGCCGGCGCGAGGGCAAGGGGTTGCGGCTGTGGGTCGCGATCGCCGACGTCAGCCACTACGTGCGCCACGGCGATGCGCTCGATGCCGACGCGCGCGGCCGGGGGACCTCCGTGTACTTCCCGCGACGCGTGATCCCGATGCTGCCCGAGAAGCTCTCGAACGGCCTGTGCTCGCTCAACCCGGGCGTCGACCGGCTCGCGATGGTGTGCGAGATGGAGATCGGCGCCGGCGGCGAGCTGGAGGACTACCGGTTCTACGCCGCGGCGATCCGCTCGCACGCCCGCCACACCTATACCGAAGTCTGGGACAAGCTCTCCGCCGGCGGCGCGCCCGAGCACCTGGAGCGGCTCCACGAGGTGTTCAAGGTGCTGGCGAAGCAGCGCGCGCGCCGCGGCGCGATCGACTTCGAGACCGTCGAGACGCGCATGCTGTTCGACGCGCGCGGCAAGATCGAGAAGATCGTTCCCGAGGCGCGCAACGACGCCCACCGCATCGTCGAGGAGTGCATGCTGGCGGCCAACGTCTGCGCCGGCAACTTCATCGCCGAGCGCGACCACCCGGTCCTGTACCGCGTGCACGACGTGCCGGCGGCCGAGCGCGTGGCGGCGCTGCGCGAGTTCCTCGCCGAGCTCGGCCTGCAGCTCCCGGGCGGCGAGGTGCCGAAGCCGGCGGACTATGCGCGGCTTCTCGAGCAGATCCGCAAGCGGCCGGATTTCATCCTGCTGCAGACCATCCTGCTGCGCTCGCTGAAGCAGGCGGTGTACAGCCCGAGCAACGTGGGCCACTTCGGCCTCGCGTTCGAGGCCTACGTGCATTTCACCTCCCCGATCCGGCGCTATCCCGACCTGCTGGTGCACCGCACGATCAAGGCGCTGCTCGCGCGCAGGCGCTACGGCGATATCGACTGGGAGGGGCTCGGCCGGCACTGCTCGGAGACCGAGCGCCGCGCCGACGAGGCGAGCCGCGACGTCGAGAACTGGCTCAAGTGCTATTACATGCGCGATCACGTCGGCGGCACCTTTTCCGGCACCGTCACCGGCGTGGTGCCCTTCGGCCTGTTCGTCACGCTCGACGAGTACTTCGTCGACGGGCTGGTGCACATCTCGGAGCTCGGCCGCGACTACTTCCAGTTCGACGCCGCGCGCCACATGCTGCTCGGCGAGCGCACCAAGAAGCGCTTCCGGCTCGCCGACCGCATCAACGTGAAGCTCGCGCGCGTCGACGTCGAGACGCGCAAGATCGACCTGCTGCCGGCATGAAGCGCGAGCGCGAGCCGCGCGTCGTGTTCGGCTTCCACGCGATCCTGTCCCGGCTGCGCGCCGATCCCGCGTCGGTGCTCGAGATCTTCGTCGACGCGACGCGCAACGACGCGCGCATCCGGGATCTCGCGAGCAGCGCCGAGCGCGCCGGCGTGCGGGTGATGCGCGTGCCGACGAAGCGCCTGGACGGGTTCTACGGCGGCGGGCGGCACCAGGGCGTGGTGGCGCGCGTCGAGGTGAAGCGGGCGGCCGACAGCCTGGAGGAAATACTGCATCACGCCGAAAAGCCCCTGTTGCTCGTCCTGGACGGCGTGACCGACCCGCACAACCTCGGCGCCTGCCTGCGCGTGGCGAACGCCGCCGGCGCGCACGCGGTGATCGCTCCCAAGGACCGCGCGGCCGGCATCAGCCCGGCGGTTTCGAAGGTCGCGAGCGGCGCCGCCGAGGCGACGCCCTACCTGATGGTCACCAACCTCGCCCGCGCGCTGGATGAGATCAAGGAGCGCAACGTCTGGGCGGTGGGCGCGGACGAGCGCGCCGGCGAGACGCTCTACGACGCCAACCTTCCCGACGCGATCGCCTGGGTGCTCGGCGCCGAAGGCGAGGGCATGCGCCGGCTGACGCGCGAGCGCTGCGACCTGCTGGTGCGCATCCCGATGCAGGGGGAGGTGAAGAGCCTCAACGTCTCGGTCTCGGCAGGCATCTGCCTGTTCGAGTCGGTGCGCCGGCGCCGAACCGCCGCCGCGCCGCGCGGTCAGACCGCCATGCCCCGCAGCGAAGATTACGCACCCCCCGACCCGACGTTGATCGAGGCGGACCGGCCCGAGGCGTTGCGCTACTGGGCGAGGACGCTGGAGACCGACGAAGCGCGCATCCGCGAGGCGGTCAGGAAGGTCGGTCCGGCGCTCGAGAAGGTGAAGCGGGAGCTCGGCAGCTTCGGCGTATGAAGGCGCAAAATAGCGTGCAGGAAGCGACCAAGATCGTGGTGCCCATGAGGTTCCTCGTGATCGACGATCATCCGGTGGTGCGCGAAGTCCTGCCTGCCGTCCTGAGGAAGGCGTTCGGCGAGGTCGAAATCCATGCCGTGGGAGATCTGGACAGCGCCATCGCGTGGGCGCGGGAGCGCGGCGCTCCGGACATGGTGCTGCTCGACCTCGGCCTGCCGGGCTGCTCCGGCATCGAGGCGCTGGTGAGGCTGCGCCACGCCCACCCCGAGACCAAGGTCGTCGTGTTCTCGGCCGCGGAGGACGGCGAGCTGATCCGCTCGTCCCTCAAGAGCGGCGCCGCCGGCTACATCCCCAAGACCGCGACGCCGGAGGTGATCGCCGCCGCGCTGCACCTGGTTCGCGCCGGCGGCGTCTACATCCCGAGCGAAGCGCTGGGCGAAGCGCCTGCCGGCGAGGAAGTCAGCCTCACCGACCGGCAGCTCGACGTGCTGCGCCTGATGCTGAACGGGCTCTCCAACGCCGAGATCGCCCGGGCGCTGCGCATCAGCGAGAGCACCGTGAAGCAGCATGTCGGGGACGTCTACGTCGCGCTGCGGGTGAGCACGCGCGCCCAGGCCATGGCCGCCGCCGCCCGCCTCGCCATCAAGCCGGCCAGGTAGTTCTGCAGGCGTAATTCCGCGGGAGGATGCTCGATCCCCCGTTCGGTGCTATCGTGCCTGCAGGGTGCCGCCAGGGGGGCGGCAGCGGGGGGTCCGTGCAGAGTACTCTGGCACAGGAGGACTTCGTCTGGCTTGCAGCCGGCCTGTGTCAGCTCAACCGTATCCCCTTCGATGCGGGCCTCCTGCTGCAGCGCTTCCCCGCCCCGCACAGCGTTCGCCAGCTGGCCGAAGCGACTCGCAGCTACGGCCTGCGGACCGGCGAAATCTCCACCGGCGTCAAGGGACTGGCATCGGCCCGGTTCCCTTGCGTCGCGTTCCTGAAGTCCGACCCGCCTCGCCCGGCGCTGCTTCTCAGGGCGCACGCGGGCGAGCTGGTCTACGTGCCGGCCGGCGCCGAGGCGCCGGCGAGCCTGCCGCTCGCCGAATTCGCCGCGAAGTTCGCGCCCGAGCTGATCCTGGTACGGCACGAAGCGGTGGGCGAGCCGGCGGCGCCCGACGGCGCGCCCGCGGCGCCGCGCTTCGGCTTCCCGTGGTTCTGGGCCGAGCTGCTCCGGCATCGCCGCATCTGGCGCGACGTGCTCGCGGCATCGCTCTTCCTCCAGCTGATGGCGCTCGCGACGCCGCTCTTTACGCAGGTGGTCATCGACAAGGTGGTGGTGCACCACACGACCAGCACGCTCGCCGTGATCGCGGTCGGGCTCGCGATGTTCCTCGCGTTCAGCGCCGGCATGAGCTGGCTGCGCCAGTACCTGGTGGTGCACACCGGGAACCGGGTCGACGCGGTCCTCGGCAGCCAGGTGCTGCGCCACCTGCTGCGGCTGCATCTGCCGTACTTCGAGCGCCGCCCGACCGGCACCCTGGTCGCGCGGCTGCAGGGCGTCGAGACCATCCGCGAGTTCACGGCGGGCGCCGCGGTGTCGCTGATCCTGGATTTCCCGTTCCTGCTCGTGTTTCTCGCGGTGATGTTCGCCTACAGCTGGCAGCTCACGCTGATCGCGCTCGGCATCCTCGCGCTGATCGTCTGCCTGTCGGTCGGCGTCACGCCGCTGCTGCGCGCGCGGCTGAACCGGCAGTTCCTGCTCGGCGCGCGCAACCAGGCCTTTCTCACCGAGTACGTTGCCGGCGTCGAGACCGTGAAGTCGCTGCAGATGGAGCCGCGCCTGGAAGGGCGATACGACGAGATGCTCGCCCAGTACCTCGCCGCCGGCTTCGCCACGCGGCAGCTCTCCAACACCTACAACGTCACCGCCAACGCGCTCGAGCAGGCGATGACGATCGGCATCCTGTGCGCCGGCGCGCTGCTCGTAATGCGCAACGAAGGCTTCACCATCGGCATGCTGGTCGCGTTCCAGATGTTCGCGAGCCGCATGTCGCAGCCGATGCTGCGCCTCGCGGGCCTGTGGCAGGAGTTCCAGCAGGCCTCGATCGCGGTGCGGCGCCTGGGCGACATCATGGACGCCCCGGCCGAGCCCTACGCGCTCACCCCCTCGCGCAGCGCCGAGGGCAGGGGCGAGATCCGCATCGCCGATCTCTCGTTCCGCTACTCGAGCGAGCACCCCTGGCTGTACCGCAACCTGAGCCTGGCGCTCGCGCCGGGCAGGCTCACGGTGCTCACCGGCCCCTCCGGCTCGGGCAAGAGCACGCTCGCCAAGCTGATGCTCGGCTTCTACCAGCCGAGCGAGGGCACGATCAGCGTCGACGGCCGCGACCTGCGCCACCTTCCCGCCAACGAGCTGCGCCAGACCTTCGGCGTCGTGCCGCAGGAAACGCGCCTGTTCTCGGGGTCGATCTACGAGAACCTGGTCGCCGCCAACCCCAATGCCGGCTTCGCCGAGGTGGTGCAGGCGTGCAAGCTCGCCGAGATCCACGACTTCATCGAGAAGCTGCCGCAGGGCTACAACACCGAGATCGGCGAGCACGGCGTCGGCCTCTCGGGCGGGCAGAAGCAGCGCCTCGCCATCGCGCGCGCCGTCCTCAAGCGCCCGCGCGTGCTGATCTTCGACGAGGCGGCGAGCCACCTCGACGCCGCCACCGCCGAGCGCTTCGCGCAGACCGTCAACCGCCTCAAGGGCAAGGTCAGCGTGCTGTTCATCGCCCACCAGCTCCCCAAGGGCCTGGCGGTGGACGAGGTATTCACGCTTTCCGCCGAGAAGGCGACCCAGATGCGCCTGGTCGACGAGGGGCAGACGCAATGAAGCAGGCCGACCCCGCCGATTTCGCGCCGCCGCTGCTGCGCCTGCAGGAAAGGCCGCCGGCGCCGCTCGCCGGGTGGATGCTGCGGCTGCTCCTGGCGCTCGCCGCCGGCATGATCGCCTGGGCGGTGTTCGGGCAGCTCGACATCGTGGCGGTGGCCGAGGGCAAGCTGGTGCCCTCGAGCTACCTGAAGATCGTGCAGCCCGCCGAGCAGGGGATCGTGAAGGAGATCCTGGTGCGCGAAGGCGAGGCGGTGCGCGCCGGCCAGGTGCTGATCCGCATGGACGCGGCGCTCACCGAGGCCGACCTCGGCGCGATCCGCGCCGAGGTCGAGCACAAGAGCCTCGCGCTGCGGCGCATCGATGCGCAGCTCGCGGGCCGAAGGCTCGCGCGCGAGCCGGGCGACCCGCCCGCGCTCTACCAGCGCGTCGCCGCGCAGCAGCGCGCCAACGTGCGGGCCTATGAAAACGCGCTCGCGCAGGAAAAAAGCATGCTCGAGAAGGCGCGGCACGAGCTCGCCGCGGCGCGCGAGACCCGGGCGAAGCTCGAGCAGGTGCTGCCGCACTACCGCGAGCAGGAGCAGGCGTTCGACAAGCTCGCCCGCGACGGCTTCGCCGGCCGCATCCTCGCCACCGACAAGCGGCGTGAGCGCATCGAGAAGGAGCAGGACCTGCGTGCCCAGGAGTTCACCATCCGCGCCAACGAAGCGCTGATCGCGCAGTCCGAGCAGTCGAGCGCCCGGATCACGGCCGACTACCTGCGGGTCCTGCAGACCGAGCGCGTCGAGGTCGCCACCGAGCTCGACAAGGCGCGCCAGGAGCTGGCGCGCCACCGGCACCGCCGCGAGCTGCTCGAGCTGCGCGCGCCGGTCGAGGGCACGGTCAAGGACCTCGCGACGCACACCGCGGGCACGGTCGCCGCCCCGGGCACGATCCTCATGACCCTGGTGCCGCGCGACGAGACGCTGATCGCCGAGGTGTGGGTCGGCAACCAGGACGTCGGCTTCGTGCGTCCCGGGCAGCCGGTGAAGGTCAAGCTCGCGCCGTTCCAGTTCCAGAAGTACGGCATGCTCGAGGGCGCGGTCGAGCGCGTGAGCGTGGACGCCACCGAGGCGCCCTCGCCGAACACGCGCTCCGACGCGCTCACCGGCCGCGACCGGCCGATGGGGCCGCTCGCTTTCCGCACCCTGGTGAAGCTCCAGGCCCAGCACCTGGAGGCCGGCGACGCGCGCTACCGGCTCGCCCCCGGCATGCAGGTCGCCGCCGAGATCCACCTGGGCACGCGCTCGGTGCTCGAGTACGTGCTCTCGCCGGTGCGCAAGGCGTTCCACGAGGCCGGCCGCGAGCGCTGAAAACGCTGCTATAATCCGCGCCCTTCCTTGCCATACCGTTACGCATGACGGGTGGCCTCACCGACGAGCCCATAAGGAGAACTCAGGCATGCGGCATTACGAGATCTGCTTCATCGTGCATCCCGACCAGAGCGAGCAGGTGCCGCAGATGGTCGAGCGCTACAAGGGCGTGGTCGAGGCCCGCAAGGGCACGGTCCACCGCCTCGAGGACTGGGGGCGGCGCCAGCTCGCCTACCCGATCGCCAAGGTGCACAAGGCGCACTACGTGCTGATGAACGTCGAGTGCGACAACGAGACGCTCGCCGAGCTCGAGCACTCGTTCAAGTTCAGCGACGCGGTGCTGCGCCACCTGGTCGTCAGGATGACGAAGGCGGTGACCGGGCCCTCTCCGATGATGAAGGAGGAGAAGTCCAAGTCGCTGATGGAGCGCGCCGGCGAGGCGAAGCCCGCGGAGGTTGCGCCGACGAGCCCGGCCTGAACCGGGTCGAGCTCAAGGGAACCCTGATCGAGCTGAGTGCCCTGCGCTACACGCCTTCCGGCATTCCCGCGATCGAGTTCAGGCTGCGGCACGAGTCGCAGCAGGACGAAGCCGGATCGAAGCGCAAGGTCGAGGCGGAGATCGGCGCAGTCGCGTTCGAAGCCCAGGCGCGGCTGCTGGCGCAAGCGAAGCCCGGCTGCGCGCTCACCGCGAAGGGATTCCTGGCGACGAAGAGCAAGCGCTCGAAGAGGCTGATACTGCACGTGACCGACATCGAATTTGCTGAAGGAGACTGAAGATGCCCCCGCCCCGCAGAGGCAAAGGAAAAGGCAAGGGAAAGTTCGGCAAGGACAAGAAGGACCGCGGCCAGCGGGCGCTGTTTCGCCGCCGCAAGTTCTGCCGCTTCACCGCCGAGAAGGTCGAGTGGATCGACTACAAGGACGTCGAAGTGCTGAAGGACTTCGTGAACGAGACCGGCAAGATCATCCCGGCGCGCATCACCGGCACCGCGGCCGGCTACCAGCGCCAGCTCTCGGATGCGATCAAGCGCGCGCGCTTCCTCGCGCTTCTGCCGTACACCGATCTGCATTGAGAGGCATGCGATGCAAGTGATCCTGATGGAGAAGGTGGCCAACCTCGGCGAGCTCGGCGAGGTGGTCAAGGTGAAGGACGGCTACGCCCGCAACTACCTCATTCCGCACGGCAAGGCGAGGCGCGTCACCGAGGCCAACCTCAAGGCGTTCGAGGTGAAGCGCGCCGAGCTGGAGAAGGCGCAGGCCGCGGCGCTTGCCCAGGCGCAGGAGCGCGCCGCCAAGCTCGAAGGCCTCAAGCTGCAGATCGCCCAGAAGGCCGGCGTCGACGGGCGGCTGTTCGGCTCGGTCACCAACTACGACATCGTCGAGGCGCTGGAGAAGCAGGGACACGAGGTCGAGCGCTCGCAGGTGCGCATGCCGCAGGGGCCCCTGAAGCAGGTGGGCGACTCTCCGATCGAGATCGTGCTGCACACCGACGTCATCGCGACCATCACCGTGTCGGTGATCGCCGAAAGCTAACAGCTTGCCTACAAGTTAACCCAAGCTTAGTCACAGGTAATTCACAGGGCCGCGGCTGCGGCCCTTTTGTTTTCTCCCGAGCCTTTACAAGCGCGGCGCTGCGCGCCATGATGCACCGTTCCCGCGACACGAGAAAGAATGGCACTCGCACAGAAGGTTACGCGCCACGAGAGCGCGGATTCGCAGCTCCTCGCGCTCAAGGTCCCGCCGCACTCGGTCGAGGCGGAGCAGTCGCTGCTCGGCGCGCTGCTGCTGGACAACCAGGCCTTCGACCGCGTCGCCGACCTGGTCTCGGCGGAGGACTTCTACCGCGACGATCACCGCCGCATCTGGCGGCATATCGCGCGGCTGATCGAAGCGAGCCGCCCCGCCGACGTGGTGACGGTGGCCGAGTCGGTCGAGGCGAGCGAGGACAAGGACCGGACCGGCGGCGCCGCCTACCTCGCGGCGCTCGCCCAGAACACCCCGAGCTCGCTCAATATCCGGCGCTACGCCGAGCTGGTGCGCGAGCGCGCCGTGCAGCGGCGCCTGGCGCAGGTCGCCACCGAGATCGCCGAGAACGCGCTCAGCCCCGCGGGGAAGGACGTCGGCACGCTGCTCGACGAGGCCGAGTCGAAGATCTTCCAGATCGCCGAGTCGGGCGCGCGCAAGGACCAGGGCCTGCTCGGCATCGCCCCGATTCTCGCCCGGGTCTACGAGCGCATCGACCACCTCTACCACCAGGACAATCCGTCCGACGTCACCGGCGTGCCGACCGGCTTCACCGAGCTCGACCAGAAGACCGCGGGCCTGCAGCCGGGCGACCTGATCATCGTCGCCGGCCGCCCCTCGATGGGGAAGACCGCGTTCGCGCTCAACATCGCCGAGCACGTCGCGCTTCACCCCAGCACGCGGCTGCCGGTCGCGGTGTTCAGCATGGAGATGAGCTCGAGCCAGCTCGCGATGCGCATGCTGAGCTCGATCGCCAGGGTCGACCAGCACAAGCTGCGCACCGGGCGCCTCAACGACGAGGAGTGGTCGCACCTCACCGACGCGATGGGGAAGCTCCACGAGGCCACGATCCATGTCGACGAGACCGCGGCGCTCAACTCGCTCGAGGTGCGCGCGCGGGCGCGGCGCCTGAAGCGCGAGTACAGCAAGCTCGGCCTGGTGATCGTCGACTACCTGCAGCTCATGTCGGCGAGCGGCCACGGCGAGAACCGCGCCACCGAGATCTCGGAGATCTCGCGCTCGCTCAAGGCGCTCGCCAAGGAGCTCGAGGTGCCGGTGATCGCGCTCTCGCAGCTCTCGCGCGCGGTCGAGCAGCGAAACGACCGCCGGCCGATGATGTCGGACCTGCGCGAGTCGGGCGCCATCGAGCAGGACGCCGACTTGATTCTCTTCATCTACCGCGACGAGGTCTACTCGCCGGACAAGGAGGAGGTCAAGGGCCGCGCCGAGGTGATCATCGGCAAGCAGAGGAACGGCCCGATCGGCCGGGTCGACCTCACCTTCCTGGGGCGCTTCACGCGGTTCGCCAATTTCCAGGACCCGAACGCTTTCTGAACGGGAACTCGCCGCGCACTGACCGAGGAGGGCAGCCCATGGCCGAACCGCTGATCGCCCAGAAGTCGCCTTACGCGGTGGAACTCGCTCCCGGAGACTACTGGTGGTGCGCCTGCGGCCGCTCGCGGCGCCAGCCCTTCTGCGACGGCTCGCACAAGGGCTCGGCGTTCACCCCGACGAGGTTCAGCATGAGCGAGGCGCAGAAGGTGTGGCTGTGCGGGTGCAAGCACACCGCCGGCAAGCCGTTCTGCGACGGCTCGCACAAGAAGCTGGCTTAGCTACTTCTTGGTCGCGCTCCAGGGGCCTTCCGCGCCGTTCTCGTCGCGGAACGTGCCTTCCATGCGGCTGCCCGCAACGCGGCCGGCGAGGTCGCGGCGCACGCCGGCGGGATCGACGAACGAGAAGCGGATCTCCGCTCCGTGCAGCCTCGGCTCGCGCAGCCCGGCCTGCACCGGGCCGAGCGTCACCGTGCCCTGGAGCTTCTGGAACTTCTGCTCGAGCGTGATCTCGCTCTTCTGGCCCGGCACCTCGAGCATCCAGCTGCCCATGACGTTCGCCGGCACCACCCAGAAATAGGCGCGCCGGCCGTCGACGCTCGAGATCTCGTCGGCTTCCCAGTCCTCCATGGTGAAGGAGTGCGACACCACGCGCGTCCCCGGGCGCATCGACAGGAGCTGCGGCCGCAGCTTCATGTTGAGCGCCGGCAGCAGGTACATGGTGATCACCGTCGCCTTGGTGAAGTCGGTGGCGAAGATGTCGCCGCGGCGGAAATTCGTCTTCTCGGCGACGCCCGCGGCGCGGGCGTTGTCCAGCGAGAGCTTCACCATGTCGGGGTTGTACTCGATGCCCAGGGCGCGGGCGCCGAAGTTTCGCGCCGCGGCGATCGCGATCTTGCCGTCGCCCGAGCCGAGGTCGACCACGAAGTCGGCCGGCGTGACCTGCGCCATGGTCAGCATGCGGTTCACCACGTCGTCGGGCGTCGGCACCCAGATCACGTCCTTGCCGGCCTGGCCGACGTGGGGCTCGAACTTCTGCGCGGCGGCCGGCGCCGCGAGCAGCAATGCGAAGACAAGAGCCGTGCTTAATCTGTAGAGAGCGGTCATTGGGATTTCCGTATGCGAGGCTGCGGAATCTAGCAGAAACGATGCCGGGGGTGGCGAAACAGTCCGGGCGCGGGTTTATTCCTCAGGCCCCCTGACAAGAAGGCCGTGAGCCGAAGGCGAGCGGGGGGTTGCTTTCAGCTGAACGAAAAACAACCCCCCGCTCGCAAAAAGCCGCTCGCTTCCCCCCTTCTCAGGGGGGCGGCGCGAAGCTGAGGCCTACAACACGTCCGCGGCGTGATCGGCGAGGCGCGAGCGCTCGCCGCGCGCGAGCGTGACGTGCCCGGCGTGCGGCCAGTCCTTCATGCGGTCGACGACGTAAGTGAGGCCCGAGCTGCCCTCGGTGAGGTAGGGCGTGTCGATCTGCGCGATGTTGCCCAGGCACACCACCTTGGTGCCCGGCCCGGCGCGCGTCACCAGGGTCTTCATCTGCTTGGGCGTAAGGTTCTGCGCCTCGTCGATGATCAGCCACTTGTTGATGAAGGTGCGCCCGCGCATGAAGTTGAGCGACTTGATGCGGATGCGCGAGCGCACCAGGTCGCGGGTGGCGGCCCGGCCCCACTCGCCGCCGGACTCGTCCGAGGCGTTGAGGACATCGAGGTTGTCCTCGAGCGCGCCCATCCAGGGCTGCATCTTCTCCTCCTCGGTGCCGGGCAGGAAGCCGATGTCCTCGCCGAGCGGCACCGTGACCCGGGTCATGATGATCTCCGAGTAGCGCTTGTCGTCGAGCACCTGGGTGAGGCCCGCCGCGAGCGCGAGCAGCGTCTTGCCGGTGCCCGCCTGGCCGAGCAGCGTGACGAAGTCGACCGCCGGGCTCATCAGCAGGTTGAGCGCGAAGTTCTGCTCGCGGTTGCGCGCATTGATGCCCCACACCTGGTTCTTGGCGGTCGTGTAGTCGCGCAGCGTCTCGAGCACTGCGACGCGGCCGGCGGCCTCCTTCACCAGCGCGTACAGCGGCTTGTCGCCGCTCTCGTCGTACACGAACTCGTTCACGTGCAGCTTGGGCACCAGCGGGCCGCGCACGCGGTAGTAGGTGTGGCCTTCCTTCTTCCAGGACTCGACGTCGCGGCCGTGCGTGTTCCAGAAGTCCTTGGGCAGGCGGCGCACCCCGGTATACAGGAGGTCGGCGTCCTCCAGCACCTTGTCGTTGAAGTAGTCCTCGGCGCACAGGCCGAGCGCGCGCGCCTTGATGCGCATGTTGATGTCTTTCGACACCAGCACCACCTCGCGCTCCGGCTCGCGGCCCTGCAGGTGGCGCACCACCGAGATGATCTGGTTGTCGGTCTTGCCCGAGGCGAGGCTGGTGGGCAGCGTGTCGTTGATCGCCTCGGTCTGCAGGAACAGGCGCCCTCTCGACTGCTGGCCCTCCTTGGTCCGGATCGGCAGCCCGTTCTTGATGTCCTCGACCCCGCCCGAGACAATCTCGTCGAGGAAGCGGCTCGCCTGGCGGGTGTTGCGCGAGACATCCGACAGGCCGCGCTTGTGCTGGTCGAGCTCCTCGAGAGTCGCGATCGGCAGGTAGAGGTCGTGCTCCTCGAAGCGGAACAGGCTGGTCGGGTCGTGCATCAGCACGTTCGTGTCGAGCACGAACAGCTTTCTGACTTTGGCCTTGCGCGGCGGACGGGGGCGTTTCGGCATTACGGCGGGGGAGAGGGAGGGTGATTCTACGGCGGGCGACTCTGCGGCGGCGGACTGCTCGGCTTCATAGGGCTTCAACAAAGTTCAGTACCTCCTCGACGTGGCCCGGCACCTTGACCCCGCGCCATTCGCGCGCCAGCACCCCCTGCTCGTCGATGACGAAGGTGCTGCGCTCGATGCCGCGGACTTGCTTCCCGTACAGGTTCTTGATCTTCATGACGCCGAACTGGCCGCAGAGCGCCTCGTCGGGGTCCGAGAGCAGCTCGAACGGGAACCGCATCTTCGCCTTGAAGCTCTCGTGCGACTTCAGCGAGTCGCGCGACACGCCGCGCACCTCGCAGTTGGCGTGCTTGAACCGGGCATAGTAGTCGCGAAAGCTTGCGCCCTCGGCGCTGCAGCCCGGGGTGTTGTCCTTGGGGTAGAAGTACAGCACCACTCGGGTGCCGCGGAAGCTTGCGAGGTCGAACGGGGCGCCGCCGGTCGAGGGCAGACTGAAATCGGGAACCGGCTTTCCCAGCATTTCCAGAGGTTCTTGAAACCCTTCTTAGCAATGCGCCGTAACGCTTTCAGTAGACATGTTTTTTTCGGGGCGCGCAAGCGCAAGCGTTAGACGCCTGATCGCAAAGGAATAATGGCGTCCTCGAGCTAGCCGGCTTGCCTCAGGAAGCGCCGTAACTCGGCCAGCAGTTCCCTGGGCTTTTCTTCCGGGATGAAGTGCCCGCAGGGCAGCGCTCGGCCGCGCACGTCGGTCGCCGCCTCGCGCCAGTCTGCGAGGCAGTCGAAGAGCGCGGCGATCACACCCTGCTTCCCCCACAGCGCGAGGACCGGCATCGTGATTCTGCGCTTCCTGTCCTTCCTATCGTGCACAAGATCGATGGTGGCCGCTGCGCGGTAGTCCTCGCAGGTGGCGTGGACGGTGCGCGGATCGGCGAAGGCGCGCTCGTATTCGGCGAGCGCGCGCCGGTCGAACACCTTGAGGCCGCTTTTCCCACGGCCGAGACGCTTGAAAATGTATCTCGGTCCCTGGCTCTGCAGCATCTGCTCGGGGAGCGGTGCTTCCTGGATCAGGAAGAACCAGTGGTAGTACGCCTTCGCGAACTGCATGTTGGTGCTCTCGTACATCTTGAGCGTCGGCGAGATGTCGAGCACGGTGAGGCTGCGCACGCGCTTGCCGTGGTCGCGCGCCAGGCGGTGGCCGACGCGGCCGCCGCGGTCGTGGCCGGCGACGTGGAACGCGATGTAGCCGAGCGACTCCATCACCTCGACCATGTCGAGCGCCATCGCGCGCTTCGAGTAGTTGGCGTGGTCCGGCAGCCCCCTCGGCTTGGAGGAATCGCCGTAGCCGCGCAGATCCGCGCACACCACGGTGTGCTCGCGCGCGAGCTGCGGCGCCACCTTGTGCCACATGGCGTGGGTCTGCGGATAGCCGTGCAGCAGCAGCAACGGCGGGCCCTCGCCGCCGGTGACCAGGTTGATCGTGGCGCCGCTGGTGCGGATCCTCCTCGCGGCGAAGCCGGGGAACAGGCTCATCGCGGCGCCCGGGCCGGCCCCCTGACAAGGGGGCCGTGAGCCGAAGGCGAGCGGGGGGTTGGTTTCAGAAAAAACAACCCCCCGCTCGCGAAAAACCCGCTCGCTTCCCCCCTTATCAGGGGGGCGGCAGCGGGAAAACGTTGCGCGTTCATTCGAGCAGGAGCGCGGCCGCGACGCGGCGCTCCTCGGCGGCGAGGATGTTGTAGGTGCGGCACGCGGCCTGCACGTCCATCACCTCCACGCCGATGCCGGCCTGCGCGAGCCCCGCGGTCAGGCTCGGATGCGGGAAGCGCTGCTTCGAGCCGGTGCCGAGAAGCACGATTTCCGCGTTCAGCGCTTCCAGGAAAGCGAAGCAATCCGCGTCCAGAGCGTCGAAGCTCGCGACATCCCAGGTCAGGATACGGTCGGGAAGCACGACGACGCTGGACTCGCGGCGCTCGCCGTTCACCACGACGTAGCCTTCGCCGTAGCCGGTGATCACGTTGCGGCCGGCCGCTCGGGTGGCGTGCAGTTTCACGCTAGAATTCTACAATGCGTGAGTTTTCAAGGATTAAGCGGCTTCCGGCGTACGTCTTCAACATCACCAACGAGCTGAAGATGGCGGCGCGCCGGCGCGGCGAGGACATCATCGATCTGTCGATGGGCAACCCCGACGGGCCGACGCCGCAGCACATCGTCGACAAGCTGCTCGAGGCCGCGCAGCGCCAGGACACGCACGGCTACTCGGTGTCGAAGGGCATCCCGCGCCTGCGGCGCGCGATCTGCGACCGGTACCGGCGCCGCTACGGCGTCGAGCTCGATCCGGAAAGCGAGGCCATCGTCACCATCGGCTCGAAAGAGGGGCTCGCGCATCTGATGCTCGCCTGCCTGGAGCGCGGCGACACGGTGCTGGTTCCCAACCCCTCGTACCCGATCCATATCTACGGCGCCATCATCGCCGGCGCCGACATCCGCTCGGTGCGCATGACGCCGGGGGTCGACTTCATCGCCGAGACCGAGCGCGCGATCCGCGAGCTCATCCCCAAGCCGAAGATGCTGGTGATCGGCTTCCCGTCGAACCCGACGGCGCAGTGCGTCGATCTGCCCTTCTTCGAAAGGATAATTTCGCTGGCAAGGCAGCATGACATCCTGGTCGTGCACGACCTCGCCTACGCGGACATCGTGTTCGATGGCTGGAAGGCGCCCTCGATCCTGCAGGTGCCGGGGGCGCGTGAGGTCGCGGTCGAGTTCTTCACCATGTCGAAGAGCTACAACATGGCGGGCTGGCGCGTGGGTTTCATGGTCGGCAACCGGGACCTGGTGCACGCGCTCGCGCGCATCAAGAGCTACCACGACTACGGCACGTTCACGCCGATCCAGGTGGCTTCGATCGTCGCGCTCGAGGGCCCGCAGGACTGCGTGGAGCAGATACGAGGCAACTACGAGAGAAGAAGGGATGTGGTGGTGCGCGGCCTGCACGATCTCGGCTGGAGGGTCGAGCTGCCCAAGGCCTCGATGTACGTCTGGGCGAAGATCCCCGAGTTCTACGCCGGCCTGGGCTCGCTGGAATTCACCCGGCGCCTGCTCGAGGGCGCCCGGATCGCGGTCGCGCCGGGCGTCGGATTCGGCGAGCACGGCGACGATCACGTGCGCATCGCGCTGATCGAGAACGAGCACCGCCTGCGCCAGGCGCTGCGCGGCGTGCGCGAGATGTTCAAAAAGGACGGGTTGCTCCGGGGCGCAGCTTGAAGCCGATCAACGTGGGCCTGCTCGGCATCGGCACCGTCGGCGGGGGCACCTGGGAGGTGCTCGGGCGCAATGCCGGGGAAATCCGGCGCCGCGCCGGCCGGGCGATCCGCATCACGCAGGTTGCGGACCGGGAAGTCAAGAAAGCCAATTCCATCGTAAAAGGCAAGGCCAAGGTCGTGTCCGACGCCTTCCAGGTGGTGCGAGCGAAGGACATCGACATCGTGGTCGAGCTGATCGGCGGCACGCGCATCGCGCGCGAGCTGGTGCTCGAGGCGATCGCCAACGGTAAGCATGTCGTCACCGCGAACAAGGCGCTTCTCGCCAGCCACGGCAACCGCATCTTTGCCGCGGCGCAGAAGCGCGGCGTGATGGTCGCGTTCGAGGCGGCGGTGGCGGGCGGCATCCCGATTATCAAGGCGCTGCGCGAGGGGCTGAGCGCGAACCGCATCGAGTGGATCGCCGGCATCATCAACGGCACCTCCAATTTCATCCTGTCGGAGATGCGCGACAAGGGCATCGCGTTCGCCGACGCGCTCGCCGAGGCGCAGCGCCGCGGCTACGCCGAGGCAGACCCGACCTTCGACATCGAGGGCGTCGATGCGGCGCACAAGCTCACCATCCTCTCGGCGCTCGCCTTCGGCATCCCGATGCAGCTCGGCAAATGCTACCGGGAGGGCATCTCCAGGCTCACCCGCGAGGACATCGCCTATGCCGACGCGTTCGGCTACCGCATCAAGCTGCTGGGGATCGCCAAGCGCAGCGAAAAAGGCATCGAGCTGCGCGTGCACCCGACCCTGGTGCCGGCGCGGCGCCTGATCGCCAACGTCGAAGGGGTGATGAACGGCATCCTGGTCAAGGGCGACGCGGTCGGCGCGACGCTTTACTACGGCGCCGGCGCCGGGGCCCAGCCTACCGCGAGCGCGGTGGTGGCGGACCTGGTGGACGTGACGCGCCTCATCACCGCGGACCCCGAGCACCGCGTGCCGCACCTCGCGTTCCAGCCCGACCAGCTTTCCGACACGCCGATCCTGCCGATCGAGGACGTGCACAGCTGCTACTACCTGCGCATGCGCGTGGTGGACAAGCCGGGGGTGCTCGCCCGGATCACCGGGATCCTGGCCGATTCGCGCATCTCGATCGACGCCATGGTGCAGAAGGAGCCGGGCGAAGGCGAGCGCCAGGTCGACATCGTGATGCTCACCCACCGCGCGCTCGAGCGCGACGTCAATCGAGCGATGGCGCGCATCGAGAAGCTTCCCACCGTGCCCGG
>DATKAX010000010.1:0-3648 GCA_035514595.1 Burkholderiales bacterium
GGCGGCATGGGCCGCGGCAGGTAGGCGCGGAGCGTTATTTGCTGGTGCATCGATCACGCAAGGAAAGGAGTCGAGCATGAAACGGATCGCGATTGCGGCGGCCGCGCTCGCCGCGGCCACGGCCTGGGCGCAGCCCGGGGGTTATGGTCCCGGCCAGGGCATGGGACCGGGCGGCGGAATGATGGGACCCGGCTATGGCATGGGACCCGGGATGATGGGCGGCGGCATGGGACCCGGAATGATGGACGGCATGGGGCCCGGGATGATGTTCGGGCAGGGGCTCGAGCTTACCGACGCGCAGCGCGCGCAGCTCTACCGCATCCACGAGGAGATGGCGGCCAAGCGCTGGGCGCTGATGGAGCAGATGCACGAAGCCTCGCTCGACGCGCGCAAGCGCATGGAGGCGGTGCTCACCGACGAGCAGCGCGAGAAGCTGCAGCAACGCTGGCGGAGGCGCTGATGGCGGCCAGGTACGCATTCGGCAAGGCGGTCGGCATGAGCCACGGCGAGGCGCTCGAGCGCGTGACGCAGGCGCTCGCGAAGGAGGGCTTCGGCGTGCTGAGCGACATCGACGTCGCGGCGACGCTGAAGAAAAAGCTGGGGGTCGAGGTGCCGCCTTACCGCATCCTCGGCGCCTGCAACCCGCAGTTTGCGCATCGGGCGCTCCAGGCCGAGCCGCAAATCGGGGCGCTCCTGCCGTGCAACGTGGTGGTGCGCAACGACGACGCGGGAAAGACTTTCGTCGAGGCGATGGATCCGCTCGCGGTCATGCAGCTCGTCGGGCGCAAGGAAGTCGAGGAGATTGCGCGCGAGGTGCGCAGCCGGCTCGAGCGTGCGCTCGCCGCGGTCTGACGTGGAGGCGAGACCCCAGGCGCGAAGCGGGTTCCGGCTCGGCCGCATCGCCGGCATCGAGATCGTCGCCGACTGGAGCCTGCTGATCATTTTCTTCCTGATCGCGTTCAGCCTCGCGGCGGGGGTGTTCCCCTCGTGGCATCCCGATTGGGGACCGGGGCTCGCGTGGGCCACCGCGCTGGGTGCAGCGGTGCTGTTCTTCGCCTCGCTGCTCGCGCACGAGCTTTCGCACGCGCTGGTGGGGCGCCTGGGCGGCATGCAGGTGCGCCGCATCACGCTGTTCATGTTCGGCGGCATGGCGCACCTGGAAAGCGAGCCGCGCAGCTGGCGCTCGGAGCTCGTGATGGCCGCGGTCGGGCCGCTCACCAGCCTGGTGCTCGGGCTCGTGTTCCTGTGGCTCGCGGGCCTCGCCGCCGGGCCGGTCGAGCTCGACCCGGAGAATCCCCGCGAAATGCTCGCCGCGCTCTCGCCGCTCGCGACGCTGCTTTTCTGGCTCGGACCGGTCAACCTGCTGCTCGCGGCGTTCAACCTGGTGCCCGGCTTCCCCCTCGACGGCGGGCGCGTGCTGCGCGCCGCGCTCTGGGGCGCGACCGGCAACCTGCGCAAGGCGACGCGCTGGGCCTCGTTCGGGGGACAGCTCTTCGCCTGGCTGCTGGTGGCGACCGGGGTGCTGATGCTTTTCGGGTTCACCGTGCCGCTGCTCGGCGGCGGCCTCGTCGGCGGGCTGTGGCTGATGTTCATCGGCTGGTTCCTCAATAACGCCGCGCTGACGAGCTACCGCCAGCTGCTGGTCAAGGAGACGCTCGAGGACGTGCCGGTGGCGCGCATCATGCAGACGCAGCTCGCCCGCGTCGACCCGGAGCTCTCGGTGCAGCGGCTGGTCGACGAGCACGTGATGGCGAGCGGCCAGCGCGTGCTGCCGGTGGAGCGCGACGGGCGCTTCCTCGGCATCGTGTCGCTCACCGACCTGCAGAAGTCGGAACGCCGCGCCTGGGACCGGATGACGGTGCAGGAGATCATGACGCCGGTGTCGCGCCTCGCCTGCGTCGGGCCGCGCGAGGATGCGGGCGAGGCGCTTGCCCAGCTCGCGAGCCGCGGGGTCAACCAGCTGCCGGTGCTCGAAGGCGGGAAGCTGGTCGGCCTGCTGCGGCGCGAGGACGTCCTCAAGTGGCTGGCGCTGAACGAGGCGCCGGGCACGCGGATTGCATCTGCCACCTGAGGAGGTGCATATGAGATCCCGCAATCCCGACCACAGCCCGACCCGCGACGAGAGGCACGCCCCGGCAGGCGACGACAAGTTCGCCCGCGAGTCGAACACGTTCCGCAGGATGCAGCCCTGGCAGATCTGGACCTTGGCGATTGCCGCCGCGGTCCTGGTCGTGCTCGGCATCCTCTACATCTGATCGGCCCAGGGCGGCGGCCAGCGATCCTCGGCCGGATAGATCGTCGCGTAGCGGCAACCGCGCGCGGCCGCGATCCGCGCCACGAGCTGCTCGACGGTCTCGCTGGCGACCGGGCCGGTGTCGTCGCGCTCCACTTCGTACAGGCCACCGGCGCTAGGGCGCATCACATGTACCTCGAGGCTGCGCATGCCCGCCGTCTTGTCCATGACCTCGGCAAACACCACCGGCTCGTTGCGGACCAGATCCTTCGCCTGTTCCCGACTGATGAAATCGACCATCCGGTCTCCTTAGATCGCGAAGCGGCGCGTTTCGCCGGCCTTGAGCGTGTGCACGGCATCGACCACGCCGAGCGCGATCGGTTCGGCGTTCGAGGCGCGCGCGTGCACCTGCAGGCTCTCCTGCCTCAGCTCCAGGTCCAGGGCGAGCCCGCGGTAGCGGATCGTCATGCGCAGGCAGGCGAGCTCCTCGGGCAGCCGCGGATTGAGCCATAGCGTGTCCCCGCGCGCGACCAGCCCCGTGTAGCCGCGCTGCAGGAGGTCCACCGTGCCCGCCATGGCGCCGAGGTGGATGCCCTCGGCGGTGGTGCCGCCCTGGATGTCGGCGACGTCGCTTTGCAGCGCTTCGAGGAACACGCGCCAGGAGCGCGCGCGGTCGGAGCGCGCGAGCACCCAGGAGTCCACCACCCGGGAGAGCGTCGAGCCGTGCGAGGTGCGCGCCGAGTAATAGGCGATGTTCTTCGGGATGCTGTCCTTGGGAAACGGGTATCCCAGCCGCTTGAACAGCTCCTCGAGCTCCTCGGCTGAAAACAGATAGAACAGCATCAGCACGTCGGCCTGCTTGGAGGCCTTGTAGCGGTTCACGTCGCCGCCCTCGGCCTCGAGAATGCGGTCGAGGCGGTGGATATCGGCGTATTTCTCGCGGTAGCCGGCCCAGTCGAGCTCGGCGAGCTTCTCGTAGCCCTCGAACTGGCTGATGATCCCCTCGCCGTGGAACGCGACGCGAAGCTTGCGGCTCACGTCCTCCCAGCGTGTGAGCTCTTCGTCGCCCAGGGCGAGCGTCTCGAGCAGCTCGCGACGGCGCTCTTCGGGCAGCGCGCCGAGCACGTCGAAAGCGCGGCACAGCACCCAGCTCGCCATCACGTTGGTGTAGGCGTGGTTGTCCAGTCCCGGCCGGCCGGTGTCCGGGTCGGCGCTATGGAACTCGTCCGGGCCCACCACGCCGAGGATCTCGTAGCGCCCGAGCCGCTCGTTCCAGGTGGCGAAGCTCGCCCAGAAGCGGGCGATCTCGAGGAACATCTCGGCGCCGAAGAAGGCGAGGAACTCGAGGTCGCGCGTCACCTGGAAGTACTGCCAGACGTTGTAGGCGATCGCCGCGTTGACGTGGCGCTGCAGGA
>DATKAX010000011.1:0-11386 GCA_035514595.1 Burkholderiales bacterium
ACCTCGGTGCGCGGAATCGCGCTCGATCCGACCACCGCCGCGAGCATCGCGTCTGGGGTCATCGCCTTCATGAAGGCGGCATTTGGCTTGCGCTTCTTGCCGGCCTTCTTCGCCTTCTTTTTCGCCATCTCGGTTCTCCTCTGAACGATTCGTTACGTTTTTCGATTCCGGATTTCCGCCGCTGTGGACTAGCGGTGACGAGAAGATGCCGAATCCGAGAGGGCGTGTCAACGACTTTCCGAGGGAAAACGCCGTGCTTTCTCTCGGGCGTTGCTTTTTAGAGGTCGCGCGCGAGCCGGATGCCGCTGAACTGCCAGCGCGCCGATGCGGGAAAGAAATTTCGGTAGCTCGAGCGAATGTGCGAGGCGGGCGTCGCGCAGGAGCCGCCGCGCAAAACGTACTGGTTCACCATGAACTTGCCGTTGTACTCGCCCACTGCCCCGGCAGCGGAGCGAAAGCCCGGGTACGGCGCATACGAGCTCGAAGTCCACTCCCAGGCGTCGCCGAAGAATTGTCCCGCGCCGGGCGCGGGATGCAGCCGGCCGCTCTCGAGGAAATTGCCGGCGCGCGGCGCGCCGGCCGCGGCCGTCTCCCATTCCGCCTCGGTCGGCAGCCGCGCGCCCGCCCAGCGCGCATAGGCGTCGGCCTCGAAATAGCTGACGTGCACCACCGGCTCGGCGGCGTCGCGCTCGCGCATCCCCTGCAGGGTGAAGTGCCGGCCGCCCGACCAGTACAGGGGCGCGCTCCAGTCCTGCGCGGCGCGCGCGTCCCAGCCCTCGGCGAGCCACAGCTCGGCGCGCCGGTAGCCGCCGTCCTCGACGAAGTCGAGATACTCGCCGGCGGTCACCAAGCGCTCCGCGATCTCGAACGCCTCGACGAACACCCGGTGGCGCGGCCGCTCGTTGTCGAACCCGAAGTCCTGTCCCGCGTGCCCGATCTGCCGCACGCCTTCGGCGAAGCTGCGCCAGCCGGAAGGCTCCGCGAGGCTGGTTTCGGTGTTCCTGCGCGCGAGCGGCGCATAGGCGGGGAACAGCGGATTCCTCGAAAGCAGGTGCTTGAGGTCGGTAAGAAGCAGCTCCTGATGCTGCTGCTCGTGGTGCAGGCCCAGCTCGATGATCTCCTCCATGTCCTGCGCCGCGGCGCCGTGGCGCGAGAACAGCGCCTCCATGCGCGCGTCGACGCTGGCGCGGTAGGCCCGGACTTCGTCGAGCGAGGGCCGCGACAGCAGGCCGCGTTCGGGCCGCGGATACCGCGGCCCGACGCCGACGTAGTAGGAGTTGAACAGCATCCGGAACTCGGGCCGGAACGGCTCGAATCCGGGCAGCGCGCGCTCCAGCACGAAGGTCTCGAAAAACCAGCTGGTATGCGCGAGATGCCACTTCGCCGGGCTCGCATCGGGCATCGATTGCAGCGCGCAGTCCTCGACCGAGAGCGGCGCCGCCAGCCGCTCGGTCTGCCGCCGGACCTCGCGATAGCGCTCGAGGAGCGGGTGCGCGGCCGCGGACCGCGCCAGTCGCTGGACGCTCATCGACCCGACCTTACACAGGATCGGCGCTTGCGCGCAACCCTCCGGACGCACGTGGGTAGAATCCCGACAGCCATGAACGTCGCCGATCTGCGCCAGGAGTACATGCGCACGGGGCTCTAC
The DNA here is from genome assembly GCA_035514595.1 of Burkholderiales bacterium. Taxonomy (GTDB): domain Bacteria; phylum Pseudomonadota; class Gammaproteobacteria; order Burkholderiales; family SG8-39; genus SCGC-AG-212-J23. Next base: position 1,649 of record DATKAX010000011.1, read on the forward strand.
GAGAAGGATGCCGATCCCGACCCGATCCGGCAGTTCGAGCGCTGGATCGAGGACGCGCTGCGCGCGCGCCTGCCGCTCGCCAACGCCATGACCCTCGCCACGGTGAGCGCTTCGGGCGCGCCTTCGGCCCGCGTCGTGCTGCTCAAGGGCGTCGATGCGGGCGGCTTCGTCTTCTACACCAATACGCGCAGCCGCAAGGGACGCGAGCTCGCGGCGCGCGGCGCGGCCTGCCTGGTGTTCCTGTGGTCCGAGCTCGAGCGCCAGGTGCGCGTCGAGGGCCGCGCCGAGCCGGCGGGCGGCGAGGAAAGCGATCGCTACTTCGCGTCGCGCCCGCTGGGCGCGCGCCTTTCGGCCTGGGCCTCGCCGCAGAGCGAGCCCGTGCCCTCCAGGAAGGTCCTGGAGGATGCGATGCAGGAAGCGCGCCTGCGGCACGGCGAGCAGCCGCCGCGCCCGCCGCACTGGGGCGGCTATCGCATCGTTCCGCAGGAGATCGAGTTCTGGCAGGGCCGCGCCGACCGGCTGCACGACCGGCTGCTCTACCGCCGTGCGGCGAGCGGCTGGAGGATCGAGCGGCTTGCCCCGTAGCGCGACCTCCCGCGAAGCCATCCTGCTGCTCGCGCTCGCCGGCTTCAACACCGGCATCGCGCTGCGCTGCGTCGAGCCGATGCTGCCGAAGCTCGCCGCAGAATTCGGCACCAGCGTGCCGGCGGCTTCCGTCATCGTCACCGCTTTCGCCCTCGGCTACACGGGCGCGGTTCTCATCCAGGGCCCGCTCGGAGACCGCTTCGGCAAGCTGCGCGTGGTCACCATCGCCATGGCGCTCGCCGGAATCGCCTGCGCGGGCTGCGCGGCCGCCTGGGACGTAAGCTCGCTCGCCGCGCTGCGCTTCCTGACGGCGGTATTCGCCTCGGCTTCCGTGGCGCTCGGCATGGCGTACATCGGCGACGTGGTGCCGCTCGCCGAGCGCCAGACCACGATTGCGCATTTCATCGCCGGCACGCTGCTGGGACAGACGCTGGGACCGCTCTACGGCGGCGCCTTCACGGATTTCGTCGGATGGCGCGCCTCGTTCGTCGTGCTCGCGGCGGTATTCGCAGCGGTTTCCGCGGTGCTGTTCGCACGCACCTGGCGCGGCTGGCCGGCGCCGGTAGCGGGACGCTTCGAGCCGCTCGCCGTGCACGCGCGGCTCCTCGCGCGCAGCGGGGTGCGCTGGCTGGTGGCGGTGGGCGTCGCGGAGACCTTCTTCTTTTTCGGCCCCTACGTGTTCCTCGGCGCGTTCTTCAAGCTGCGCTTCGATCTTTCGTACACCGCCATCGGCCTGCTGCTCGCCGGGTACGGCGTCGGCGGCCTGATATACGCTTCGATGGTCGGCTGGCTGCTGCGCGTGCTGGGCGCACGCAACCTGGTGGCCGCGGGCGGGATATCGGGGCTCGTGCTGTTTGCGCTTATCGTTGCGGCTCCGCACTGGGCTTATGCCATTCCCTGCACCGTCGGGCTGGGCGTCGCCTTCTACATGATCCACAACACCATCCAGACGCGGGCCACCGAAGTGGCGCCCGACGCCCGAGGCTCGGCGGTCGCGCTGTACGCCTCGGCGTGGAGCATGGGACAGGCCACCGGCGTCGCCGCCATGGGGCTCGCGGTCGCCGCGTTCGGCTACGCGCCGATGATCGTCGCCTTCGCGCTGGGCTTCGGCGCGCTCGGCTGGTGGCTGCGCGGCAACCTGGCGAGGCTGCGGCCGTGAGCGCGCAGGTGCTCGAGTTCCTGCGCGCCGCCGGCCTCATGCCCTCGCGTTACGAGCCCAGGATGACGCCGCTTCCGGGCGGCGTGTCCTCCGACATCTGGAAGATCGAACTGCCCGCGGGCGCGGTGTGCGTGAAGCAGGCGCTGCCGCGCCTTCGCGTCGCCGAGCGCTGGGAAGCGCCGGTCGAGCGCAACCGCACCGAGTACGAGTGGTTCCGCGCCGCCGGCAAGGCGGTTCCCGGCGCCGTGCCGCAGGTCATCGCGCAGGGCGACGGCGTCCTGGTGATGGAGTACCTCGACCCGGCGCGCCATCCGGTGTGGAAGGAGGAGCTGCGCCAGGGCAGGGCCGATCCCGCGTTTGCGCGCCGCGTCGGCGCGGCGCTGGCGGCGATACACGCCGCCACCGCCGGCCGCGAGGACATCGCGCGCACCTTCGCCACCGACGCGATCTTCCACGCCATCCGGCTCGAGCCTTACCTGGCGGCGACCGCACGCAGACATCCCGACCTTCAAGAAATCCTCTTTTCATTGATGAACCGAACTGCGGCCACGCGCCTCGCTCTGGTGCACGGCGACGTGAGCCCGAAGAACATCCTCGTCGGGCCGCGCGGCCCGGTGTTTCTCGACGCCGAATGCGCGTGGTACGGCGATCCGGCCTTCGACCTCGCGTTCTGCCTGAATCACCTGCTGCTCAAGGGCCTCTGGGTGCCGCGGGCGAAGGCGCGGCTGCTGGAGTGCTTCGATGCGCTCGCCGCGCAGTACCTTTCGCAGGTCGCCTGGGAAGCGCCCGTCGAGCTGGAAAGACGAGCCGCGACCCTGCTGCCTGCGCTGCTGCTCGCCCGCATCGACGGAAAGTCCCCGGTGGAATACCTGGCTTGCGAACCGGACAGGAATTTCGTCAGAACCGAGGCGCGCGAGCTGCTCCTTTCCGCAAGCACCACGCTGAAGCCGATTCGGGACGCATGGCAAGGATCATCGACATAAAGGGACGGCGGGTGTGGGACTCCCGCGGCCGGCCCACGGTCGAGGCCGAGGTGATCGTCGGGCGCGGCACGACGCCGCTTGCCGCGGGACGCGCGATCGCGCCCACGGGCGCCTCCACCGGCGCGGGCGAAGCGAAGAGCCTCGAGGTGCGCCAGGCCGTGCGCAATGTGAACACGCTGATCCGCGACGCGCTGCGCGCGCTCAGCGTGTCCGACCAGGCGGCGCTCGACCGGCGCCTGATCGAGATCGACGGCACCGCGGACCGCAGCCGGCTGGGCGCAAACGCGATGGTGGCCGTCTCGCTCGCCTGCGCGCAGGCCGCCGCCGCGGCGGCGAAGACGCCGCTGTGGAAGCACCTCGCGGGCGAGCGCCGCGTCGCCCTGCCGGTGCCGCAGATCCAGATCTTCGGCGGCGGCGTGCACGCGCGCGGGCGCGTCGACGTGCAGGACTACATGGTGGTGTGCACCGGCGCGGGAAGCTTCGCCGAGGCGCTGGAGTGGACCGCGCAGATCTATGCCGCCGCCGGGGCGCGCCTCGCCCGGCGCGGCGCGCTGCAGGGCGTGGCCGACGAGGGCGGCTACTGGCCGAGCTTCAAGACCAACGAGGAAGGCCTCGCGGAGCTGCTGGGCGCGATCGCCGACGCGGGCCTGGAGCCCGGCGTCGATGCCTGCATCGCCCTCGACGTCGCCGCGGGCCAGCTCTACCGCGGCGGCCGCTACCAGCTCGCCCTGGAAAACCGCGCCCTCTCGGCCGAGCAGCTGCATGCCATGTGGCTGCGCTGGATCGAGCACTACCCGATCGTCTCGATCGAGGACCCCTTCGCCGAGCACGACACCGAGGCGATGTGCGCGTTCACCAAGGCCGCGGGAGACCGGGTGCAGGTGGTCGGCGACGATTTTTTCGTCACCAGCGAGAAGAAGCTGAAAGCCGGAATCGCGCAACAGGCGTGCAACGCGGTTCTGCTCAAGCCCAACCAGGTCGGCACGCTGACCGAAACGCTCGCCTGCTGGAACGCGGCGCGCGAAGCCGGCTACCGCGGCATCGTTTCGGCGCGCTCCGGCGAGACCGAGGACGTCTCGATCGTGCACCTCGCCGTGGGCTGGGGCGTGGCGCAGCTCAAGGTCGGCAGCTTCTCGCGCTCGGAGCGCATGGCGAAGTGGAACGAGGGCCTGCGCATCGAGGAAGCCCTCGGCGCCAAGGCGCTGCCGTTCCCCGCGCGGAGGATCTTCAAGCGATGAAAGTGCTGTTCCGCTTCGACGCCAGTCCGCGACTCGCAGAGAAAGTGGCTGCCTTGTCTTCCAGCGGTATCACGGTGAGGTGCTGTCCTGAAAGCGATGACGAGGCTTACGAGCGCGTACTGCCCGATATCGACGTGCTCTGGCACGTGCTCAAGCCGGTGAGCGCAGGGCAGATCGAGCGCGCCGCGCGGCTGCGGCTGATCCAGAAGATCGGCAGCGGCGTGAACACCATCGATCTCGAGGCGGCGAGGCGTCGCGGCATCGCGGTGTGCAACCTCCCCGGCACCAACAGCCGCGCGGTGGCGGAGATGACGCTGCTCCTGATGCTCGCCTGTCTGCGCCGGCTGTCCGAGCTCGACCGCTCGGTGAGGCAATCGCGCTGGCGAGATGCCTGGGCGCTGCAGGACGGCCTCGGCGAGCTCGGCGGGCGCAGCGTGGGACTCGTAGGCTACGGCGCGGTTCCGCGGATTCTTTCTCCGATCCTGCTCGCCATGGGCGCAACGGTAAAGTACTGGTCACGCAGCGCCCGAAACATCGAGCTCGACACTCTGGTCGGAACCTGCGACATCGTATCGCTGCACCTGCCGCTGACGCCGGAAACGCAGGAGCTTCTCGATCCCCGAAAGATGAAGGCCGGGTCGGTACTCGTGAACACGGCGCGCGGCGGGCTGGTGAACGAGAATGGGCTGGTGCAGGCGCTGAAGAGCGGGCATCTCGCCGCCGCGGGACTCGACGTGTTCGGCGCCGAGCCGCCGCCCGCCGGCCATCCGCTGCTCGCCCTGCCGAACGTGGTGCTCGCCCCGCACCTCGCCTGGCTGACGCAGGAAACGCTCGAGCGCAGCCTAGCGATCGCGCTCGAAAATGTCAGACGGCTGGAAAAGGACGCGGAGCTGCTGCACCGCGTCGCCTGACACTACTGATCGGAGCCGCGCGCCGCCGCGCTGCGGTGCATCTGCTCCATGGACTTGCCGATCTTCTCCTCGGCTCGTTGCAGGGTTCTTTTGCCCTGCTCCACTTCCTGCTTCTTGAGCGCGGCCGCGGTCGCGGCGGTGCTCGCGGTTTCGACACCGCACCCGGCGAGCGCCGCGGCGGCAAGGATGAGCAGAATGGATCGCATGGGAGAGCGGTTTCTCAATGTGTGATGAGAGCAACATATCAGCGCAAGGCAGCCTGCGAGAGGTCAAACATCACGAGGCAATCCTGTTGACGCAAATCAAAACCTTGGGAACCATCGCGTCGGCAATCCGATCTAGAGGTGGATTTCCCGACAATCGATGCGGTAACATCGACTTGGTTTCACCCCGCGCTTTTTTGTCGCTATTTCATTGACATAGATGCGTCGCTCCGCGCGCGAACTGGAAGCAGTCGGCTCGGCCGTGAAGGCCTTGCCGAAGGCGCCTACCGGCATTGCCGGCCTGGACGAGATCACCCTCGGCGGCCTGCCCCGCGGCCGGCCGACGCTCATCTGCGGCGCCGCGGGCTGCGGCAAGACGCTGTTCGGACTGGAGTTTTTGCTGCGCGGGGCATCCCAGTTCGACGAGCCCGGCGTTTTCATGGCGTTCGAGGAGACCGGCGAGGAGCTGGCGCAGAACGTGCGCTCGCTCGGCTTCGACCTCGACAAGCTGGTGGCGGAGAACAAGATCGCGGTCGACCACGTGCACGTCGAGCGCAGCGAGATCGAGGAAACCGGCGAATACGACCTGGAAGGGCTGTTCCTGCGCCTGGGCCTCGCGATCGACACCGTGGGCGCGAAGCGCGTGGTGCTCGACACCATCGAGACGCTGTTCGGCGGCTTTTCCGACGCGGCGCTGCTGCGCTCGGAGCTGCGGCGGCTGTTCCGCTGGCTCAAGGACCGCGGCGTCACCGCGGTGATCACCGGCGAGCGCGGCGAGGGCGCCCTCACACGCCAGGGACTCGAGGAGTACGTGTCCGACTGCGTGATCCTGCTCGACAATCGGGTGCGCGAGCAGATCACGACGCGGCGCCTGCGCATCGTCAAGTACCGCGGCTCGAGCCACGGCACCAACGAGTATCCGTTCCTGATCGACGAGCAGGGCATCTCGGTCCTGCCGGTCACCTCCCTCGCGCTCAACCACGCGGCAAGCGAGGAGCGCATCGCCACCGGCGTGCCCCAGCTCGACACCATGCTTGGCGGCGAAGGCTATTACCGCGGCTCCTCGATCCTGGTCTCGGGAACCGCCGGCACCGGAAAGACGAGCCTCGCCGCGCACTTCGCGCACGCCACCTGCCAGCGCGGCGAGCGCTGCCTGTACCTCGCCTTCGAGGAGTCGCAGGCGCAGCTCGCGCGCAACATGCGCACCATCGGCCTCGACCTCGCCCCCTGGCTCAAGAAGGGCCTGCTGCGCTTCGAGGCCGCGCGCCCCGCGCTTTACGGCCTGGAGATGCACCTCGCCCGGACCCACAAGCTGGTCGAGGAATTCGAGCCGCGCGTCGTGATCATCGATCCGATCAGCAATTTCACCGGCGGCGGCTCGGAGCGCGACGCCGAGACCATGCTGCTGCGGCTGGTCGACTTCCTCAAGGCGCGGCAGATCACGGCGCTGTTCACCAACCTCACCAGCGGCGGCGACGCGTGGGAGAGCACCGACGTCGGCGTCTCCTCGGTCATCGATACCTGGATCCTGCTGCGCGACACCGAGCTGGGCGGCGAGCGAAACCGGGCCCTCTACGTGCTCAAGTCGCGCGGCATGAAGCACTCCAATCAGATCCGCGAGTTCATCATCACCCCCGAGGGCATCCGGCTCGAGGAGGTCTACGTCGGGCCCGAAGGCGTGCTGACCGGATCGATGCGCGCCGCGCAGGAGGCGCGCGAGAAGGCGGCCGCGACCGTGCGCGCCCAGGAGGCGGAGCGCAAGCAGCGCGAGCTCGCGCGCCGGCGCGCCGCGCTGGAAGCCCAGATCGCGGCGCTGCGCGCCGAGTTCGAGTCGAGCGAGGCCGAAGCCGCGCAGGTCATAGCGCAGGACCGGGCGCGCGAGCAGACCATCGACGCAGAAAGAGCCGCCGCGGCCAAGCGCCGCGGCGCCGATGCACCCGTTGCCAACAGAAAGCGGAAATGACCACACGCAGCTCCAAAGCCCAAGCCGGACCCGAGGTCGATAAGTGGAACCTGCGCCTGTACACGGCCGGCCAGACGCCCAAGTCCCTGGCTGCCTTCCGCAATTTGAAGAAAGTGTGCGAGGAGCACCTGCCGGGACGCTACTCGATCGAGGTGATCGACCTGATGGCGAATCCGCGCCTCGCCAGGGACGACCAGATCGTCGCCATCCCGACGCTGGTGCGCAAGCTTCCGGCGCCGCTGCGCAAGATCATCGGCGACCTTTCCGACACCGAGCGGACATTGATCGGCCTGCAGCTGCGGCCGCACCAGGACAGGTAAGGACCGCCGTGAACCTGATGATGGAAGCGATGGAAACGAGGGACCTGCAGCGCGAGCTCGCCGCCCTGCGCCAGAGCCTCGAGGAGGCCGAGGAGCTGCGCCGTGCGATCAGCGGCGGCGAGGTCGACGCCTTCGTGGTCGGACCGGGCGACGAGCAGAAGCGTGTGCTGCTGCTCTCGGGCTCGTACGCGCGCTACCGGCAGATCGTGGAGGACATGCGCCAGGGCGCGGTGACGCTCACCAAGGCAGGCGACATCCTGTTCGCGAACCACAGCTTCGCCGAGATGGTGGGCGAGCCGCTGATCGACCTGTTCCGCTCGCCGTTCGAGCGCTACCTCCAGATCTCGGAGCGCGGCCGGTTCGCCGCGCTGCTCGCCGCGCGGCCCGGGCAGCCCGACGTCGATCTAACGCTGCGCCGGCGCGACGGCGGGACCACTCGGGTGCGCCTTTCCCTCGTCTCCGGCGGCGAGGACTTCGTCACCCTGATCGCCACCGACCGCAGCGGCGAGCAGCCGCTGGAGGAGGCCGGGGAGACGCTCGAGGCGATCCGGCGCGGGGAGGTCGACGCCTTCGTCATCGGCGGCGAAGCGGTCGTCATGCTGAGCGAAGCCCAGCGCACCTACCAGGTGCTCGCGGAGCGCATGCGCCAGGGCGTCGCCGCGGTGAGCGCCGACGGGCAGATCTGCTACGTGAACGAGCGCTTCGTGTCGATGATGGCGACGCCGGCCGCACGCCTGCTCGGCATCTCGCTGCTCGACCTGGTCGCGGCGCCGGACCGCGAGAAGCTGGCGCAGATGCTCGAAGCCCCCTTGCGCAGCGCGCAGTGCGAGGTCCGTCTGCGCTGCGGCAACGGCGAGCGCATGACGGTAAGCGCCAGCGCGGCCGCCGTGGCGGACGGCCAGACGGTGTGCCTGTTCAGCGACCTTACCGAGCAGAAGCGCCACGAGGCTTCCGACGAGCGCACGCGCAGGTTTCTCGCCATGCTGGCGCACGAGTTCGGCAACATGCTCGCGCCGATCAGCACCTCGGCGGAGCTGCTCAGGGGCGTCGATGGGCTGAATGCGGACGCCCGGCGCGCCCTCGAGACGATCGAGCGCCAGGTCGACCGCCTGGCGGGCCTGGTCAACGACCTGCGCTGCGTCAACCCGAGGGAGTAGCCGCCGGCATCACGTGCTGTGCACGCCGTGGTGCATGTCGCGTCCAACCGGCGTTCCCGCGCTCAGCCGAGCTCGGCAAGGCCCTCCACGGTCAGCCGATAGCGCCGGTCGCAGCCCGCCGCGGCCTGCTCCGAGTGCGTGGCCAGGATCGCCGCCGCGCCGTGGCGCTTCACCTGGAGCCCGAGCAGGGAAAGGATGTTGCGGGCGTTGTCGGGATCGAGGTTCCCGGTCGGCTCGTCGGCGAGCACGAGCTTCGGCTCGCCCGCCAGCGCGCGCGCGATCGCCACGCGCTGCAGCTCGCCGCCCGAGAGCTCGCGCGGCGCCGCCGACTCGCGAGCGCCGAGCCCGACCGCGGCGATCGCCTGCCTTGCCTTTCTCGTCCTCTCCTTTTCGGGAACATTGCGCAGCAGCAGCGGCAAGGCGACGTTCTGCTCGACGCTGAGCTGCGGCAGGACATGGAAAGCCTGGAACACGAAGCCGAGCTTCTCGCGACGCAGGCGCGTGAGGGCGTCGTCGTCGAGCGCCGTGATCTCGGCCCCGTCGAAGAAGATCCTGCCGGAATCGACCGGCTCCAGTCCGGCGATGACGTTGAGCAGCGTGGACTTGCCGATTCCCGACTCGCCGACGATGGCGACGTACTCGCCCGCCGCCACCTCGAGCGACACATCATGGAGCACGATTCGCTCACCGAAACGCTTGGCGACTGCGGCGAGCTTGAGCACCCGGGTTGGCGGAATTCAGTCCGAGGGACCGAAAGCCTTCTGCGCCAGGCTGCCGTAAAGCCGCTCGCACAAGCGCCGCCGACGCTCCAAGCGGAGGAACTGCTGCTCCAGCAACCGGCGGAACTCAGGAGTCGTATCCAGCATCGGGCAAAGATAAGCTTCATCCTCGACACCCGCAAGGAGCCCTTGGATGAGGTCCTCCTTGCTGACGATCCACGCCTCGAAACCGGCGCTCATGCGTGATGAAGTGTAATGCCGCAAGGCGATAAACTCGCGAATCATGGCCGGACTGCGCGAACGCCTGCAGAAGGAGAGAATCGAGCTGGTGCGCCTGGTATGGGCCGATCCGCACGGCGCGGCGCGCGCCAAGGCGCTCACGGTGCCGGCGTTCCTCGATGCGCTGGAGCGCGGCTACAACGTCAACGTCGCCACCACCACGCTCGACGGCGCCGGCGCGCGCGTATTCAGCTCGTTCACGCGCGGCGGCGGCATGGGCC
>DATKAX010000012.1:0-6543 GCA_035514595.1 Burkholderiales bacterium
TTCGAGAAGTACGCCATCGGCACGCTCGACCACGCTTCCGCGCTCACCCAGATCAAGGCGGCGGCCCCGCACTGGATCTTCGCCACCGGCTATACCAACGATCTGGTGCTGATGCGAAAGCAGATGGCCGACCTGCGGCTCGAAGCGCCGGTGATCACCATGATCGCCGCGCCCGCCTACCAGGAATGGATCGACTCGACCGGCAAGCTCTCGGAGAACGTCTCGAGCGCCGCCTGGTGGCACCCGGCGGTGCGCTACCAGGGCAAGGACATCTTCGGCAGCAGCGAGAGCTTCGTGAAGCGCTGGCAGGCGAAGTACGGCGGGCTGCCGGACTACGCCGAAGCCTCCGCCGCGGCCGCGGGCGCGATCCTGCAGATGGCGATCGAGAAGGCCGGCACCATCGACCGCGCGAAGGTGCGCGATGCGCTCGCCGCCTTCGACGAGACCACGTTTTGGGGGCCCGTGAAGTTCGGCGCCACCGGGCAGATCGTGTCGCTCGAGCCGCCGGTGTTCCAGATCCAGAACGGCAAGCCGACGGTGGTGCACCCGGCGGCGATCCGGCAAGGCGAGCTGCGCCTCGGCGTGAAGTAGCGGCCGGCGACGGCGCATGCTGTCGCTGCAGATCCTCGCCAACGGGCTGATCCTCGGCGGGCTGTACGCCTGCATCGCGGCCGGCTTCTCGCTGGTGTGGGGGGTGCTGAACGTCATCAACATCCTGCACGGCTCGTTCATCGTCCTGGGCGGCTACCTCGCGTTCTTCGCCTATTCGATCGCGGGCATTCACCCCTTCCTCGCGATCCTGATCGCGGCGCCGCTGTTCTTCGCGCTCGGCTACGTGCTCCAGGCCGGGCTCATCAACCGCATGATCGCGGCGCCGGTGCTGCTCACCCTTACCCTCACCTTCGGCCTGGACCTCATGCTCTCCAACGCGATGCTGGTCGCGTTCAGCGCCGATTTCCGCAAGCTGATTCTCGAGCCGCCGCTCGGGGTGCTGAGCCTGGGGGCGCTGGTGCTGCCGGTGGACCGGCTGAGCGCGATGGCGCTCGCGCTCGCACTCACCGGGCTGCTCTACCTGGTGCTGGCGCGCTCGCGCGTGGGCCGCGCCATCGTGGCGGTGCGCATGGACCGCGAGGCCGCGGCCCTGATGGGCGTCAACGTGAAGCGCATCTACGCCGTGACCTTCGGCTTGGGCGCGCTGATGGCGGGCGCTTCGGGCGCGCTGCTGGCGATGATCTTCCCGATCTCGCCGCTGGTGGGGCCGGTGTATCTGGGCAAGGCCTTCGTAATCTGCGTGCTGGGCGGGCTGGGGAGCGTGCCGGGGGCGATGATCGGCGGGCTGACGCTCGGCGTGGTGGAGAGCTTCGGCGCGCTGTGGTTCGGCCCCGAGCACGCGGTGACGCTCTCCTTCACGCTGCTCATCGTGGTGCTGGTGCTGCGGCCCTCGGGCATGCTCGGCAAGAAGGGCTACGAGTGAAGCGCGACGCGCTGCTCGGCGTCGCGCTCTTCGCCCTGATCGCGGCTCTGCCGCTCTCGGGCGACAGCTACTGGATGCGCCTGGGGACCACCATGCTGATGTACGGCGTGCTCGCGATCTCGTGGAACTTCATCGGCGGCATGGCGGGCTATCCGTCGTTCGCGAGCGCCGCGTTCTTCGGCCTGGGCGCCTACACCGGCGCGGTGGCGCAGAAGCTCGGCGTGCCGATGGCGCTCGCCTGGGGGCTTGCCGGGATCTTCGCGCTCGCCTTCGCCGCGGCGCTCGGCCTCGCGCTGCTGCGCCTGCGCGGTCACTACTTCGCCATCGCGAGCCTGGTGGTGGCGGAAGTGCTGCGCGAGCTGGTGAACGCCGCCACCGACCTCACCGGCGGCGGCATGGGGCTCAACCTGCCGATCCCGCGCCTCGCCTCGGTGCAGGCGCAGGCGGTGTTCTTCTTCTACGCGATGCTCGCCCTCGCGGCGCTCGCGTTCGCCACCACGCTGGTCGTGGTGCGCTCGCGCCTGGGCTTCGGCCTGCGCTGCATCCAGCAGAACGAGTCCGCCGCCGACATGCTCGGGGTGAACACCACGCGCTACAAGGTCGCCGCGTTCATGCTGTCGGGCGTTTTCGTCGGCGTGGCGGGAGCGATCTACGCCTCGTGGTTGCACTACATCGAGCCGCCCGATGTGTTCGACGTGCTCTATTCGGTGAAGGCGATCGTGATGGTGCTGCTCGGCGGCGCCGGCTCGGTGTTCGGGCCGCTGGTGGGCGCGGCGCTGTTCCTGTCGCTCGAGGAGCTGGTGTGGCGCAACTACCTCCAGGTGCACACCGGCGTGCTCGGGCTTCTGATCGTGCTGCTGGTCATGTTTCTCCCGCGAGGGCTGATGTCGCTTCGCCTCCGTAAAGATTCTCTTGTCGGAAAATCGGCAAAGGCCAGCGGATGAGCGCATTGCTCGAGCTCTCCGGCGTGTCGCGCCGCTTCGGCGGGCTGCGCGCGCTCTCGCAGATCGATCTCGCCGTCGAGCGCGGCGAGGTGGTGGGCCTGATCGGGCCCAACGGCGCGGGCAAGACGACGCTGGTGAACGTCGTCACCGGCGTGCACCGCGCGAGTACCGGCCGCGTGCGCTTCGACGGCGAGGACGTGACGCGGCTGCGGCCGTTCCAGGCCGCGCGCCGCGGCATCGCGCGCACCTTCCAGATCGTGCAGCCCTTCCCCGGGATGACGGTGCTCGAGAACGTCACCGCGGCGGCGCTGTTCGCCGGCGGCGGGCGCTCGATCCCGCAGGCGCGCTCGCAGGCGCGCGAGCACCTCGGCTTCGTCGGCCTGGCCGGCGTCGCCGACAAGCCCGCGGCGGCGCTCACGCTCGCCATGCGCAAGCGCCTGGAGCTCGCCAAGAGCCTCGCCATGCGCCCGAAGCTGCTGCTGCTCGACGAGGTGAACGCCGGGCTCAACGCGGTGGAGATGGACGCCGCGCTTGCCCTGATCCGCGGCATCGCCGCGCGCGGGGTGACCATCGTGATCATCGAGCACCTGATGAAGGTGGTGCTGTCCCTTTGCAGCCGGATCGTGGTGCTGCACCACGGCGAGCTGATCGCCGCCGGCGCGCCCGCCGAGATCGTGAAGGACGAGCGCGTGATCCAGGCGTATCTCGGCCGGCGCTACGCCGCCGCGCAGGCCGCCGGTGGTTGAGGAGCCGCTGCTCGTCGTCGCGGGCCTTCGCGCCGGCTACGGCGACGTGCAGGTGCTGTGGGGAATCGACTTCGCGGTGGCGCAGGGCGAGATCGCCTGCCTGATCGGCTCCAACGGCGCCGGCAAGACGACGCTTTTGCGCGCCCTTTCGGGGCTGCTGCGCCCGTCGCTGGGCTCGGTGCGCTTCGCCGGCAAGGAGCTCGCCGGCGCCGCGCCGGAGCAGGTGCTCTCCGCGGGCATCGCGCACGTGCCGGAGGGACGGCGCCTGTTCGCGGCGATGAGCGTGCGCGACAACCTGCTGATGGGAGCCTACCTGCGGCGCGAGCGGCCCGCGGCCCTGGCGCGCGAGCTGGAGCGCGTGTACCAGCTGTTCCCGATCCTCGCCGAGCGGCGCGGCCAGGACGCGGGCACGCTCTCGGGCGGCGAGCAGCAGATGTGCGCGGTCGCGCGCGGCCTGATGAGCGCGCCGCGGCTGCTTCTGATCGACGAGCTCTCGCTTGGGCTCGCGCCCGCGGTGGTCGACCAGCTGTGCGATGCTTTGCGCCGGCTCAACCGCGAGGGACTGACGCTGCTGGTGGTCGAGCAGGACGTGGCGACCGCGCTGGAGCTCGCGCGCGACTGCCACGTGATGGACACCGGGCGCATCACGCGCTCGGGCACGAGCGAGGAGCTGCGCAATGATCCCGCAATCAAGGAAGCTTACCTGGGAGTGATTTGATGGCAGGCATAGGCGTGTTCAAGGCTGGCGGCTACCGCTATATCAAGGCGGTGTTCCAGTATTCCGGCGGCGTCGCCGCCGAGGCGGGGTTCGAGATCGAGCGCGCGCGCCTGGCGCGGCCGCTGCCCGTCGCCGAGGGTTTCGCCGCGGTAGAGGCGCACCTGAAGGCGATCGGCAGGCCGCCAACCGCGTTCTGCGCCGGCGAGCTGCGCTCGCCGGCGCCGTTCACCGAGCAGGGCTTCGTCGAGTTCAACCGCCATTACGTGCAGACGCTCGAGCGCTGGGGGATCTACCGCGACGGCGACAATCCGGTGGCGCGTACCAACGTGTGCCCCGAGTACGACAAGCCGGCCTCGCCCTCGCTTTACGCCTTTTCCTACACCGTTCCCTCGCAGGCGAAGCGCGGCAGCTTCATCGTCGCCGGCGGCGGCGAGGCAGCCGAGGGAGCGGGCGAGTACCAGAGCCGCATCGTGCGCCTGGGCGACACCTCGCTCGAGGGCCTGCGCGAGAAGCTGCGCTACGTGGTGGCGGAGATGGAGCGGCGCCTGGCGGCGCTCGGCTTTTCCTGGGCGGACGCGCTCAGCACGCAGGTCTACACGGTGCACGACATCGGGCCGCTGGTGGCCAGCGAGCTGGTGAAGCGCGGCGTCGCCCCCCATGGGCTCCTCTGGCACTACTGTCGCCCGCCGGTCGTCAACCTGGACTACGAGATGGACGTGCGCGGCGCGGCGCGCGAGATCGTGCTCTAGTGGCGGCAGCGAGATGATCTCCCGCCGCCAGTTGGTCGTCGTGATCACAGCCGCCGGCGTATCCTTGTCTTTTGCGTCGCTGGCGCAGCGACCGAGCCGGCTGAAGCGCGTCGGCATCCTCGCGCCCAGGCCAAAACCGCCATCAGTGGAGACCGATATCACCTACGGCGCTTTCGTGGCCCGGATGCGGGAGCTCGGCCATGTCGATGGCGAGAGCATCGTCCTCGACTGGCGCTTCGCCGAAGGCAGGTACGAGCGCCTGCCGGGATTCGCAAAGGAGCTGGTGGACTCTGGTGTGGACGTCATCCTGGCCATGACGCCGCCGAGCGTGCAGGCCGCAAAGGCGGCGACGCGCACCATTCCGATCGTGATGGTGGCGGTGGGCGATCCGGTCGCTCTCGGATTCGTGCCGAGTTTTTCGCGTCCTGGGGGAAACATCACGGGTGTGTCGAACGCCATAGATGACGTCAGCCGGAAGTATCTGGAGCTGCTGCGCGAGGCCGTGCCCGGGCTTTCGCGCGTCGTCGCGCTGGTCAATCCGGACAATCCGAACGTGCGCAATATCTATCGTCAGATCGAAGCCGCCGGCCGGGCGATGGGCATCGCCGTCTCGGCGGTCGAGGCGAACACGGCGCCGCGCATCGAGCAGGGCTTCGAAGCCATGCGCCGCGCCGGCACCGAGGCGGTGATCGTGCAAGGCGACGGGTTTCTGTTCGTGCAACGCGCCCTCATCGCCGAGCTCGCGCTCAAGAACCGGCTCGCGACCATGTTCTGGACCCCGGAGGCGGTGCGCGCAGGAGCGCTGATGAGCTACGGGCAGCCGGTCTCGGAGGATTACCGCAAGGCGGCGAACTATGTCGATCGCATCCTGAAAGGCGCGCAGCCACGCGACTTGCCGGTGGACCAGCCTACCGAAGTCCAGCTCACCCTCAACCTCAGGACCGCCAAGGCTCTCGGCTTGACCATCCCGCGCGAGCTGCTGCTGCGAGCAGGCGAAGTGGTGGAGTGAGGCCGAGCGGCGCTAGCGCCCGAGCCGGTCGGCGGTCTCCAGGGCGGCGTGCGCGCCGGCGGCATCGCCGCGCGCGTTGCGCGCCTCCGCGATCAGGCGCCAGTTGGCGGCGCGCAGCGCGTTGTCGCCGCCGGCCCAGCTGCTGGAGCGCGCGGCGAGGTTCTCGGCCTGCGCGTATTCGCCCTGCCGCAGGCGCACGCGCGCGAGCTCCTGCCACAGCCGCGGGTTGCGCGGCTCGATGCGCAGCGCGCGCTCGATCGAGGCCGCGGCGTTGGGCAGGCGCCCGGCCGCCGCGTCGCCGCGCGCGCTCTCCATCAGCCCCGCGATGGCGATGCTCTCGCGCGGGGCGGGGGTTTCCTCGTCAGGGGTCGTTTCCGGCGGAGCCGGTGTTGTTTCCGGCAAAGATCCCGGCCCCGGCACCGCCGCACAGCCGGATATGAACAATAAGGAAATTGATAAAAACCGAACGTTCATCGGCCGAACAGCCGCTCGAGCCAGCTCTTGGCGCGCTCGACGCCGGCGTCGATGGTCTGCGCCGCGGCGTCGAGCAGATCGGCGCAAGCCGCGGGCTCGACCGGCGCGCTGCCGCGGATGAAGGGCAGCTCGCGAGCGCCTTCGCAACCGGCGCTGCTGCGAAGCCCGCTTTGGGGGTCGACCCACACGTGCTCGATGCCCTCGGGCCGCGCCAGCTCGAGCGGCAGCGGGTTGAGCGCCGCCATCATGTCGCCCCACACCGGCAGCGCGGCGGCTGCGCCGAGCAGCCGCGCCGCGCGGTTGTCGTCGTAGCCGATCCACACCACGGCGAGCCGCTCGCCGGTGAAGCCGGCGAACCAGGCGTCGCGCTGCTCGTCGGTGGTGCCGGTCTTTCCGGCCGCCGCGATCTCGGGCAGCAGCCAGTTCTTG
>DATKAX010000013.1:0-5294 GCA_035514595.1 Burkholderiales bacterium
ACGAAGGGCTGGTACGCGGCGATGTTCGCGGCGAGCCTGGGCGTCGCGCTGCTCGATACGGTGATACCGCTGTTCATCGGGCGGCTGGTGTCGCTGATGGAGGCGGCGGATCGCAAGGCGGCGCTGGCGGCGCAGTGGCCGATGCTGGCGGGGATGGTGGGGCTGGTGCTGGTGGTGAGGCCGCTCGCGATCCTGGTGGATATCGCCATTCGGCACAACGCGCTGATTCCGGGCGCCACGAATCTGATTCGCTGGCAGAGCCACTGGCACGTGGTGCGGCAGAGCTGGCCGTTCTTCCAGAACGATTTCGCCGGGCGCATCGCAAATCGCGTGATGCAGACCGCGCACGCGCTGCGCGAGAGCGTGATGGCGAGCATCCGGGCGGTCTGGTACATCGGCTCGTTCGGGCTGATGGCGCTCGCGCTGATGGCGGTGGCGGACTGGCGCCTCGCGGTGCCCACGGCGCTGTGGTTCTTCGGCTATTTCCTGTTCCTGCGGCACTTCGTGCCGCGCATGCGGGACCTGGCGCGGGCGAGCTCGGAGGCGCGCTCGCTGGTGATGGCGCGGGTGGTCGACAGCTACACCAACATCCTGACGGTGAAGCTCTTCGCGCGGCTCAGGGACGAGGACGCGTACGTGCGCGAGACGGTGGACGCGCACCAGGGCGCGATGGCGCGCCACATGCGGCTCATCACGCGCTTCATGTTCTGCCTCACGGCGATGAACGCGGCGCTGCTCGTCGCGACCGCCGGGATCGGAATCTGGCTATGGGCCGCCGGCGCGGTGAGCGCGGGCGTAGTGGCGACTGCGCTGCCGCTCGCCTGGCAGATCTCGAACGTCGCCGGCTGGGTGAGCTGGGAGGTCGCCGGGATCTTCGAGAACATCGGCGTGGTGCAGGAAGGCATGCAGACGATCGCGGTGCCGCACGCCGGCGCCGACCGGCCGGGCGCGCGGCCGCTGGAAGTGTCGCGCGGCGAGATCCGCTTCGAAGCCGTGAGCTTCGGCTACGGCAGGCAGGATGCCCCGCCGGTCATCGACAAGCTGGATCTCGTTGTCAGGCCCGGGGAGCGCGTCGGGCTGGTCGGACGCTCGGGCGCGGGCAAGTCGACGCTCGTCAACCTGCTGCTGCGGTTTCACGACGTCGAGTCGGGAAGCATCCTGATCGACGGCCAGGACATCGCGCAGGTGACGCAGGAGAGCCTGCGCGCGGCAATCGGCATGGTGACGCAGGACACGTCGCTGCTGCACCGCTCGATCGCCGCCAACATCCGCTACGGCAGGCCCTCGGCGAGCGACGCGCAGGTCGAGGCGGCGGCGCGGCAGGCGCAGGCGCACGAGTTCATCGAGGGCCTGAGGGACTGGAAGGGCAACAGCGGCTACGCCGCGCACGTCGGCGAGCGCGGCGTGAAGCTCTCCGGCGGGCAGCGGCAGAGGATCGCGCTCGCGCGCGTCATATTGAAGGACGCGCCCATCCTGGTGCTGGATGAAGCGACCTCGTCGCTCGACAGCGAGGTGGAAGTGGCGATCCAGGAGCAGCTCCTCGATCTGATGGAAGGCAAGACGGTGATCGCGATCGCGCACCGACTCTCCACCATCGCGCGCATGGACCGGCTCGTGGTCCTGGAGCAGGGAAGGATCGTGGAGAGCGGCACGCACGGCGAGCTGCTGCGCCTGGAGGGGCACTACGCGAAGCTCTGGCGCCACCAGTCGGGCGGCTTCCTCGCGAACGAGCCGCGCGACGCCGCCGCCAGCCTCGAGCCGCCGGCGGAGCTTCCCGCCGCAAGATCCGCCTGATTGGTCGATCAGTAGCTGCCGCGGAAGGCGTCGGCGCCGGGGCGGTAGTTGGTGTTCGTGATTCCGGGGTTGCGGTTGACGAGCGGGCGCGCGTGGAGGGGATGCTTGAGGCTCCTTACCTCGTGCTCGATCTGGAACAGGCGCCTGCCGTCGGCGGGATCCACGATCCACTGCAGGCGCCACTCGTGCGCGTCGGTCTCGAGCGAGATCAGGTCGCGCTCCTTCAGCCATTCGTAAGGCCCCGAGAAGTCGGCGATGTAGATCTGGAAATGGTGGCCGTCGTACTCCGGGATCGGGCCTTTGGTCTCGGTGAAGATGAGCTGCTGGTTGCGGCCGACCGCGACGCGCGCGCGCCCCTTCGCGGCACTGGCGTGGCCACCCATCACCTCCTTGTAGAAGCGCGCGATGCCGTGGGCGGTGTCCGGCGGCACGTCGAACTCGACGTAGGCCATGCCCATGTCGATCGGCCCGTACTCGGGCGCGGGCACGTGGAGCCGGAAGCGGTTGCCCCACGGGCAGCGGGCGTCTATATGTGAATCAGAGACCTTGAATGAAAAGGCGGTGTTCTTCAGTTCCGGGGAAGCTCTTTCCAGGCGGGCCTTCAAAAGTCCCAAATCGGGGACCACGATGCCGATGGTGCCGCGCAGCACCTGCGGCTCGCGCGTGGGGAGGTGGATCTGGGTGCGGCCGAAGTTGACCCACATGTTGTCGGTGCCGACCATGAGATACGGGTCGCGCGTGCCGCCCAGGCCGACGACGTAGAACAGCGTCGCGAGGCGCTGGTCCGGGTGGGTGACGTTGACGTGCTCGAGGTGCACCAGGTTGCCGACGTCCTCGGCCGCGCGGTCGTACTGCCTCGCCTTCTCGGGCGCGTTCATGGCGCTAGTGTAGTCCCCAGACGCGGCGCGCGAAATCGGGGTACTCGGCGGCGATCTGCGGCGCCACCACGCTCCGCAGGCACTCGAGCTCCCGGGCCGAAGGGGACGGGGTCTCGTGGAGCGCGGGCGAGAGGTCGTAGTCGAATCCGGTCTGCTCGGCAATTTCCTCCTGGGTGAAACCGGGATGGAGGCTTTCCAGCCTGAAGCGGCGCTTGTCCTTCTGCCAGGAGAAGAGCGCCTTTCCGGTGAGGAGCGCCGCGGGATCGCCGCGCGCGGAGACGAACTCCACCCGCGGAACCAGCGTGCGGCGCGAGTGCTCCTCGCGGAACAGGATCGTCCTTGGCACCAGCGGATACATGAAGGCGGAGCCGAAGGAGCCGGGGAAGCGCCGGCCCTCGGCGCGCACCAGATTGATCGCGGCCTCGCCGTCGATCTGCGCGCCGCCGAGGAAGAAGACGTCGATGCGCCCCTGCCCGGCGAGGTCGAACAGCTCCCGCGAGCCTTCGCTGAAGGGATTGGCGCGGCGCTTCTGGTGCAGTGACACCCGAAGGGAAGGAAATTCCTGTTTTCTGAGAAAAGCTCCTGCTGCGGGGATCGGCGAAGCCGCGCCGATCGCCGCGTGGCGGGCATCGCCCACCAGCCGCGCGATCACGCAGGCGAGAAGCTCTTCCGTGGCGTAAGGACCCATTCTTCCAGGTAGCGCCGGAAGCCTTCGCGCGTCTTCGCCGCTTTCGCATAGAGCGCGAGGTGCGCCTGGTCGATGTCGTAGAGACCGGCGACGCCGAGCGGCCAGGCGCCGCGCGGCGCGGGCGCGCTCGCGCTCACGTAGACCGAAGAAATCACTCCGGGGGCGAGCAGCTCGTCCTCCAGCATGTCGCCGGCGCGCTGCTCCTCGTAGGTGACGAAGGTCTGTCTTGCCGCGTGCGCGATGGTGGCGAGCTCGCGCCTGCGCCCGACCCACACGTTGCCGGCCTCGTCCGCCCAGCGCGCGTGGAACAGCGCGACGTCCGGCGCGATCGCCGGCACCAGCAAAATGGGGTCAGACCCCATTTTGTCCTGGAAGGGGTTCTCGCCGACCTTCCAGTCATTTCTATGTTTCGTCAAGTCAGAACCAAGAACTCCGCGCAACGGCATGAAGGGAACGCCCTTCTCGCTTGCCTGCAGCGCGGTGTGGATCGCGGGGCAGGTGGCGTCGCGCACCACGATCTCGCCCTTCTCCGCCGCCTCGGTGAAGCGCGGTGCGAGGCCGGCTTCGCCCAGCGACACCGCGCTGGTCTCGATCTCGGCGACGCAACCGGCGCCGATGAGCAGGTCGGCCGAGAGGCCTAGCACCGGGACCCCGAGAAGCTTGAGTCCCCTGATTTCCCTTCTTATCAGATATCTGACGGCTTCCATGGCCGGCAGCGAGTAGTCCGGGGGCATGGCGACGAGCGCGCCATTCGGAATCCTTTCGGCGAGGGCGGCGGCGTTCACGAAGCGAAGAAGGCCAGGCGGAGGGAAATCGGTAGCCGTCCCCGATTTAGGCGGTGCCGCCCACGGTGAGGCCGTCGATGCGCAGCGTCGGCTGGCCGACGCCGACCGGGACGCTCTGGCCTTCCTTGCCGCAGGTGCCGATTCCGGAGTCGAGCTGCAGGTCGTCGCCGATCATCGCGACGCGCGTGAGCGCGTCGGGGCCGTTGCCGATCAGGCTCGCGCCCTTGACCGGGTGGGTCACTTTCCCGTCCTCGATCAGGTAGGCCTCGGCGGCGGAGAACACGAACTTGCCGCTGGTGATGTCGACCTGGCCGCCGGCGAAGTTGGTGGCGTAAAGGCCTTTCTTGACGCTGGCGATGATCTCGAGCGGGTCGTGCGCGCCCGCGAGCATGTAGGTGTTGGTCATGCGCGGCATGGTGAGGTGCGCGAACGACTCGCGGCGCGCGTTGCCGGTGAGCGGCATCTTCATGAGGCGCGCGTTCAGGCTGTCCTGCATGTAGCCGCGCAGCACGCCGTCCTCGATCAGCACGGTGCGCCGCGTGGGGTTGCCTTCGTCGTCGACCGTGAGCGAGCCGCGCCGCCCGGGGAGGGTGCCGTCGTCCACCACCGTGACGCCGCGCGAGGCGACGCGCTGGCCCAGGCGGCCCGAGAACGCGGAAGTGCCCTTGCGGTTGAAGTCACCTTCCAGGCCGTGGCCGATCGCCTCGTGCAGCAGCACGCCGGGCCAGCCCGGGCCGAGCACCACGGTCATGGTGCCGGCGGGCGCGGGGCGCGCCTCGAGGTTGACGAGCGCCTGCGACACCGCCTGCCGCGCGTAGCCGTCGAGCACCTCGTCGGTGAAGTGCGAGTAGTCGGTGCGCCCGCCGCCGCCGGAAACGCCGCTCTCGCGCCGGCCGCCCTGCTCGGCGATCACCTGCACCGACAGGCGCACCAGCGGGCGCACGTCGGCGGCGATCGCGCCGTCGGCGCGCGCGATCAGCACCACCTCGTACTCGCCGCCTAGGCTCGCCATCACCTGCGTGACGCGCGGATCGAGCGCGCGGCACTTCCTCTCGAGCTTCTCGAGCAGCGCGACCTTGGCCTCGGAGGCGAGAGAGCCGATGGGGTCTACGGACCGGTAGAGCGGAACCGGAAGTTTTCTCCTTGGCG
>DATKAX010000014.1:0-2126 GCA_035514595.1 Burkholderiales bacterium
TTCATGAGCACGACGTCCGCGCTTTCCATTGCCACATCCGTGCCCGCGCCGATGGCGAAACCGACGTCGGCCTGCGTGAGGGCGGGCGCATCATTGATCCCGTCGCCCACCATGCCGACTTTCTTTCCCTTCGCCTGCAGCGCCTTCACCTGCTCGGCCTTCTGGCCCGGAAGGACTTCGGCGAGGACCGTGCTGACGCCCAGCTCGCGTCCGATCCGCTCCGCTGTAGCGCGGTTATCGCCGGTCAGCATCGCGACCTCCACCCCGCGCTCCCGCAGGGCCTTGACCGCCGCGGCCGAAGTCTCGCGCGAAGCATCGGCGATGGCTATCAGGCCCCAGAGCTTGCCGCCCCGCGCGACGTGCACCACCGTGCGCCCCCCGCTGGCGAGGCGCTCGGCCTGGGCTTCGAGCCCGGCCATGTCCACCCGCTCCGCATCCATGAGGCGGCGATTGCCGACCAGCGCAGGCTCTCCTTCCGAGGTCGCGCGCGCCCCCATGCCGTCGACGTTGCTGAAGCGCTCGGCCGGCAGGGCCTGGACCTCGCTGCCCTTCTGCTTCACTTTCTCGAGGATGGCGTGGGCAAGCGGGTGCTCGGAATGCTGCTCCATGCCGGCGGACAGGGCGAGCACGTCCTTCTCGCTGCGGCCCGGTGCTGCCACCACCTCCACGACTTCGGGTCTGCCCTGCGTGAGCGTGCCTGTCTTGTCGAAGATCACTACGCCGAGGTGCGTCGCCTGCTCGAGCGCGGATGCATTCTTGATCAGGATGCCGTTCTGCGCGCCGCGCCCGGTGCCGATCATGATCGCCATGGGCGTCGCGAGGCCGAGCGCATCCGGGCAGGCAATGACGAACACCGTGATGGTCAGCGTGACTGCGAGGAGCAGCGTCTGACCGATCGCCCAGTACCACACGACGAAAGTCGCCAGGCCGATCACGATGGCCGCGAGAACCAGCCATTGCGAGGCCTTGTCCGCCAGCAGCTGGGCAGGCGCCTTGGAATTCTGCGCTTCCTGCACCAGCTTCACGATTTGTGCGAGCGCGGTGTCCGCGCCCACCTTAGTGGCGCGGAAGCGGAAGGCGCCGCTCTTGTTGATGGTCGCGCCCGCGATGTTCGAGCCCACGATCTTCTTCACCGGCATCGATTCGCCGGTGAGCATCGACTCGTCCACCTGCGATTCCCCCTCGGTGATGACCCCGTCCACCGGAATCCTGTCCCCCGGGCGCACGATCACGATGTCTCCCGCGACCAGCTCGGCGGTAGGAATCTCCACTTCCTTGCCGTCGCGCACCACGCGCGCCATCGGCGGCGCCAGCTTGAGAAGCGCGCGGATGGCGTCGTTCGCGCCGGCCCGCGCCCGCATCTCCAGCCAGTGGCCGAGCAGGATGAATACGAGCAGCACCGAGACGGCCTCGTAGAACTGCACCTCGCCGCCGAAGAAGAAGGTGGATGCGACGCTGAAGATGTACCCCGTTCCGACCGACAGGACTACGAGCACGGCCATGTTCAGGATGCCGTTCTTCAGAGCCCGCCAGGCGGCGACGAAGAACGGCCATGAAGGCCATAGCACTGCCCCGCTCGCGAGCACGAAGAGCCACTGGTCGAGCCTCAGCCCGAATGGGACCGGCGGCGTCGGGATGGGCAGCCCCATCGGCATCCAGAGAAACAGCGGAATGCTGAACGCAAGACACACGAAGAAGCGGTTGCGCATGTCGCGCACCATGCCGGCCATGTCCATGCCGGCGCCGTGGCCCATGTCGTGGGCCATCTCGTCCTTCGCGCCCGGCTGCGCCGCGTGCTTTGCATGGGCCGCGCGCGGATCGGGCTCGGCGAACCTGCACTGATGGTCCGGCTGCATCTCGCCGCGGCAGTGGTAGCCGCACTCGCGCACCGCCTCGCGCAACGCCGCCTCGCTCGTGGCCGCCGCATCGTAATGCACCGTGACGCTCGCCGAGGCGGGATTGGCGTGCGCGTGGTATACGCCGGGCAGCGCGCCGATGCGCTTTTCGACGCCGAGGTGGTCGAGCCCCTCAAACAACCCCTTCACCTCGAGCGTGGCGGTCTTCATCTCGCTTTTCATCTTCAGGTCCCGAAGCGGCGCTGGAGCGCGTTGTAGATCGGCCTCTTG
>DATKAX010000015.1:0-3738 GCA_035514595.1 Burkholderiales bacterium
GCTGGCGCGCAAGCACGGTCACCGGACCATCCTCGCCGTGCCGCTGCTGCGCGAGCGCAGGGCGCTCGGCACCATCCTCCTGCGCCGGCCCGACGTGCGGCCATTCGACGACAAGCACATCGCGCTGCTCAAGACCTTCGCCGACCAGGCGGCGATCGCGATCGAGAACGTGCGGCTGTTCAACGAGACCAAGGAGGCGCTCGACCAGCAGACCGCCACCGCGGAGGTGCTCAAAACCATCAGCCGGTCCACCTTCGACCTCGACTCGGTGCTGCGCACGCTGATGGTCAATGCGACGCGGATGTGCAACGCGGTGAAGGGCGTCATGTTCCTGCCGGATGCCGAGGGCCGGTTCGTGCCCGCGGTGGTGCACGGCTACGAGCCGGAGTCGCCGATGCTGGCGGAGCTGCGCGCTCGCCCGATCAGGCCCGGGCGCGGATCGGGAAGTGGGCGCGCGCTGCTCGAGCGGCGCGTGATCCACATCCCGGACGTGCTGGCCGACCCGCTGTACGACCGCCGCGAGCTGGCGCAGCTCGGCAGGATGCGCACCTTGCTTTCGGTGCCGATGCTGCTGCGCGGCGAGCCGATCGGCGTGATCTCCATGTCGCGCGGCACTGAAGTCGAGCCGTTCAACGACAAGCAGCTCGAGCTGGTCACCACCTTCGCCGACCAGGCGGTCATCGCCATCGAGAACGTGAGGCTGTTCAAGGAGATCGAGGACAAGAGCCGCCAGCTCGAGATCGCCAACAAGCACAAGTCGGAGTTCCTCGCCAACATGTCGCACGAGCTGCGCACGCCGCTCAACGCGATCATCGGCTTCTCGGAGGTGCTGATCGAGAGGATGTTCGGCGAGGTGAACGAAAAGCAGGCCGATTACCTCAAGGACATCCACGAGTCGGGGCGGCACCTGCTCTCGCTGATCAACGACATCCTGGACCTTTCCAAAATCGAGGCCGGGCGCATGGAGCTCGAGCTCTCCAGCTTCCACCTGCCCACGGCGCTCTCCAACGCCATGACGCTGGTGCGCGAGCGCGCGCAGCGCCACGGCATCGCCCTGGGCCTGGAGGTCGACCCGCGGCTGGGCGAGCTGCAGGCGGACGAGCGCAAGTTCAAGCAGATCGTCCTGAATCTGCTGTCCAACGCGGTCAAGTTCACGCCCGACGGCGGGCGCGTCGAGGTAACCGCGAGGCCGGTGGAGTCGAAGATCGAGATCGCCGTGCGCGACACGGGCGTGGGCATCGCGCCCGGGGACCACGCGGCGGTGTTCGAGGAGTTCAAGCAGGTCGGGCGCGACTACACCCGCAAGGCCGAGGGCACCGGGCTCGGGCTCGCGCTGACGCGGCGCTTCGTCGAGCTGCACGGCGGCGAGATTCGCCTCGAGAGCGCGCCCGGCAAGGGGTCGACCTTCACCGTGACGTTTCCGTGGGGGACCTCGTGAGCGACCTCAGCGAGCTGCGGGAGTCCGAGGAGCGCTATGCGCTGGCGATGCGCGCGATCAATGAGGCGGTCTATGACTACGATGTCGCCGGAGACCGTATCTACTATTCGGAGCGCGTTTATGACGTGCTCGATGTCGATCGGGCTTTCATGCAGACGGCGAAGGACTGGCGCACGCTTATTCATCCCGATGATCTCGCGCGCTACCTTGACCGTTTCGCCCTACACATCAAGGACCGGACAGCGCGCTTCGAGTGCGACTACCGCTACCGTGCTCGGGACGGAACCTGGCGGTGGTGTCGCCAGCACGGTATCGCCTTGCGCGATGCCAACGGGCGGGCGCTGCGGGTGGTGGGCTCGATCGGCGACATCACGGAGTTCAAGCAGACCGAGGAGGCCCTGCGGGATAGTGAGCAGCGGTACGACTTCGCCTTGCGCGCCATCCGGGAAGGCGTCTACGACTGGGACATCGCGAGCGGCAGGGTGTACTACTCGGATCGCGTGCGCGAAGTCCTCGGGTTTGCGCCCGACGAGCTGAGGACAGCGGAGGACTGGCTCGGCCGCGTCTATCCGGACGACCTGGAACGATACCGTGCCGCGCACGTCGAGCACTTCAAGGGCCGGAGCGACCGCTTCGAGTGCGAGTACCGGTACCGGGCGAAAGACGGCTCCTGGCGTTGGGCGCGCACGCATGGCGTAGCCCTCCGGGATGGCAGCGGCCGCGCCATTCGCTTGATCGGCTCGACCGGCGACATCACCAGGCTGAAGCACGCGGAAGAGGCGCTGCGCCAGAGCGAGGAACGCTATTCGATCGCCACCAAGGTGGCGACCGAGGGTATCTACGAATGGGACGTGGCCACCGGCGCGCTTTACCTGTCCGAACACGCCAAGGCCTTCTTTCCGAAGGCCCCGCTGCACACCGCCGCGGCTTGGAATTCGCTCGTGCATCCTGAGGACGTTTCCAGCTATCGCCATGCTGTCGTCGAGCATTTCAAAGGGCTCACGCCACGCTTCGAACACGAGTACCGCCTGGTGAGCGGCGACGGCGACTATCGCTGGGTCATCGATCGCGCTATCGCGGTACGCGACAGGAGCGGCCGGGCGACCAAACTCATCGGGGCGATTACCGATGTCACACGGCGCAAGCTGGCGGAGCTCGAGCTTCGCCACGCGCGCGAGCAGGCCGAGGCCGCCAACCTGGAGAAAAGCCGCTTCCTCGCCAACATGTCGCACGAGCTGCGCACGCCGCTCAACGCCATCATCGGTTTCTCCGAGGTTCTGAAGGAGCGAATGTTCGGCGAGCTGAACGCCAAGCAGAGCGAGTACGTCGGCGACATCCATGAGTCCGGTCAGCACCTGCTCTCGCTCATCAACGACATCCTCGATCTGTCGAAGATCGAGGCAGGACGGATGGAGCTGGAGCTGTCCGATTTCGACCTTCGCGCGGCACTTGAGGGTGCGCTTGCACTCGTGAAGGAGCGTGCGCAGCGCCATGGCCTGCGGCTGATCCTCAATTGCCCGCCGATCCTGCGGACGGTCAGCGCGGACCAGCGGAAGTTCAAGCAGATCATGCTCAATCTGCTCTCGAACGCGATCAAGTTCACGCCGGAAGGCGGATCGGTGGCCGTGTCGATGGAAAGCCGCGCCGGGGGCGTCGAGATCAGCGTGCTGGATACGGGTGTAGGCATCGCGCCGGAAGACCAGGAGGCGGTCTTCGACGAATTCAAGCAGGTGGGACGCGACGCGAGCCTAAGATCGCAGGGAACCGGGCTCGGCCTTGCGCTAACTCGACGTTTCGTCGAGCTGCACGGCGGCCACATCCATCTCGACAGCGCCCCGGGCAGGGGATCGAAGTTTACTTTCACGCTACCGGAGCACCAATGAGCCTAGTGCTGATCGTCGAGGACAACGAGAAGAATATGAAGCTTGCGCGCGACGTGCTGCAGGCGAAGGGCTACGCCACGCTGGAAGCGGTGACCGGCGAGGAGGGCGTGAAGCTCGCCAGGGAGCGCAAGCCCGATCTCGTGCTGATGGACATCCAGCTTCCCGGGATCAACGGCATCGAGGCCTTCAGGCAGATCCGCGGCGACCCGGACACCGCGCGCATCCCGGTGGTGGCGCTGACCGCCTCGGTGACGCCCACCGACCGCAGCCAGATCACCGCCGCGGGCTTCGACGCCTTCATCGGCAAGCCGATCAACCTGAAGGAGTTCGTCGAGACCGTGAAGCGCCTGGTCGCGGGTGCCGCAAAATGACCGCCTCGCAGCGCATTCTGGTCGTCGACGACACGCCGCAGAACGT
>DATKAX010000016.1:0-2450 GCA_035514595.1 Burkholderiales bacterium
CACGTCGCGCTGGTGAGCGACAACCGCCCGCGCCTGTACGCCGCCATGTGCGCCGTGCAGTGCCTGGGCGCCATTCCGGTGCCGCTCTACCAGGACGCGGTGGCGGCCGAGATGGCCTTCCCGATCCACAACGCCGACATCGCCTACGCCTTCGCCGAGGACCAGGAGCAGGTCGACAAGCTGCTCGAGATCCTGCCGCAGTGTCCGAAGCTCGCGCACATCTACTTCGACGATGCGCGCGGCCTGCGCCATTACGCGCAGCCGCAGCTGATGGCCTACGAGAAGCTGCGCGAGCTGGGGCGCGAAGGCTACCGGCGCGACCCGTCCTACGTCGAGACCGAGATCGCCAAGGGGGCGGGCAGCGACACCGCCGCGATGTTCTTCACCTCCGGCACCACCGCGGCGCCGAAGGGCGTGGTGCACAGCCACGCGAGCCTGATCGGGCCCTCGCGCACCGCGGCCGAGCTCGAGCACCTGGGCGAGCGCGACGTGATCCTCGCCTACCTGCCGCCGGCATGGATCGGGCAGAACATCTTTTCCTGCGCGCAGGCGTTCGTCACCGGCTACTGCATCTGCTGCCCGGAGTCGTCCGAGACGGTGATGATCGACATGCGCGAGATCGGGCCGACCTACTACTTTGCGCCGCCCCGGGTGCTCGAGAACCTGCTGACCCAGGTCTCGATCCGCATGGAGGACGCCTCGAGCCTCAAGCGCTGGCTGTACCGCAGGTTCATGGCCATTGCCCACCGCGTGGGCGGGGCGATCCTCGACGGCAAGCCGGTTTCCGCCGTCGACCGGGCGCTCTACTGGCTCGGGGACCTGGTGGTCTACGGGCCGCTGCGCAACGTGCTCGGCATGAGCCGCGTCAAGGTCGGCTACACCGCGGGCGAGGCGATCGGCCCGGACCTTTTCAGGTTCTACCGCTCGATCGGGATCAACCTGAAGCAGCTCTACGGCTCGACCGAGACGGCGGTGTTCGTCTGCATCCAGCCCGACGGCCAGGTGAAGCCCGACACGGTGGGCCCGGCCGTGCCCGGGGTCGAGCTCAAGTTCACGCCCGAGCGCGAGCTTCTCATCCGCTCCCCCGGCCTGTTCCGCGAGTATTACAAGAATCCCGAGGCCACCCTGGAGGCGAAGGATCGGGAGGGCTGGTTCCACACCGGCGACGCGGGCTACTTCGACGCCGACGGGCATCTGAAGATCATCGACCGCGTGAAGGACGTCGGCAAGCTCGCCGACGGGACCCTCTTCGCGCCCAAGTACCTCGAGAACAAGCTCAAGTTCTTCCCCTACATCCGGGAGGCGGTGTGCTTCGGGCACGGTCGCGGCGAGGTATGCGCGTTCGTCAACATCGACCCGGAAGCGGTTGGCAACTGGGCCGAGAAGCGCGGCATGCCGTACTCGGGCTACACCGACCTCGCCTCGCGCGACGAGGTGTACGACCTGGTGCGCGAGTGCGTGGAGCGGGTCAACGCCGATCTGGCGACCGAGCCCGAGATCGCCAATTCGCAGATCCGCCGCTTCCTGATCCTGCACAAGGAGCTCGACGCCGACGACGGCGAGCTCACCCGCACGCGCAAGGTGCGCCGCGGCTTCATCGGCGAGAGGTACGGCTCGCTGGTCGAGGCGATGTACGCCGGCAGGCAGAGCGTTCACGTCGAGGCGCAGATCAAGTACGAGGACGGCCGCACCGGCACCTATTCGGCCGACCTCAAGATCCGCGACGCTAAGACCTTCGCAGCCGCGGCAAGCAGGAGAGCGGCCTAGTGGCGGTCGACGTCGCAGCGCTCGCGTCGCGGGCGCGCGCCGACGCGGCCGGCGCGGCGCACGAGCGCCGCGTCGGCGCGGTGATGCTGTCGATCGAAGGCGTATCGCTCGCCTTCGGCGGCGTGAAGGCGCTGCAGGACGTGTCCTTCGACGTGAAGGAGCATGAGGTCCGCGCCATCATCGGCCCGAACGGCGCCGGCAAGAGCTCGATGCTCAACGTGCTCAATGGCGTCTACCATCCTCAGCAGGGAACAATAAGGTTCGGAAAGAAGCAGTTCGCCGACATGAACCCGCATGAGGCGGCTTCGCTGGGCATCGCGCGCACCTTCCAGAACATCGCGCTGTTCAAGGGCATGAGCGTGCTCGACAACATCATGACCGGGCGCAACCTCAAGATGCGCTGCAATTTCCTGCAGCAGGCGCTGTGGCTCGGGCCGGCCAAGCGCGAGGAGCTCGAGCACCGCAGGGCGGTGGAGCAGATCATCGACTTCCTCGAGATCCAGCACATCCGCAAGACGCCGGTCGGCCGGCTGCCCTACGGCCTGCAGAAGCGCGTCGAGCTCGCCCGGGCGCTCGCCGCCGAGCCGAGGCTGCTGCTGCTCGACGAGCCCATGGCGGGCATGAACCTCGAGGAAAAGCGCGACATGTGCCGCTTCGTGCTCGACGTCAACGACCACTACGGC
>DATKAX010000017.1:0-9775 GCA_035514595.1 Burkholderiales bacterium
TGGGAGCTCTCGGGCGGCATGCAGCAGCGCGCTTCGATCTGCCGCGCGCTGGTGCACGAGCCCGAGATCCTGATGCTCGACGAGCCCTTCGGCGCGCTCGATGCCTTCACCCGCGAGGAGCTGTGGTGCGCGCTGCGCGACCTGCAGGCGGCGCGCAAGGTGACGGTGATGCTCGTCACCCACGACCTGCGCGAGGCGGTGTTCCTCGCCGACACGGTCTACGTGATGTCGAGCCGCCCGGGGAGGATCGTGCGCCGCTGCGCGGTGGATCTGCCGCGGCCGCGCGACCTCGAGGTAGTCTATACGCAGCGCTTCCAGGACATCGTCCACGAGCTGCGCGCGCTCATCGGGAAGCACTGATGGAGCGGCACGAGTGGATGATCAAGGTGGTCTCCCCGGCCGCTTTCACGGTGCTGCTTTTCGTCCTGTGGGAGCTGGTGTGCCGGGTGCTGGAGGTGCCGCTCACCATCCTGCCCGCGCCCTCCGACGTGTTCGGCGCGCTGTGGCAGTACCGCGCCCCGATCGTCGACAACTCCTTCGTGACGCTGTGGACCACGCTCGCGGGCTTTCTCATCGCCACCGTGTTCGGCCTGGTGCTCGGCATCGCGGTGGGCTGGCACCGCGCGCTCTATGCCGGGATCTATCCGGTGCTGATCGGCTTCAACAGCATCCCCAAGGTGGCGGTGGTGCCGGTGCTGATCCTGTGGTTCGGCATCGGCGAGATCCCGGCGGTGCTGACCGCGTTCCTGATCTCGTTCTTCCCGATCGTGGTGAACGTGGCCACCGGCCTCGCCACCACCGAGCCCGAGCTCGAGGACGTGCTGCGGGCGCTGGGCGCCTCCAAGCTCGACATCATGCGCAAGGTCGGCATCCCGCGCTCGCTGCCCTATTTCTTCGGCTCGCTCAAGGTGGCGATCACGCTCGCCTTCGTCGGCGCGGTGGTCTCCGAGACCGTGGGCGCGAACAAGGGCATCGGCAAGCTGATGCTCGATGCCCAGGCGGCGTTCCAGGTGCCGATCGTATTCGCCGGGCTGCTGGTGCTGGCGGTGCTGGGCATTCTGCTCTACGCGGCCACCGCGG
This sequence comes from Burkholderiales bacterium, assembly GCA_035514595.1. Classification (GTDB taxonomy): domain Bacteria; phylum Pseudomonadota; class Gammaproteobacteria; order Burkholderiales; family SG8-39; genus SCGC-AG-212-J23. The sequence goes on from DATKAX010000017.1 coordinate 1,081, forward strand.
CGATCGAGGCGCGCTTCACCGGCTGGGCGTTCCGCGGCCAGGCAAACCGTTAAAATTTCCCATGGCACGAATCTCTTACGAAGACGAGATCATCATCTCGTGGGTGGAGCTGCACCGCGACGCCCGCTATCTCTCCGAAGTGCTGCATGCGAAGGGCCCCTGGAAGGGCATCGTCGCGGTCACCCGCGGCGGGCTGGTCCCGGCTGCGCTGGTCGCTCGCGAGCTCGACATCCGCCTGGTCGACACGGTCTGCGTCACGAGCTACGACGTCGGCTCGGCAGGCGGGGCGCAGCAGCAGCAGGGAAGCGTCCAGGTGCTGAAAAGCGTCCCCGGCGACGGCGCGGGCTATCTGCTGATCGACGACCTGGTCGACACCGGCCGCACCGCGCAGGCGGTGCGCCAGCTGCTGCCGAAGGCCCACTTCGCGACGCTCTACGCCAAGCCCGCCGGGCGCCCGATCGTGGACACCTTCGTGAAGGAGTTCAAGCAGACGAAGTGGATCCACTTCCCCTGGGACATCGAGTACACGTTCGCCACGCCCATCAAGGACGGCGGCCGCGTCTCCGCCGGGCCATGAAGCTCCGGCTGGTGATCGGCAACAAGAACTACTCGTCCTGGTCGATGCGGCCGTGGATCGTGCTGCGCCAGGCCGATATTGCGTTCGAGGAAATCCCGCTCAAGTTCGCCGACGATAACCGCGTCATCGGCATCGAAGGCTATTCGCCGACGCGCAAGGTGCCGGTGCTGCTGGTCGACGGCGAGCCGGTGTGGGACACGCTCGCCATCTGCGAAACGCTGGCCGAGCTCTATCCCGAAAGGCAGCTCTGGCCGCTCGACGCCGCGGCGCGGCGCATGGCCCGCTCGGTCTGCGCGGAGATGCATTCGGGCTTCCAGGCGCTGAGGGGCGCGATGCCGATGAACCTCCGCAGCCGGCATCCCGGCAAGGGCCTGAACGCGGACTCGAAGAGAGACATCGAGCGAGTGGTCGCGATCTGGAGCACGTGCCGCAGCCGCTTCGGCGCGGGCGGTCCGCTGCTTTTCGGCCGCTTCTCGATCGCGGACGCGTTCTATACGCCGGTGGTGACGCGCTTCGAAACCTATGGCGTGGCGCTGCCCGCGGCGGCCCAGGCCTATGCGCAGGCGGTGCGGGACCTCGAAGCCGTGAAGGCATGGACCGAAGCGGCGCTGCGCGAGACCGAGTTCGTGGCCGCCGACGAGCCCTACGCGTCGCGGTGAAGGCCTACGTCGTCGGCGGCGCGGTGCGCGACGAGCTGCTCGGCCTTCCGGTGAAGGACCGCGACCACGTGGTGGTCGGCGCGACGCCCGAGGAAATGGCGCGCCTGGGCTACAAGCCGGTCGGCAGGGATTTCCCGGTGTTCCTGCATCCCGAGACGCACGAGGAATATGCCCTCGCGCGCACCGAGCGCAAGAGCGGGCGCGGCTACAAGGGCTTCACGGTGCACGCGGCGCCCGACGTCACTCTGGAGGAGGACCTCAGGCGCCGCGATCTCACGATCAACGCGATGGCGAAGGCGCCGGACGGCACGCTGATCGATCCGTTCAACGGCAGGAAGGACCTTCAGGAAGGTGTGCTGCGTCATGTGAGCGAGGCGTTCGCCGAGGACCCGGTGCGCATCCTGCGCGTCGCGCGCTTTGCGGCGCGCTTCGGCTTTCGGGTCGCCGACGAGACCCTGGCGCTGATGCGCTCGATGGTGGGCTCCGGGGAAGCCGACACCCTCGTGCCCGAGCGCGTGTGGCAGGAATTCTCCAAAGGGCTCGCCGAGCCCTATCCGGCGCGCATGTTCGAGGTGCTCGAGGCCGCCGGCCTGCGGGCAAGGCTGCTCCCCGAGCTCAAGGCGATCCCGCGCGAGCTTTCCGGATCGCTCCCGGTGCGCTTCGCGCTGCTCGCGTGGTCACTGGCCGAAGCCGAGGTCCAGGCGCTGTGCGATCGATTGCGCGCGCCGAACGAGGAGCGGGAGGCGGCGTTGCTCGCCTGCCGCAACCGGGAGCGGCTGCGCGCGGCGCGGGGCGCGGGGCCGGAGGCGCTGCTCGAGCTGCTCAAGCAGGCCGACGCGTTTCGCCGGCCGGAGCGCTTCGCCGATCTGCTCGAGGCAGCGCGGCTCGCGGAGCCGGGGATCGATGTCGGGCGCATCGAGCGCGCCCGCGCGGCGGCGGCCGGGATCGACGCGGGCGCTGTCGCGGCCCGGGCATCGTCACCCGCGGAGATCGGGCAGCGCATCGACCTCGAGCGCCGGCGCGCGATCGAGCGCAGCCTAGAGCAGCCTGCCGAGCGCCCAGACCAGTAGCGAGAGCAGCACCGTGCTCGCGAAGGGCACGTAGTACATCCGCCCGCGCAGCGGGATGCGCAGATCGCCGGGCAGCCGCCCGAGCGCGAAGCGGCCGCCATAACGCCCGAGCCAGGGCGTCGCAGCCGCTAGAATGACCAGCACAATCAACAACGTCACGAGCCACTTGAACATGATCGATCTCTATACCTGGTCCACGCCCAACGGCCGCAAGGTGTCCATTATGCTGGAGGAATGCGCGCTGCCTTACCGCGTGCACCCGGTCGACATCGGCAAGGGCGAGCAGTTCAAGCCCGAGTTCCTCGCCATCGCCCCGAACAACCGCATTCCCGCGATTGTCGACCCGGACGGGCCCGACGGGCGGCCGCTCGCGCTCTTCGAGTCGGGCGCGATCCTCATCTATCTGTCGGGCAAGACCGGCGGCAGATTCCTGCCGCAGTCGGCGCGCGGCAAGTACGTCGCGCTGCAGTGGCTCATGTTCCAGATGGGCGGGGTCGGGCCGATGTTCGGCCAGGCCCACCACTTCATGCGCGCCAAGAAGGACGAGATTCCGTACGGAACCGAGCGCTATGGCACCGAGGCGAAGCGCCTGTACGGCGTGATGGACGGCCACCTCGCGAAGCACGAGTACTTCGCCGACGAGTACTCGATCGCCGACATCGCCACCTACCCGTGGGCGGCGCGCCACGAGTGGCACCGCGTCGATCTGGCCGCCTATCCGCACGTGAAGCGCTGGTACGATGCGATCGGCGCGCGGCCGGCGGTGGTCCGGGGCATGGCGGTCCCCCGGCCGAATTAGATACTATTCGACCCGAAGCGAAGCCATGAGCGCCGCGCTCAACACGATCTCGCTCTTCCAGGGGCTGGCGGAGGCCGACCTGCGCGAGCTTTCCGAGCGCGCCAGCACCCGCAGCCTCCCCGGGGACGCGCTCGTGGTCCGCGAAGGCGAGCCGGCCGATGCGCTCTACGGCATCGTGCGCGGCAGGGTCAAGGTCTACCTCGGCGGCGAGGGCGGCGGCGAGGTGATCCTCGACACCAAGGGCCCGGGGCAGTACTTCGGCGAGATGATGCTCGACGACAAGCCGCGCTCGGCCTCGGTGATGACGCTGGAGCCCTCCGAGCTTGCGGTGATTCCGCGGGTCGAGTTCAAGGCGTTCCTGCTCAAGCATCCCGAGATCGCGCTGCACGTGATCCGCAACCTGATCCGGATCGCGCGCGGCCAGAACGTGAGGACCCGGGAAGACGTACGCTCGCGCGAGCAGCTGCGCCAGTACATCGCCCAGCTCGACGCGACGCAGGCGCAAGACCTGCCGAACGTGAAGCGCTGGGTCAGCGTCAAGCGCTGGACGCTCGGCGCGCTCCTCGTGCTGGCTTTCCTGATGTACTACTTCGCCGATGTGTTCCTGGAAATACTCAGGACGCCGGGCGTTTCCACCTTCGTCTCGTCCTGATCACTTCCTCGCGTAGCGCGCCAGGAAGGCGTTGATTTCCTCGATGCGAAGCTGCGGCTCGCCGGGGATCGGCTGCGTGCCCACCACGCGGTTCATCCATTGCATGTTCTGCTCCATGCGTGCGACCACGAGCGGCCATTCGCGTGCCGTGTAGCGCCTGGGGTCGGGCAGCACGTGGCACTGGTTGCACGCGAGCCGGAAAGCCTCGCCGGAAGGCCGGTACACCTCGGGGTAGCGCGCGGGATCGAGCGGTGCCTGGGCGTGCTTGCGCAGGTACGCCACCAGGGTGCGGGATTCCTCGGCGGAGGGCGCGCGCACGCCGGCCATCATCTCGGCCATCAGCTTGCCGAGATTGCCGCGGCCCTGCATGCGCAACACCATGCGCTCGACGATCCCCGGCCACTTGGCGGCATGGTGCATCGCCGGGTTCGGCAGGTTGTGGCACTGCACGCAGTAGCGCTGGGCGAGCCTGGCTCCCGGGGAGCCCGGTTCCGGGAGCCGGCGCGCCTCGAAGGTCGGCGGCAGGATGCGCTCCAGCATCGGCCCGTGCGGGCTCGACTGCCAGCGGCCGCGCGCCTGCTCGGCCTCGTCCGCCGCGGCGGCGAGGCACACCAGGGCGAGCAAGAGAACGGATGCGCGCATGCGGCCTAAAGGGTATGCGAACGCTCGCCGCGCGAAAAGCCCGCGAGCGGCCGATTCACGCCGCGGCCCACCGCCAGCACCTTGAAAAGCTCGCCCATCTCGGCGGGCGAAAGCAGCTTCTGCGCCTCGGCGGCGATCGGCGCGTAATGCAGCGCATTCGCCAGGTTCGCTTCGCCGAGCACCTCGGTGATGCCGCAGTTCACCAGGAACTGCGCCTGGGTGGCGTAGCCGAGGGCTTCGGCGCCCGCCGCGCGCGCCGCCCCGGCGAGCGCGCTGAAGTCGACATGGGCGGTGATGTCCTCCTCGCCCGGGCGCAAGAACGGATCGGCGTGCGCACGGTGGCGATGGTGGCACATCAGCGTGCCCGCCGCGCGTTGCGGGTGATAGTACTCATGGCGCGGAAATCCGTAGTCGATGACGAGCAGCACCCCCTGCTCGAGGCGCTCGCAGAGCGTGCGCATCCAGGCGCGCGCCGCCAGGCCGATCTCGCTTTCGTAGGGGACAGGGACCTCGATTTTCCGCGCCTCGCGCAGCAGCTCGCCGGTCGCAGGCCGCTCGCGCCACTCGAGCCGGCCCTGCGAAACACCGACGCCGCGCTCCAGGATCCCGTCCGCCCGCCATGCCACCGCGTGCACCGGCATGGCGTCGAGGACCTCGTTCGCGATCACGACGCCTCGAATGCGCTCCGGAAGGCGCTCGAGCCACTCGACGCGCGCGCCGAGCCTTCGTTCCTGCCGGGCACGCAGCTCGGCGCTCGTCTCCAGGATCCGGTAATCGAAGCCGCCCTCGCGCAGCAGAGCCTCGGCGAGCGCGCCGCTGCCGGCCCCGAGCTCGAGCACCGGGCCGCCGATCTCCCTGAGCTGGCGTGCGAGCGTGCGGCCGAAGAGCGAGCCGAGCTCGGGCGCGGTGACGAAATCGCCGGCGGCGCCGAACTTCTGCGCGCCGCTCGCGTAATAGCCCAGGCCGGGCTCGTGCAGCGCGAGCTGCATGTAGCGGGCAAACGGGAGCCAGCCGCCGCCTGCGGAAATCTCCGCCTCGATGCGGGAGCGCAGGAGCATGCGGGCAATTTACCCTAGAATCTGCAGCGCCCATGGATGAGACGCTGACAGGCCGCTCGGTGCTCGTCACCGGCGGCGCGCGGCGCGTCGGCGCGGCGATCGCGCGGCGGCTGCACGCCGCGGGCGCGAACGTCGTGCTGCATTACCGCGATTCGGAGGCCGAGGCGGCGAAGCTCGAGGCCGAGCTCAACGCCGCGCGCGCGCGCAGCGCGGCGCGCGTCAAGGCGGAGCTGCTCGCGCCGATCGCGCCGCGGGCGCTCCTCGGCGCGGCGCTCGAGCACTTCGGCCGGCTCGACGTCCTCGTCAACAACGCGTCGATGTTCTTCCCGGTGCCGCTGGGCGAGATCGAGGCTTCGCACTGGGAGGCGCTCGTCGGGTCGAATCTTCGAGCGCCGCTTTTCATCGCCCAGGAGGCGGCGGCCGAGCTCGCGAAGCACTCGGGCTCGATCGTCAACATCGTCGACATTCACGCCGAGCGCCCCCTCAAGGGCTATCCGCTCTACAGCGTCGCCAAGGCAGGGCTCGCGGCGCTCACCCGCGCTCTCGCCCTCGAGCTCGCGCCGCGGGTGCGCGTGAACGGCGTTTCTCCCGGCACCATCGCCTGGCCCGAGGACGGCCAGTTCGACGACGCGGAGCGCGCGCGCATCGTGGCCACCACGCCGCTCGCGCGCGTCGGCGCGCCCGAGGACGTGGCGCAGGCGGTACACTTCCTCGCCTGCGCCCCCTTCGTCACCGGCCAGCTCGTCGCGGTCGACGGCGGGCGCTCCATCTTTCTCTAGGACTCGACCATGGCGTGGATCTGGCTCACCCTCGCGGGGCTGCTCGAGGTCGTCTGGGCGGTGGGGCTCAAGTACACCGAGGGCTTCACCCGGCCCGCGCCCTCGGCGCTCACCGTCGCCGCGATGCTCGCGAGCGTCTACTTCCTCGCGCTCGCGGTGCGCACCATCCCCATCGGCACCGGCTACGCGGTGTGGACCGGCATCGGCGCGGTCGGCGTCGCGATCCTCGGCATGGTCCTGTTCGGCGAGCCCAGGACGCTGCTTCGCGCCGGCTCGATCCTCCTCATCGTCGCCGGCATCGCCGGCCTCAAGCTCGTCACGCCGGCCTAGCGACCTTTTGTTCCTAGGTCGGTGACGAAGCCGATGGGTCGTGCCTTGCGCTCGGGCGCGGCCATCAACTGGCGAAGCGCTTCGATGAGTTCCCTGAAACGGGTACGCGTTTCGGCAGAGAATGCGTCGTGTTTGAGTGTTATCGACTCGGCTTTCTTCTCCAGCTCGTTGAGTCTCCTTGCCAGCTCCTTGTGCGTGGTGAGCGCATCCCTCAACCTGACGAATGCTCTGACAACGAATACGCTGACCTGGATCGCTCGAGATGTATTCAGCACGGATGCGGCCATGATGGCGCCATGCTCAGTGAGCGCGTAGGGCAGGGAAGGCGAGAACCTCAGCTTCGAAAGGTGGTCGCAATTTGCGACCACCTCGTCGCGCTCGGCTGGCGTAAGCCGGAACACGAAATCGTCGGGGAATCGCCGCTTGTTTCTCTTGATCTGCTCATTGAGGCGCTTTGTCGTGACACCGTAGAGGAGCGCCAGGTCGGTGTTGATCACCACCCGTTGTCCCCGAACCACCAGAATCCGCTTCGCAATATGGTCCGCGGTCCGATGCCGTAGGGAGTCCTCGCTCATGGGGGCTTTAACGGTTAACCCCCTGTGGACGATGACTTTGAGGTCGCAAAATGCGACCTCAGAGTAGTAACTTGTTGATTATTCGAGGTACACTCGCCGGTTCGATGAGCGCTATTGTTCAGCCCGTACGCGTCGACCTGCGCAAGGTGCAGTACGAGGAAGCGAAGCTTGCCAAGCGCCTGCGGCGGCAGGTGGGCGAGGCGATCGCCGACTTCAAGATGATCGAGCAGGGCGACCGGGTGATGGTGTGCCTGTCCGGCGGGAAGGACAGCCACGCGATGCTGGACATCCTGATGGCGCTGCGGGAGAAGGCGCCGGTCGAGTTCGAGCTGATCGCAGTCAACCTCGACCAGAAGCAGCCGGGGTTTCCGGCGCACGTGCTGCCGGCGTACCTGGAATCGCGCGCCGTGCCCTACCGCATCGTCGAGCAGGACACCTATTCGGTGGTAAAGCGCGTGATTCCCGAGGGGAACACGATGTGCTCGCTGTGCTCGCGGCTGCGCCGCGGGGTGCTGTACCGCGTCGCGGACGAACTCGGCGCCACCAGGATCGCGCTCGGCCACCACCGCGACGACGTGCTCGCGACGTTTTTTCTGAATCTGTTCCACGGCGGGCAGCTGAAGGCGATGCCGGCGAAGCTGCGCTCCGACGACGGCCGCCACGTGGTGATCCGGCCGCTCGTGTACGCCGCCGAGGCGGATCTCGCAGCCTACGCCGAGGCGAAGGACTTTCCGATCATCCCGTGCACGCTGTGCGGCTCGCAGGACAACCTGCAGCGCAAGCTCGTGGGCGAGATGCTGCGCGACTGGGAGCGGCGCCATCCCGGCCGCATCGAGTCGATGGTGCGCGCGCTCACCGACGTGCGTGCTTCGCATCTGCTCGACCGGAAGCTGTTCGATTTCGCCGGCCTGAAGTGAAGAAGCCCACCGTTCTCGAGCTCAGGCGCAGGAAGGGCGAGCGCATGGCGATGCTCACCGCCTACGACTACCCGAGCGCGCGGCTGGTCGCCGAAGCCGGCGTCGACCTGATCCTGGTGGGCGACTCGCTCGGCATGGTGGTGCTGGGCTACGACAGCACCACGCCGGTCACCATGGACGACATGGTGCACCACACGCGCGCCGCGCGCCGCGGCGCGCCCGAGGCGTTCCTGATCGCCGATCTGCCGTTCCTTTCCTACGGCACGTTCGAGCAGGCGCTCGAGAATTCCGCGCGGCTCATGAAGGACGCCGGCGCCGACTCGGTCAAGCTCGAGGGCGGCGTCGAGGTGGCCCCCATCGTGCAAGCTCTGGTGCGCGCCGGCGTGCCGGTGCTGGGACACGTGGGCCTCACGCCGCAGACCGCCTCCTCGCTCGGCGGCTACAAGCTGCAGGGCAAGGACGAGGTGAACGCGCGGCGCATCCTGGAGGGCGCTCTGGCGCTCGACGCGGCGGGCTGCTGGGGCGTGGTGCTCGAGCTCGTGCCGGCGCAGCTCGCGCGGCTCGTCACCGAGCGCATCGCGATCCCGACCATCGGCATCGGCGCCGGGCCGAATTGCGACGGCCAGGTGCTCGTGTT
>DATKAX010000018.1:0-13990 GCA_035514595.1 Burkholderiales bacterium
GGCAAGCCCGCACAATCTGCTCGGGCGCTTCAGCGACGACCCCTCGCCCGCGAGCGCCACGGGCACCCGCCATGTTGCGGCGCAGCATCGCAACTTTGGCGAGTTCCGCGTCCCGGGCCTGCGCAACGTCGCTTTCACGGCGCCCTACATGCACAACGGCAGCCTCGCGACGCTGCGTGACGTAGTGCGCCACTACTCAGAGCTGAACGAAGAGCGATTGCACGCGGATGGCGAGCGCATCCTCGGGCCGCTCCGGCTGAGCGAAGACGACATATCGGACCTGGTCGCGTTTCTCGAGATGCTGTAGCCGGGATGTGGACTTTTCCCTGTGCAATCTGTCCGTATGTCGCGCCTTTTGTCAGGGTGTCGTGAAAACGTGACATAGTGCCCTTCTCATAGAGCGATCCGGAATCCAAAGTACTCCCCACGCGGGCCCCGCATGGCTCGTTAAACGAGAGAGGGAGTCGCACATGTTCAAGAACCAAGCATCGATCCTGCTCATCGCGAGCGCGCTATTGATGCTTCCCGGCGCGGCCGCAGCCCAGCCCGGCAAAGACAAGAGCGCCGGCGTCACGACCACGGCCGCCGGCAAGGGCGCCGTGACCATGGAGGGGCTCATGCAGCGCTATGAAGCGCTGGCCGGATCCGCCGACAACGCGAAATCGCTGGTCTATGGACTGCGGGTCAAAGACGAGGTGGTCCTCGTCGGAGAAGGCACTCCTTGCAGCGGCAGGTTCTGCAAGTCGGGCGCGGTGACCGTCAAATTCGTGCCCAAGACCGACCCGATGGGCCTCGGCAACATCGATATCGCGCTCGCGCTCACGGAAGCCGATCTCGAGGCCAAGTCGGTCAAGGCGAACCCGAAAGAGCTCGAAGCGGCTCTGCAGGGCGGAACGGTGGGAGGCGTCACCCTCGAAGGCATCCTGAAGATGCGCGCCGACGGCATGGGCTGGGGCGAAATCGCAAACTTGCTAGGCTTCAAATTGAAATAACAAAAACCCAACAAGAACAACAAAGCTCAACAAGAACAACGACTCTAACCGGGGCCGAGAGGCCCCGGTTTTCATTTGGAGGCGCGCAGAAACCAGCCGCGCGTCAACAGCAGGCCGAGCGCCGCAGTGAGGGATAAGGCGGCGTAAATCAGCCAGGCTCCGCTCCAGTCGAACCGGTCGCGCAAGAGCCCGCTCACCACGAGCGCGCTTCCCATGCTGAGCGAGCCGATCAGCGTCCAGCCGCCCTGGTAGGCGCCGCGCCGGCCGGGCGGTGCGAGGCGCGCTACCGCGGCGGGCACCGCGGAGCTGAAGACCAGCTCGCCGAAGCTGAAGATCACCGTCCCCGCCAGCAGCGCGAGCCAAGGCGAGGCGATGGCACCGTAGCAGGCGAAGCCCGCCGCCACGAGCAGCGCCGAGGCGCCGAGCAGGCGAAACGGGCCCATCGGCTCGATCCGCGTCGCCACCGGTACTGCAAGCGCCGCGACGATCAGGCTGTTGCCGCCCAGCACCAGGCCGATGTAGCCCTCTCCCAGCCCCCGGTCTGCGGCGTAGAGCGGGCTCACGATCACCACCAGCCCCATCGCCAGCGGGAAGATGAAGCCGAGCAGGGCGAAGGCGAGGAACACACGGTCGCGCAGCGCGGCGAGCGTGTGCGTGAAGAACGACCCGACTGCGCTCGCGTGCTCGAGCGGCGGGTCGGCGCGCAGCGCCACCGCGTAGAGCGCCGCCACCAGCACGAATCCGGTGGTGCTCATCACCGCCAGCAAGCCGTACCCCTGCTCCGCGACATACCCTGCGGGCATCACGCCGAGCGTGTAGGCGACGCTCATCGCCGTGTAGTTGAGCGCGAGCACGGCCTGGCGCCGCTCGGGGCTCGAAAGATCGAGCAGCAGCGCGCTCGCCACCGGCATGTTCACCGCGCCGGCCACGCCCATGGCGAGGCTCCAGGCGATGAGCGAGGCCGGCCCAGTGACCAGAAGAAAGCACGGCAGCACCGCCGCGGTGACGAGCGCCGCCGCGATGAGCAGCGGGCGCCGGCCGATCCGATCGCTGAGCGCGCCGAACAGCGGCGCAAGCACGCCGCGCAGGACGTTTTCGAGCAGCAGGGCGACGCCGACGGTCGCGAGATCGATGCCCGCCTTGCGCACGAAATAGATGCCCAGGAACGTGACCAGGCTCATCCGCGCCGCCACCACCAGGAAATTGGCGGCGACAACCACGCGGATGCGGCGGTCGAGGCTCAGAAGCCCCAGTAGTCGAGGCCCTCCGGGAGCGGCTCGCCCAGTGTGAGCGAGGCGAGCTTGGCGTACTGCCCCTCGGAGTAAAGCAGCGGCTTGCCCTTGTTGCCGAACAGCACCTGCTCGACCTGCCCGAGAAAGATCGTGTGGGTGCCGTGCACGAGCTTCTTCACGACGCGGCAGTCAAACGAGACGAGAGCGTCGATGAGCACCGGTGAGCCGGTCGCGAGCCGCGTCCAGTCGCGCGACTTGAAGCGCGCTTCGCCGCTCTGCGCGCCGCTGAAGCCGGTGGAAAGCTCCCAGTCCTCGGCGCGCAGCACGTTGACGCAGAACACCTTGCTCTTTGCCACCGCGGCGTGGGTCGAGGCGAGCTTGTTGATGCACGCGAGCACCGTCGGCGGGTCCGCGCTCGCCGAGCACACGGCGGTCGCGGTCATGCCGTAACGATGACCGGCGTGCGTGCTGGTGATGATGTTCACCGCGCCCGCCAGCGTGCGCATGCCTAGCTTGAACTGCTCGCCATCGACGGGCTTGGCTTCCATGCCGCGATTCTAGATCACGTGCTAGGCTCTCCCGCACGCCATGAATGCGACTCAGCCCGGGCGGCTCGCGCCGCCGGTGGACGAGCGCCGCGACCACGTGCTGGGCACGGCCGCGGCGGACATCACCCTGGTCGAGTACGGCAGCTACAACTGCCCCTTCTGCCGCGCCGCGCACGAGATCGTCGCGAACCTGCGCGATCGCTTCGGCGAGCGGCTGCGCTATGTGTTCCGCCATCGTCCCATCAGCGGCAACGAGGAGGCGCGGCGCGCGGCGGAGCTCGCCGAGTACGCCCACGAAACCGCCGACAGCTGGTGGCAAACGCACGACGCGCTGATGAAGCGCGGGCCGAACCTCACGCAAGCGGATCTCGACGCACTCGCCGCCGAGCTTGCCCTCCCGCCCCGCGACCCGCCCGGCGAAGCGACCTGGCGGCGAGCTCAGGCGAGGGTGCAGGAGGATGTCGGAAGCACGCAGCTGAGCGGCGCGAGGTACTCGCCTACCTTCTTCATCAATGGCCGGCGCTACGACGGGCCCTGGGACGAGAGCACGCTCGCCGAGGCGATGCTCGGCTCGCTCGGCCACCGGGTGCAGGCCGCCGCGCTCGACTTCGCCCGCTGGGCGCCCTCCACAGGACTGCTGCTGCTCGCCATGACGGCGCTGGCCGTGGCACTGGTGAATTCCGCTCTCGGCCCGGCGTTCGAAGCGTTGTGGAACATGCAGGCGGGAGTCCTGGCGGGAGAGACCGCCTTTCGCCTTACGCTGCGCGAATGGATCAACGACGGCCTGCTCACGGTGTTCTTTCTCGTCGTCGGGCTGGAAATCAAGCGCGAATTCACGGTGGGCCGCCTGGCGACGCGGCGCGCGGCGGCGCTGCCTTTCGCCGCGGCGATCGGCGGAATGCTGCTGCCCGCGCTGATCTATCTCCTGGTGGTGCCGGACGGGCCGCTGCGGGCGGGCTGGGCGATTCCGACCACCACCGATACCGCTTTCGCGGTCGCGCTGATTGCGCTGCTCGGCCGCCGCGTGCCGGTCGAGCTGCGGATCTTTCTCACCGCCGCCGTGATCGTCGACGACCTGGCAGCCATTGCGATCGTCGCGGTATTCTATTCTGGCGGCTTCGACCTGCCCTACCTGGCCGGCTCGATCGCGCTCACCGCCGCGCTCGCCCTTCTGAACCGCAGTGGCGTCTACCGCGCGCTGCCCTATGCGCTGCTCGGGGCGGCCCTTTGGGCCGGCCTGCACGGCGCCGGGCTGCATGCGACGCTCGCCGGGGTGATTCTCGCCATTTTCACGCCGACGCGCCCGCCGGCGAACCTGCGCGCGTTGCTGGCGCAAGCCGAGACCGTGGTCCACGATCACCTGCGCGACACCGGCGAGGGCGTGCTGCGGCACGGGCCGTCCGAGCCGGCCCTGCGCGCTCTGGATGCGATCCACGACCGGATCGAGTCGCCGGCGGCGAAGCTGCTGCGATCGGTCGAACCGTGGTCGAGCTATTTCGTCCTGCCGGTGTTCGCGCTCGCCAACGCCGGGCTCGCGTGGTCCAGCGACGTAATCGAGACGCAGCGCCCGCTCATCCTCGCCGTCGTGCTGGGACTGGTGATAGGCAAGCCGCTCGGCATGGTACTCGCCGCCGCGGCCGCCGTCCGCCTGGGGATCGCAGCGAAGCCCGCCGCCTACTCGTGGCGCCAGATGCTCGGGGCGGGAGCGCTCGCCGGCATCGGCTTCACCATGTCCCTTTATATCGCCGGCAAGGCATTTCCGGACGCGGCGCAGTTCGCCGCGGCGAAGCTCGCCGTGTTCATCGCCTCGCTGCTCGCCGGCTGCCTCGGCGCCGCGCTGCTCGCGCGCTCAACGACGCAGGTTGACGAGCGCGATGCCCGTCGCGATGAGCAGCGCCGCAACCGCGAAGCTGCCGGTTAGCCGCTCGGACAGGAACACCACGCCGAAGAGCACGCCGAACATGGGCGTGAGGAAGGACAGCACGGAGAGCCGCGCGGCGAGGTAGCGCGTCAAGAGCCAGAACCAGGCGAGGTAGCTCGCGAACGCGACGATCACGCCCTGGTAGGCGAGGCTCGCCACGACGAGCGGCGTTACCACCGATACGCCCTTCTCGCCGATCAGAATCGACACCAGGGGTAGCAGCGCCGCGGACACCGCGAGCTGGTAGAACAGGGTCTTGGTCGCGGTGGTGCGCGCGAGGCGCGTGGCGCGGATCACGATGGTGGTCGCGGCCCACATCACCGCGGCGAGCAACCCGAACAGGTCGCCGAGCAGCGTCGAGCGGCCCTCCGTGCGCAACCCATCCCCGAACGCGATCACCAGCCCTGCGAAGGCGAGCAGCACGCCGAGCCACTGGCCGGGCACCAGGCGCTCGCCGCGGACGAAGAAGTGCAGTCCGAGCGCGGTGAGCGGCGGCGTCAGGTAGACGAACACCACCATGCGCGACGCATGAGTGTGCTCGAGCCCGGCGTAGATGAACACGAACTCGGCGGCGAACAGCAGCCCCGCCGCGATGCCCGCCGGCAGGGTGCCGTCGCGCTCGAAGAGCCGCGCACCGCGCAGCCGCGCCCAGACGAGCAGCAGCGCGGTCGCCGCGATCGAACGGATCGCAGCTTGCATCACCAGGGAGACTTCGTCAGCGACAACCTTGATCGTGACCTGCTGGAATCCCCACAGCGCGGTGAGCAGCACCATGACTGCATACGCGGTGGGATCGAGCGCTTTTCGTTCTTGACTCACTGCACCCATTGTGGCGTAACATGCAGCCATGGATCGCAAGTCCAAGCGAACCGCCGCCAGGGAAGAAGTTCTGCCCGACCGCGTCATCAAACGCAGCGATGGCTACTACTGGGAATCGAAGGAGAAAGGCGAGACCTACGGTCCCTTCCCCACCCTCGTCGAGGCCGAAGCCGACATGCTCTCGGGCGGTGGCGACGAGTATGAGTCCTCGGACACGCTGCAGCAGGCCGAGTCTGAGCTCGGCATCTCGGAGTGGATCGATCCCGACAGCGGCGTGCCGGCCGAGGACAGCATTCCCCGCCTCGAAGACCACTGAAGCTCAGGTTGCGCGCAGCAGAGCCTGTATGCGCGCAATCTCGACCGGCTTCACCATGTAATCGTCGAAGCCCGCCTCTTTGGCGAGCTGTCGGTCGGCCGGCTGTCCCCAGCCCGTGACGGCGACGAGGACGCTGTGCGCAGTCACCGGCAGAGCGCGCAGCCGGCGCGCAAGGTCGAAGCCGTTCATGCGCGGCAGCCCGATGTCGAGGAATGCGACGTCAGGGCGGAAGTTCTCCGCGGCCGAGAGCGCCGCAGGGCCGTCGTGCTCGACCCGCACTTCGTTTCCCATGCGGCGCAGCACCGCCGCCAGGCTGTTGGCGAAATCCTGATTGTCGTCCGCAAGCAGAATGCGGTGGCCCTGCGCGACGGCGCTCGCCGGGCTGACGAGCGGCTCGGCAGCTTCGCGAACGGGGAGCTGCGCTTGCGTTCCCGGAATGGGAATGCGCACCATGAACTCGGATCCGCGGCCCGCACCCGCGCTTTTCGCCTCGATCGTGCCGCCGTGCAGCTCCACCAGCCGCCGCGCAAGCGACAGCCCAACGCCCAGTCCCATCGTGGAGCGCTCGAGCGAGCGGTCCGCCTGCGCGAACATCTCGAAGATCTCGTCGCTCATTCCGGGCGGGATGCCCACGCCGCTGTCGCGCACCCGCGCCACCAGCTCGCCGCGCTCCGCTGCGACGTGGAACTCGATGCGTCCTCCCGGGTCGGTGAACTTCACGGCGTTGTTGAGCAGGTTCAGGAACACCTGCGAAAGCCGCGTCGGGTCGGCATTGACGATGATGCCCTCGGGCGGCAGCTCGACACTGAGGCGATGCCCGCGCGCGCGCGCGAGCGGTTCGATCGCCTCCAGCGCGCTCGCCGCCACCGCGCGCAGGTCGACGCGCTCCCGGCGCAGGGCGAGCTTTCCGGTGGTGATGCGCGAGACATCGAGCAGGTCGTCGACCAGGCGCACCATCTGCTGCAGCTGGCGCTCGATGATGGCGCGCGCCTCGGCTTCCGCTGCCGGGTTGTCCCGGGCGGTCTGCATGATATAGAGGGCGTTGCGGATCGGCGCGAGCGGGTTGCGCAGCTCGTGGGCCAGCGTGGCGAGGAACTCGTCCTTGCGGCGGTCGGCAGCCTTGAGCGCGCCTTCGGCCTCGCGCCGCTCGCCCATCTCGCGCTCGAGGTCGGCGAGCATCCGGTTCAGGGCCTCGGCGAGCACGCCGATCTCGTCCTCGGTGCTTTTTTCCGCGCGCACCGAAAAGTCGCGCCGCTCGAATACCTCGCGCGCCGCGGCGGCCACCGCCTGGATCGGGCGCGTCACCGCACGCTGCAGCCAGAGCGAAAGCAGCCACGCCACCGCGAGCGCGAGAGCCATGACGGCGCCCAGAATGCCGAGGTAGCCGACGACGCGCTCGCGCAGCCCGGAGCGCGCGCGCAGATAGACCGTGCCGAGCGTCTCGCGGTCCTCGATGATAGGCTGGAACAGCGTGATGCGGTCCGCGTCGACGTCGATTGCGGCGCTCTGGGCGCGCTCTGGCGGCCCGCCCGAGGCGCCTGGCGCCGAGTAGACGGCGAACAGAGAGCCGTCGGCAGCGTAGAACGCCGCGTGCTCGATGTCGGCCCGCGCCCGCAGCATGGCAAGGTCCTGCGCCGCCTCCCTGTTGTCCTTGAAGGCGAGCGCCGGCGCGCTGGCGCGGCCGAGGATCTCCGCCTGGGTGAGCAGGTCCGCGACCTGCGCCTCGCGCAGCGCCCCCACTTCGTAGACGAGCATCGCCGCCGCGTTGACCAGAAGCGCCACCAGCGTCGTGGCGAGCACCACCGCCATCGTCTTGCGGCGCACCGATCGGCGGATCGCCTGCCAGAGCCTCATGGCTTGCCGCCGCGCACGTATTCCGCCACGGAGAGCATGCGCGAGCTTACGCGCAAGCCGCGGCGCTCGGCCGCGTCAACCGCCACCTCGAAGCGCACGCGCCCGTCGACGCTGACGAAGTTGATGATCGCACCCTGCTCCAGCGCACCCGGTTGCTCGGCGACCAGAAGCAGCCCCTCGCGCTCAGCGTATCCCGGCAACGCCGAGCCGGCGGCGCGGCCGACGAAGAGCAGGTGCAGCCCGCTTGCCGGCTCGCCGTAGTACAGGCGCCGCACCGTGATCGGGCGGCCCTGCACCACGCGGCCCGGAACGATCCGCAGCAGCTCGTCCAGCACCTCGTCGGCACCCAGCACGCCGAGCGCGATCGGCGAATCGGGGCGGGCAAAGGCTCCCTGCGGCCATTCGACGAACGACAGGAACTTGAACAGGAACGCCGCCTTGACTTCGCGCTCGAGCGCCTGCCCGGTCGCGGCGAGCGGCGCGAGCAGCAGCAGCGCGACGACGATTCTTGTGAACGAGCGCTTCACCTAGAAGCTCGGGCGAGCTCTCAGAAAGGCTGCCCGCTCGAACTCCGCGCCCGGCCCCCACTCGACGTGGCCGGGGTCGAGCAGATTCTCCAACCCGAGCGATACCTCGAGGTCGGGCCTCGGTGTCCAGCCGAGCCGCAGGTCGAGCGCCGTGTAGGCCGGCACATTGCGGTTCGCGCGGTCTGGAAGGGCATGCCTGCGGACGCGTGTGCGGCGAACGCGAGCAGCACCAAGGTTGCCCAGGCGGAGCGGGCCGCGGGGCCAGTCTTTTCGGTCATCGAGCTCGTGCCCCCAGCGGGGTTACTTGGATGCTACTTGAAGCAGCAGGTTGTTCAGCGCATTCGGGTCGACCGGCTTGGTGAGGTGGTAGTCGAATCCGGCATCGCTCGCGCGCCGGCGGTCGGACTCCTGACCCCAGCCGGTCAGCGCGACCAGCGTGACGTTCGAGCCTTGTTGCCTGCGCAGGGCGCGCGCCACGTCGTAGCCGTTGGTGCCCGGCATGCCGATGTCCAGGACAGCGACGCGCGGCCGGAACGCCTCTCCGACCCTCAGCGCCGAGGTACCGTCGTAGGCGACCTGAACGTCGTGGCCGAACAGGCCGAGGATGCGATGCAGGGAATCGGCTGCGTCGCGATTGTCGTCCGCGACGAGAACGCGCAGTCCCTCCTCGGGCGCGGCGGCGTAGACCGGAGGCTTCTGCTCGGTATGAGCCGCCCCGGCCGGTGCGAGCGGCAGTCGCAGCACGAACTCGCTACCCTGGCCCGGGCCGGCGCTCCTCACCGCGATGGATCCATGGTGCAGGGCAACGATACCCTGCACCAGCGTGAGCCCGACGCCGAGCCGGCCTTCCGGCTCGGTCGCGCTGCCGAGCGAAGACGCCGCACGGAACAGTCCCCGCGCCACCTCCGGCGCCAGGCCGATGCCGCTGTCCTCGACCGAGATCGCGACCTGCGAGCTCTCCACCGCCGCGCTGAGGCTGATCGAGCCGCGCCCGTGAATATGCTTGGCCGCATTCTTCAGCAGCGTGGAAACGGCCTGCGCGAGGCGTGCCGGATCGCCGTCCAGCGCAACCCGTTCGCTCGGCAGCAGCACCGACAGGTGATGGCCGGCGGCGTTGATCTGCGCACGGCAGGTCTCGAGCGCCATGTCGATGACGACTTCCAGCGGAACGCTCTCCTTGCGCAGCAGGAACGTGCCGCGCGAGATGCGCTCGATGTCGAGCAGATCGTCGATCAGGCGCGAGAGCTGGTCGATCTGGCGCTCGATCACGCCCTGGCTCCACGCCACCTCGGGATCCTGCGAGCCCTTGCGTCCCAGGATCGCGACCGCGTTGCGGATCGGGGCCAGCGGGTTGCGCAGCTCGTGCGCGAGCGCGGCGAGGAACTCGTCCTTGCGCTTGTCGGCCTCCTTCAGGGCCTCCTCGACCTGCCTGCGATCGTGCACGTCGATCGCAATCGCCACCCAGCCGTCCGGCTCGCCGGCCGCGTCGAAGATCGGCGTATAGGCCGACCGGATCCAGCGCTTTCGCAGCCCCGGAAAGTCGACCAGGCGCTCGTACTCCACCGGCTGGCCGGTAAGCACGCGCTCGATATAGGGACGGATCTCCCGCATCGATTCGGCGCCGAGCAGCTGTTCCATGGGTTGCCCGACAATCGTCTCGGCCGGTCGGCCGAGCCAGCGTGCGTAATGCGGATTGACCCACAGGAAGCGCAAATCCTTGCTGCATCGAAGCGCGGCCGCCGGCATCGCTTCCGCCACCAGCCGCAGCTCGCGCTCCGACACACGGCTGCCTGCCGGCCATGCGTTTTTTTCGTTTCTCATCCAGCTGTTACTGTAATGGAGGCGTGCTTCTTGTCGATATCGCCGTTTAAACTACAACTGTCGCTGATCGGCGACCTCCGAAAGCAAGCCGTGGAGGGTTCCGGGATCGACCGGCTTGGTCAAGTGGCGGTCGAAGCCGGCGTCCATGGCGCGGCGCCGGTCGGCGTCCTGCCCCCATCCGGTGAGCGCGACCAGGACGATTCGCGCGCCGAGCCGCGCGCGCAGGGTACGCGCCACCTCGTAGCCATTCGCGCCCGGCATCCCGATGTCGAGCACCGCCACCTGGGAGGCGAAGCTCTCGCCCAGCTCGATGGCCGACCTGCCATCGTAGGCAACGCGCACATCATGGCCGTACAGGACAAGGATGCGCTGCAGCGAGTCGGCGGCGTCGCGATTGTCGTCGGCTACCAGCACTCGCAGGCCGGACGTTGGCGCGGCTGCAGGGGTCGCCTGCGGCTGCCGCTCGCCCTCACCGGCCGGGGCGAGCGGCAGCCGAACCACGAACTCGGCGCCCAGGCCCGGGCCGGCGCTGCGCGCTTCGACGCCGCCGTCGTGCAATGCGACGATGCCGCGCACCAGCGTAAGGCCGATGCCCAGCCCACCCGAGCCGCGCTCCTGCGCCCCATCGCCCTGCAGGAAAGGCTCAAACAGCGACGGCCCGGCCTCGGGGGCGAAGCCGATGCCGGTGTCCGATACGGAAACCGCGACTTCGGCTCCCTCGATCCGGGCGGTGAGCGAGACGCAGCCGCCCCTCTCGGTGTATTTGGACGCGTTGTTGAGCAGATTGGAGAACACCTGCGCGAGCCGCGCCGGGTCCGCATCCACGACGAGCGGCGTCTCCGGTAGCTCCACCGACAGCCGGTGCCCTGCCGCGTTGATGTGCGGGCGGCTGGTCTCCAGGGCCATGTCGATGACGAAGCGGAGCGGAATGCGCTGCTTGCGCAATTCGAGCTTGCCGCGCGATATGCGCGCGATGTCGAGCAGGTCGTCCACCAGACGCGACATCTGGTCCACTTGGCGCTCGATGACCTCACGGCTCCACACCAGCTCAGGCTCGAGCGGGCCCTTCTTCGTGAGGATCGCGATCGCGTTGCGGATCGGGGCGAGCGGATTGCGCAGCTCGTGGGCCAGGGTGGCGAGGAACTCGTCCTTGCGCCGGTCCGCCTCCCGCAGTGCTTCCTCCATCGTCTTGCGATCATGGACGTCCGCCGCAATCCCCACCCAGCCGTCGACACGCCCTTCGGCATCGAACATCGGCGTCAGGGTGGTGCTGATCCAGCGCCGGCCGAGCCCTTCGAAGCTTCCGAGGCGCTCATAGCGTACCTGTTCGCCGGCAAGAACACGCTCGACGTACGGGCGCAGCGCCGGCATCGCGTCCTCGCCCAGCACTGCCGCGATATGCCGGCCGATGATCTCCTCCGGGCGCTTGGCGAACCAGCCGGCGTAGACGGCGTTCACCCACTCATAGGTCTGATCGCGGCTGCAGCGCAGCACGGCGACCGGGATCGTGTCGAGGATCACGCGCAGTTGCTCCTGCGCCACGCGCAGCGCCTCCTCGCTCCGCTTGCGCTCGTCGATGTCCGAGATCACCGCCACCCAGCCGCTCGGCGCGCCGTCACCGTCGCGGATGGGGGCGAAGAACCCGCCGATCCACTTGCGGCCGAGCCCGGGGTAGTCGACGAGCCGCTCGTAGCGCACCTCCTCGCCGGTGAGCACCCGATCGACATAGGGGCGAAAGCGCTCCATGGCGTCGCGCCCGACGACCTCCAGCATCGGCCGCCCGATCACGTCTTCGGGCTGCTTCCCCAGCCAGTCGGCGAACCTGCGGTTCACCCACAGCAATGTCAGGTCCCGGCTGCAGCGCGCGACGCCGACCGACATCGTATCGGTCACGATGCGCAGCTGCTCCTGCTCCAGGCGCAGGCGCTCGTCGGCGCGCCGCTGAGGCGTGACGTCGATCGTTACCGCACCAACCATGGGGCGCCCGAGCGCGTCGAGCAGCGGGAACTTGGTGCTGTAGAAGTAATGCTCGCCGCCGGGGCGCGACAGCGCGAGCTCGAAATCGGCCGCGCCCGTTCCCGCGAGCACCTGCCGGTCGTGCGCGCGAATCTTCTCGGCTGCCGCTGGCGGAAGCAAATCGAAATCGGTCTTCCCGAACCAGTCGCGGCGCGATGCGCCGAGCAGCCTCTCCGCCGCCGGGTTCATGAAAACGTAGCGCCCGCTCTCGTCCTTGATAAAGACGCTGGCAGCCGAGTTCTCCATGAAGGCGCGCAAGCGCTCCTCGCTCGCCTGCGCGCGTCGCCGTGCGGTGCGCATGACGCCGCCCAGCGCGGCGATCAACGCGGCCGAGAGCAGGTAACCTGCCAGCTCGGCCGCGTGCGCCGCGCCCCGCAGCCCGACCTGCGCCCGCGGCTCGATGAAAAAGTAGTCGACCGCGAGATAGCCGAGCAGCGCCGCGGCGAGCGCGGGCGCGAAGCCGCCGAACCAGGCGGCGACGATGAGCGCGCCGAAGACAGTGATGAACGGCACGCGATCCCCGAGCACCGGGTCGAACAGCGCTCGCAGGACGATCGCCGCGGCGAGCGACAGCAACGCAACCAGGTATCGGAACGCGAGCGACCGCAAGCCGGAGATCTTAGCTCAGGCGCGGCGCAGATTCGCTCCCTGGCGCAGCAGCTCCCGCTGGATCTCGCCCACCGGGACCTCGCGCGGCCCGCCGCCGCGGCCCGCCGCGAGCGCGGCGCACACGCCGGCAGCCTGCCCGGTCGCCATGACGATCGGCATCACGCGGTAGGACGAATGCGCCTCGTGGGTGCCGGACAGGCAGCGGCCGGCGACGACGATGCGGCGGGTATTGCGCGGCAGCAGGCTGCGCAGCGGGATGTCGTACGCTTCTCCGGGCGGCAGGCGCTTCAGCACCGTGCCCACGCCGCTCGGGTTGTGGATGTCGACGGGGTAGGCGCCGCGCGCAATGGCGTCGTCGAACTTGCGTGCGCCCAGGACGTCGTCCGCGTCGAGCTGGTACTCGCCCAGGATACGCCGCGTCTCGCGAACGCCGATGTTGATGCCGCTTTGCATCACGTACGAGCGCTCGAAGCCGGGCACGTAGCGGCGCAGGAACGCGGCGATCTGGCGCATCTGCCGGCGGCTCGCCCATTCGGCATAGGAGAGATCCCAGACATCGGTGCCGAGCACCCGCGTCACGCGCGTGCTGTTGACGCTGACCTCGCCCTCGTGCGGCGTGGCGAAGAACAGGATGTCCTCGCGCGGCAGCTCCAGCTCGCCGGCGGCGGTCGCCTCGCGCACCAGGTCCCACAGGCCGTGCACGCCGCGCCACTGATTGGGATGGGTCTTGACGTAGGCCTGGAACGCGGCGCGCTGGAACTCCGCCACGCGGAACATCAGCGTCATCGGCTGCACCAGGCCGTCGGCGCGGCCGATCTCGAACGGGGCGCCGGCCTGCACCGCCACGTCGGCGTCGCCGGTGCAATCCACCGTGACGCCCGCGCGCACTGCGAGCGGGCCGGACTTGGTCTCGAACACCACCCCTTCCACCGTGCTGCCGCCGATCACGCCGCTCGCAAGCGCGTGGAACAGCAGCTCGACCCCCGCCTCGTCGAGCAGATCGAGCGCCACCAGCTTGAACCACTCGGGATCGAAGGGCACCACGTAGCCGGTGGCGAGCGAGGGTGCGATGGCGCCGCCGGCGGCGACCAGGCGCTCGAGCAGCCTGGCCAGGACTCCCGCGATGACCGACTCGCCCGGTCCGTGGTCGGTCGGCAGCAGGGTCGTCGCACCTTTCCCGTGCGCCGCGGGCCGCTGAGTGTGGAAGGACATGAGCGGCATGACCAGCGCCGCGGTGGCGTTGCCGCCGAGAAAGCCGTAGCGCTCCGCGAGCACCACGCGCGCTCCCGCCTGCGCGGCCCCGACTGCGGCGCCGATTCCGGCCGGACCGCCCCC
>DATKAX010000019.1:0-6604 GCA_035514595.1 Burkholderiales bacterium
CTCGCCAAGGTCATGAAGGACAAGCGCCTGGCGGACTCGATGGACCCGAAGTCGATGCCCTTCGACGGCAAGCGAATGGTGTACGGCGGCTTCAAGGTGCTGGTGGACCTGTGAGCGCCGGGTTCGAGTTCGTCATCAGCCGCATGTTCGACGCGCCGCGCGCGCTGGTGTGGAAGGCGTGGACCGAGCCCGAGCGCCTGAAGCAGTGGTGGTCGCCCAAGGGCTTCACCACGCATACCTGCAAGGTCGACCTGCGCCCCGGCGGGATGTTCCTTTACGGCATGCGCGCGCCCGACGGAGCCGAGGTGTGGGGCCGGTTCATCTATCGCGAGATCGTGGCGCCGGAGAAGCTCGATTTCATCGTCTCGTTCTCGAACCCCGCGGGCGGCGTGACCCGCCACCCCTGGTCCGAGAGCTGGCCGCTGCACACGCGCTCGATCGTCACCTTCGAGGAGCAGGGCGGACGGACGAAGGTGAGCGTGCGCTGGACCCCGCACGAGGCGACCGACATCGAGCGCAAGACCTTCGAGGAAGGCCGCGACTCGATGCAGCAGGGCTGGACCGGAACCTTCGACCAGCTCGATGACTACGTCAAGAAGGACACAGCTGCCGGACAACCTTGACAGGGAGCTGCAGGCCAAGTGAAGGAGAGAGACATGCTGGGAAACAAGGACGCAGTTGCCAACATCGCGGTGAGGGATCTCGAGACCGCGAGTAAATTCTACGAAGGCACGCTCGGCCTGAAGCGGGTCGGCGCCGAAGGCGAGGAGCTGATCGACGGCAACATCCTCAACATCGTCAACCGCTGACCGACAAACCGGCAAGCGTGAAAGGAAAGCCATGAAAGTGAAGCCCATACCCGACGACATGCATCGCGTCACGCCGCACCTCGTCTGCGCCGGCGCCGCGCAAGCGATCGAGTTCTACAAGAAGGCGTTCGGCGCGGTCGAAGAAGTGCGCCTGCCCGGACCGGACGGCAGGCTGATGCACGCGATGATCCGCATCAACGGCGACGCCG
This sequence comes from Burkholderiales bacterium, assembly GCA_035514595.1. GTDB lineage: Bacteria > Pseudomonadota > Gammaproteobacteria > Burkholderiales > SG8-39 > SCGC-AG-212-J23. The sequence goes on from DATKAX010000019.1 coordinate 1,019, forward strand.
TGATGCTGGTGGACGAGATGCCCGAGTGGGGCGCGCTTTCGCCGAAGTCGCTCAAGGGCTCGCCGGTCACGCTGCACCTCTATGTCGAGGACGTGGACGCGTTCGTGCAGCGCGCCGTCGCCGCCGGCGCCAGGATCACCATGCCGGTCGCCGACATGTTCTGGGGCGACCGCTACGGCAAGCTCGAGGACCCGTTCGGCCACCACTGGTCGGTCGCCACCCATCAGCGCCGCGTCACGATGGACGAGATGCAGCAGGCCATGCGCGGCATGGCCGGGACCGCGAAGGCCTGAGCCATGACGCAGATCACGCCCTGCCTGTGGTTCGACGGCGAGGCCGAGGAGGCGGCCCGCTTCTATACCGGCATCTTCAAGAACTCGAAGATCACCGCGATCAGCCGCTACGGCGAGGCCGGCCGCGAGGTGCACGGCCAGCCCGCCGGCAAGGTGCTGACGGTCGCCTTCGAGCTCGAAGGCCGGCCCTTCACGGCGCTGAACGGCGGCCCGCAGTTCAAGTTCAACGAGGCGGTCTCGTTCCAGGTGCCCTGCAAGACGCAGGAAGAGATCGACGACTACTGGGACAGGCTGGGCGCCGGCGGCGACGCCAGAGCCCGGCAGTGCGGCTGGCTCAAGGACAGGTTCGGCGTCTCCTGGCAGGTCTTCCCGTCCGCGCTGGTGGACATGCTGCAGGACAAGGACCGCAAGAAGGCCGACCGCGTCATGCAGGCCATGCTGAAGATGACGAAGATGGACATCCAGGGCCTGAAGCGGGCCTACGAGCAAGGCAAGGAGTGATCGATGAGCGCAAACAGCGGTCCCGGATACGCGAAGCACCCCGAGCATCGCATCACCACGAAGCCGGCCGGCGCGCGCGTGCGCGTGAAGGTCAAGGGCGAGGTCGTCGCCGACAGCCGCGACGCGATCGTACTGCAGGAGAGCAGGTATCCGCCGGTCTACTACCTGCCGCGCAAGGACGTGAAGATGGAGCGCCTCGCGCGGACTTCGCATTCCACGCACTGCCCGTTCAAGGGCGACGCGTCGTATTTCTCTTTCGTGAATGGACCCGAGAATGCCGTCTGGAGTTACGAGCAGCCGTACGACGAGGTGGCCGCGATCCGGGAGCACCTCGCCTTCTATCCCGACAAGGCCGAGATCGAGACCGTTGCGTAGCACCGCGCCCGCCCCGGCGCGCACCCTGGAGATGCTGGAGCTCGCGCGGCGCCTGCGCTGCATCGCGGAGCTGCTCGCGATCGAGGCGCCGGGGAAGCAGCCGGAATGAGCGGCGTGCGCGTCGACCGGCTAAGCTTTGCCGGGTGGACAAGCGATATGCGGCGGTGCTCTTCGATCTGCTCACCGCGCTGCTCGATTCCTGGACGGTGTGGAACCGTGTCGCCGGCGGCGAGGCGCCGGGCCGGCGCTGGCGCGCCGCGTATCTCGAGCTGACTTACGGCTGCGGCGCCTACGCGCCCTACGCGTCGCTGGTGGCGGAAGCAGCGCGCCGCAGCGGGCTGCCGGCATCGCTCGCCGCGTCGCTGGAAGAGCAATGGGAGACGATCGCGCCATGGGAGGATGCGCCGGCGCTGCTGCGCAGGCTGGCGCAGGATCACCGCCTCGGCGTGGTCACCAACTGCTCCGAGCGGCTCGGGCGCGCCGCGGCGCGGCGGCTCGAAGTCGCCTGGGACGTGGTCGTGACCTCGGAGCGAGCCGGGTTCTACAAGCCGCACCCGGCACCGTACCGGCTGGCGCTCGCCGAGCTCGGCCTGCCGGCGCAGGAGGTGCTGTTCGTGGCCGGCTCGGGATTCGATCTCATCGGCACGGCGCGCGTCGGGCTCGACACTTACTGGCACAATCGCGTCGGCCTGGCGCGGCCCGAGGCGGCGCCGGCGCCGCTGCGCGAAGCGCCAACCCTGGAAGGGCTTTTTTCCTGAATCTCGAAAACCTCGAAACCCCCGCGCTGGTGCTGGACGCTTCCATCATGGAGGCGAACATCGCTCGCCTGCGCGCGCGCATGCGCTCGCTCGGCGTCGAGTTGCGCCCGCATGTGAAGACGGCGAAAAGCATCGACGTGGCGCGCCGCTGCCTGGACGGGCAGGCGGCGCAGGGCATCACGGTATCCACGCTCGCCGAAGCCGAGTACTTCGCGGCGAACGGCGTGCGCGACATCCTGTATGCGGTCGGCATCGCGCCGAACAAGCTCGCGCACGTCGCCGACCTGAGGCGCCGCGGCATCGACGTGACCGTCGTGCTGGACAACCTCGAGCAGGCGCGGTTCGTCTCCGACGTGCCGGCGCTGATCGAGATCGACTGCGACGGGCACCGCTCCGGCGTGAAGCCCGACGATCCGCGGCTCGTGGACCTCGCGCGGGCTGTGCCGAACCTGCGCGGGGTCATGACGCATGCCGGCAGCTCGTATCAATGCAGGAAGATCTCGGACATAGAAGCCGTTGCCGAAGCAGAACGTATCGCCGTCGTCACCGCTTCCGATCGACTAAGAGCCGCGGGAATGGCGGCGCCGGTGGCGAGCGTCGGCTCGACGCCGACCGCCACCTACGCGAAGCGCCTGGAGGGGGCGACCGAGGTGCGTGCCGGGGTGTTCGTGTTCTTCGACTTGGTGATGGCCGGGATCTCGGTGTGCCGCACCGAGGACATCGCGCTCTCGGTGGCGGCCACGGTCATCGGGCACCAGCCGGAGAAGGGCTGGGCGATCACCGATGCCGGCTGGATGGCGCTCTCGCGCGACCGCGGCACCGCCTCGCAGCCGCTCGACCAGGGCTACGGCGTGGTGTGCGACGCCGACGGCCGGCCGCTCGAGGACGTCGTCGTCGCGGACGCGAACCAGGAGCACGGCATCCTCGCGCACCGCTCCGGCGATGCGTCACGCATGCCGCGGCTTCCGGTCGGCGCGCTGCTGCGCATCCTCCCGAACCACGCCTGCGCCACCGCCGCGCAGCACGCCTGCTATCACGTGGTGCGCGGCTCGCGCCGCGTCGAGGCGCGCTGGGAACGCACCGGGGGCTGGTAGCCTCCGATCCCGATGCAGACCGAATACGCGGCCACCGAGCCGAAGCGCGCCGAGGTCGACGCCCTGCCCGGAGCGACGCTGCTCGAGTTCGGCAGCCCCGGGTGCGGCTACTGCCGCCGCGCCCAGCCCCTCATCTCGGCCGCGCTCGCTGCGCATCCCGGCGTGCGCCACCTCAAGATTGCCGATGCCAGCGGCCGGCGGCTCGGCCGCTCCTTCCGGGTCAAGCTTTGGCCGACGCTGGTGTTTCTCAGGGATGGAACCGAAACCGGCCGCGTGGTGCGGCCCGCCGGGGCGCCCGAGATCCGCGAGGCGCTGGCGAAGATAGTCCCCGCGCCATGAGCGAGCCGATCATCCGCATCGCCGGGCTCTCCAAGACCTACGCCTCCGGCTTCCAGGCGCTGAAGCGCATCGACCTGGAGATCCGCCGTGGCGAGATCTTCGCGCTGCTCGGGCCGAACGGCGCCGGCAAGACCACGCTCATCAACGTCGTCTGCGGCATCGTGACGCCGAGCGCGGGCAGCGTCACCGTCGGCGGGCATGACATCGTCAAGGACTACCGCGCGGCGCGCGCCATGATCGGCCTCGTGCCGCAGGAGCTGCCGAACAACGCCTTCGAGCAGGTGTGGCCGACGGTCGCCTTCAGCCGCGGCCTGTTCGGCAAACCCGACGACCGCGAACACATCGCCAAGGTGCTGCAGGACCTTTCGCTCTGGGACAAGAAGGACAACCGCATGTTCACGCTCTCCGGCGGCATGAAGCGGCGCGTGCTGATCGCCAAGGCGCTCGCCCACGAGCCGCAGGTGCTGTTTCTCGACGAGCCGACCGCCGGCGTGGACGTGGAGCTGCGCCAGGACATGTGGCAGGCGGTGCGCGAGCTGCGCGACTCGGGCGTCACCGTCATCCTCACCACCCACTACATCGAGGAAGCCGAGCTCATGGCCGAGCGCGTCGGCGTGATCAACCGCGGCGAGATCATCGTGGTCGAGGAGAAGGCCGAGCTGATGCGCAAGCTCGGCAGGAAGCAGCTCGCGCTACAGCTTCACGAGCCCCTCGAGGCCATCCCGCCGCGCCTTTCGCAGTACGGCCTCGCGCTCGCGGCTGGCGGCCGCGAGCTCGTCTACACTTACGACACCCAGGCCGGGCGCACCGGCATCACCGGCCTGCTCGAGGACCTCGCCGCCGCCGGCATCGGCTTCAAGGACCTGCAGACCACCCAGAGATCCCTCGAGGAGATCTTCGTCGACCTGGTGCGGGAGGCGAGATGAACCTGCGGGCGATCCGCGCGATCTACGTCAACGAGATGGCGCGCACGCGGCGCACGCTGCTGCAGAGCATCGTCGCGCCGGTGATCAGCACTTCGCTTTACTTCGTGGTTTTTGGCGCCGCCATCGGCACGCGCATCGCCGAGATCGAGGGCGTGAGCTACGGCGCCTTCATCGTGCCGGGCCTGGTGATGCTGATGCTGCTCACCCAGAGCGTCTCCAACGCCTCCTTCGGCATCTTCTTCCCGCGCTTCGCCGGCACGATGTACGAGGTGCTCTCGGCGCCGGTATCGGCCTTCGAGATCGTCATCGGCTATGTCGGCGCCGCGGCCACCAAGTCGATCATCCTCGGCCTGCTGATCCTGGCCACCGCCGGCTTCTTCGTCCCGCTGCGCATCGAGCACCCGGTCTGGATGCTCGCCTTCCTGGTCCTCACCGCCGTCACCTTCAGCCTGCTCGGCTTCGTCATCGGCATCTGGGCGGACGGCTTCGAGCAGCTGCAGTTCGTCCCGCTGCTCGTCATCACCCCGCTCACCTTCCTTGGCGGCACCTTCTACTCGGTGAATGTCCTGCCGCCCTTCTGGCAGACCGTCACCCTCTTCAACCCGGTCGTGTACCTGGTGAGCGGCTTCCGCTGGAGCTTCTACGGCATCGCCGACGTCGAGGTCGCCGTGAGCCTGCTGATGACCGCGCTCTTCTTCCTGCTCTGCCTCGCGGCGGTGTGGTGGATCTTCAGAACTGGCTACCGGCTGAAAAGCTAGGAGGCGTCTTGGAGGCGATCTTTTTCAGTGGATGGGACGGCCTGCTCCGCACCCTGGTGGTCGGGGTGCTGGCTTATGTCGTGCTGGTCGGCTTCCTGCGGCTGTCCGGGAAGCGCACCCTGTCGAAGATGAACGCTTTCGACCTGGTCGTGACCGTCGCCTTGGGCTCGACGCTCGCGACCATCCTGCTCAGCAAGGACGTCGCGCTTGCCGAGGGAGCGCTGGCTTTCGCCCTGCTGATCGGGCTGCAGTTCGTCGTCACCTGGTCGAGCGTCAGGGCGCGCTGGATCCGCCGGTGGGTTACGGGGGAGCCGAGAATGCTTCTGTATCGCGGCGAATGCCTGCCGGCAGCCTTGCGAAGCGCTCGGGTGACGCAAGACGAGGTCCTGGCGGCCGTGCGTGCCGCCGGGTTGCTTGCGCTGGAAGACGCAGAAGCCGTGGTGCTCGAGACGGACGGCTCGTTCAGCGTGGTCCGGCGACGCGATGGAGCGCAAGCTTCCAGCCTCGCCGGAATGCGGGCGCCTATCGGCTGAAGAGTGACG
>DATKAX010000020.1:0-3743 GCA_035514595.1 Burkholderiales bacterium
CCTGGCCCTGCTCGCCGCAGGCGGCGAGGCCGAACACGGCGATCACGAGAACCAAGAGGCCTCTCATGACTTGCCCCCGGTCGGGGCCGGCGGCTGGGCGCCCGGCTTGCCCGGGCCGTAGGCCGTGCCCCAGCCCCAGACCTCCGAGCCCTTGCCCCGGCGCAGCACGCGCTCGCGGTAGATATCCGCGATCACGTCGCCGTCGCCGCCGAGCAGCGCCTTGGTCGAGCACATCTCGGCGCACGCCGGGAGCTTGCCCTCGGCGAGGCGGTTGCGGCCGTACTTGCCGAACTCCGCGTCGCTGCGGTCAGCCTCAGGGCCGCCGGCGCAGAAGGTGCACTTGTCCATCTTGCCGCGCAGGCCGAAGGCGCCCGCCTGCGGGAACTGCGGCGCCCCGAACGGGCAGGCGTAGAAGCAGTAGCCGCAGCCGATGCACAGGTCCTTGTCGTGCAGCACCACGCCGTCGTCGGTGCGGTAGAAGCAGTCGACCGGGCAGACCGCCATGCACGGCGCGTCCGAGCAGTGCATGCAGGCGACCGAGATCGACTTCTCCGCGCCGACCACGCCGTCGTTGATCGTCACCACGCGGCGGCGGTTCACGCCCCAGGGCACCTCGTTCTCGTTCTTGCAGGCAGTGACGCAGCCGTTGCACTCGATGCAGCGCTCGGCATCGCACAGGAATTTCATTCTGGCCATGGCGGTCTCCTTATGCCTTTGCGACCTGGCAAAGCGTCGTCTTGGTTTCCTGCATCATGGTGACGATGTCGTAGCCGTAGGTCGTCGCCGTGTTCACCGCTTCGCCGCGCACGATCGGCGCGGCGCCCTGCGGGTAGTAGGACAGCATGTCCTCGCCCTGCCACCAGCCCGAGAAGTGGAACGGCATGAACACCGTATCGGGCCCGACGCGCTCGGTCACCTGAGCCTTCGCCTTGAGCCGCGCCCCGGAAGGCGTGCTCATCCATACGTACTCGCCGTTGCGGATGCCGCGGTCGGCTGCCGCTTTCGGGTTGATCTCGACGAAGTTGTCCTGCATCAGCTCGGCGAGCCACGGGTTGGAGCGCGTCTCCTCGCCCCCGCCCTCGTACTCGACCAGTCGCCCGCTGGTCAGGATCAGCGGGAACTTCTCGTGCGCCTTGTCGGCCACCGCCTTGTCCTGCACCGACTTGAACAGCACCGGCAGGCGCCAGCGGCTCTTCTGGTCGTCGTGCGTCGGCCACTTCGCCACCAGCTCCGGCTTGGGCGAGTACAGCGGCTCGCGGTGCAGCGGCACGCCGTCGGGGAAGTTCCACACCACGGCGCGCGCCTTGGCGTTGCCGAACGGGTGGCAGCCGTGCTTCATGACCACGCGCTGGATGCCGCCGGAGAGGTCGGTCTTCCAGTTCTTGCCCTCGGCTTCCGCCTTCTCCTCGGCGGTGAGCTCGTCCCACCAGCCGAGCTTCTTCACCAGCACGTGGTCGAACTCGGGGTAGCCGGTGGTGATCTCTGCGCCCTTCGAGTGCGAGCCGTCCTCGGCGAGCAGGTTGACCCCGTCCTTCTCGACGCCGAAGTTGGCGCGGAAGTTGCCGCCGCCGTCCATCACGTGCTTCGAGGTGTCGTAGAGGTTGGGCGAGCCGGGATGCTTGATCGCCGCGGTGCCGAAGCACGGCCACGGCAGCCCGAAGTAGTCGCCGGTGAGGTCGTAGCCGGTCTGCGCGTCCTTGCCGCCGCGGGCGCGCAGCGATTTCACGTCGAAGACGTGCATGTTGCGCATGTGCGCCTTCAGGCGCTCGGGCGACTGCCCGGTGTAGCCGATGGTCCAGGTGCCACGGTTCACCTCGCGCAGCGTGTCCTCCATCGAGGGCTCCTCCATGCCGCCCTTGCCCTTGACCAGCGCGATGTTCTGCTTGCCGTCCCGCTTGCCGATCAGCTGGTCGCCGAAGCCGAGCTTCGCTGCGAGCTGGTACATGATCATGTGATCGGTGCGCGACTCGAACAGCGGGTCGATCACCTTCTCGCGCCACTGCAGCGAGCGGTTCGACGCCGTCACGCTGCCTTCGCACTCGAACTGCGTCCCCGCCGGAAGCAGGTAGCAGCCCTCCTGCCTCGCCTTGGCGAACATCGCCGCGGTCGCCGACGGGTAGGGATCGATGACCACCATCAGCTCGAGCTTCTTCATCGCCTCGAGCATGTCGAGGCCGCGGCTCTGCGAGTTGGGCGCGTGACCCCAGAAGATCACCGCGCGCAGATTCGGGCCCTGGTCCATCTTGTCGACGTTCTCGGTGATGCCGTCGTACCAGCGCGAGACCGTGATGCCGGGCTTGTTCATCATGCCCGGCGCATAGCGCTCCTGCAGCCACTTCAGATCGACGTTCCACACCTTCGCCCAGTGCGCGAAGGATCCCGGCGCGATGCCGTAGTAGCCGGGCAGCGAATCGGGGTTCGGGCCGATGTCGGTCGCGCCCTGGACGTTGTCGTGGCCGCGATAGATGTTGGCGCCGCCGCCGGGCCGGCCGACGTTGCCCAGCGCGAGCATCAGCACCGCGCTCGCGCGCACGATGGCGTTGCCGTTGGTGTGCTGCGTCTGGCCCATCGCCCAGATGATGAAGCCCGGCCGGTTCTCGGCGAGGATCTTGGCGGTCTCGAACATCTCCTTCTCGGGCACGCCGGTCACTTCCTCGACCGCGGCGGGCGTGTACTTGGCCATCACCTCTTCGCGCACCTTGTCCATGCCGTAGACGCGCTGGCGGATGTACTCCTTGTCCTCCCAGCCGTTGTTGAACACGTGGTAGAGCAGGCCGAAGAGGAAGGCGACGTCGGAGCCCGAGCGCACGCGCACGTACTTGTCGGCCTTTGCCGCGGTGCGCGTGAAGCGCGGGTCGGCGACGATCACCTTGCAGCCGTTTTCCTTGGCGTGCAGGGTATGCAGCATCGACACCGGGTGCGCCTCGGCCGCGTTCGAGCCGAAGAACAGCAGCGACTTCGAGTTCTGCTCGTCGTTGTAGGAGTTGGTCATCGCCCCGTAGCCCCAGGTGTTGGCGATGCCCGCGACGGTGGTCGAGTGGCAGATGCGCGCCTGGTGGTCGGTGTTGTTGGTGCCCCAGAGCCGCGCCCACTTGCACAGCAGGTAGGACTGCTCGTTGTTGTGCTTGGACGAGCCGATCAGCATCAGCGCGTCGGGGCCGCCCTTCTCCTTGTCGTCGCGGATCGCGTTGAGCTTGGCTGCGATCTCGTCGTAGGCCTGGTCCCAGCTCATCTTCTGCCACTTGCCGCCCGAGAGCTTCATCGGGCTCTTCAGGCGGTGCGAGTCGTGCGTGATGCCGTGCTCGCGCACCGACGCGCCCTTGGCACAGTGCGCGCCGAGGTTCAGCGGGGAATCGAACACCGGCTCCTGGCGCACCCACACGCCGTTCTGGACCACGGCGTCGATGGCGCAGCCCACGGAGCAGTGCGTGCAGACGGTGCGCTTGACCTCGAGCTTGCCGCCGGAGGCCTCGCTCGCCGCCTCGGCCCGCCCGATCATGCTGAACGGCAGCTGCGAGGCGACGGCGCCTGCGCCTACGGTGACCCCGGAGCGCTTGAGGAAGCCGCGGCGGTCCATCGTCTTCGCGAGCACGCCGGAAAAGCCGCGCGCAAGGCGCGACTGGGGAACAGCGGAGGAACTCGCTTTCCTGGTGAGCAGCATGGCGCCCTCCTCAGACCTTGGTGGTGCGGTAGTAGTTGTTGACGTGCTCGGTGGCGTGATAGCCGCGCGTGCCGCGCTTGTT
>DATKAX010000021.1:0-5522 GCA_035514595.1 Burkholderiales bacterium
TACTTCATCACCTGGATCGCGAAGCGCCGGTAGCGGTGCGCGAACTCGAAGGGCACGCGGCGCACCACGTTCATCGCGCGCTCGGCGTCGATGTCGCTCGGGGCATAGATCACCGCGAAGGCCGCGCCGTGGCGCGCCGCCTCGAGATGCTTGCGCACCATCTCGTCGCTCTTGCCGAGGCGGGCGAGCCAGCCGGTGTGGTCTTCCAGGTTTTCCTTGCTCGCCGCGGCGACCTGCTCGCTTCGGTAAAGGGCGCAGTCTTCGCGCTCGTAGCCGCCGGTCAGGAGGTCCTTCTGGACCCTGACCGCGTCCTCGTAGCTGGGGAAGGCCACCACGATGTGGCCCATCGGGTAGAAGATCCCGAAATCGGTCTTCGGCTCCTGGGGGTTCATGCCCCGGGAAGGGGCAAGGTTCGGACCCCGAAAAAATAAGGGGCAGGGCTCTTGCGGGCCCTGCCCCCTAAAGAGCAACCCGGGAAAAGAGGAGGAGGAGGATCCCGGAGCTGCTGCAACGCACAAATAGTAAGTCCTTTCCGGCTGGTTTAAAATACCTACACTTTGTAAAACACTTTTGCGTATTTTGCAACAATGGCCGACGCACTTCAAGAGATGGGGGTCTTCGCCCGCGTGGTCGCCACCGGGAGCCTTTCGGCCGCCGCGCGCGAGCTCGGCCTTTCCACCGCGATGGTCAGCCGGCGCCTCGCCGCCCTCGAGTCGAGGCTGGGGGTGCGCCTCGTCAACCGGACCACCCGCAGCCTGCACCTCACCGACGAGGGCGCCCGCTACCACGATGCGTGCACCCGGGTGCTGGCCGAGATCGAGGACGCGGACGCCGCCGCGTCCGCGGGCGGGGTCGAGGCCCAGGGGGCGCTGCGCGTGGCGCTGCCGGCCTCGTTCGGCCACCAGCACGTGGCGCCGCTGGTGCCCGAGTTCGCGCGGCGCTACCCGAAGGTGCGGCTCGCGCTCAGCCTCTCGGACCGCAACGTCAACGTGATCGACGAGGGCTTCGACCTCGCGATCCGCATCGCCCACCTGGAGGATTCCTCGCTCACCGCACGCAGGCTGGCGCCCAACCGCCGCGTGCTGTGCGCGAGCCCGGACTACCTCGAGCGCCACGGCACGCCGCGCACCCCGGCCGAGCTCACCGGCCATAACTGCCTTACGACCACCGATTTCACCATGACCTGGGAGTACAAGGACCCGCACGGCCGCCCCGGCTCGGTGCGCGTCTCGGGGCGCTTCGCCTGCGACAACTGGGAGGTGCTGCGCGAGTGGGCGCTCGCCGGCCTGGGCGTGGCGCTGAAATCGACCTGGGACGTGCACCGCCACCTCGAGGACGGCTCGCTGGTGGAGCTCTGCCCGGGCTATACCTTTCACAGCGACGTGGCCATCTACGCCGTATATCCTCACCGCAGGTTCCTGCCCGCCAAGACGCGCGTGTTCATCGAGTTCCTGGCCGAGCGCTTCGGGCCAGAGCCCTACTGGGACAGGGTGCGGCGCCCCAAGCCGAGAATCAAGGCGCGCGCCGCTGTCTAACCCGCTGTCTGTGCTAAAACCCGACCGATGAACGCGCCCCTCGATCTCGCCCGCGCCACGCTCGACGACAAGTACACGCTGGAGCGCGGCCGCGCCTTCATGACCGGCACGCAGGCGCTGATCCGCCTGATGATGCTGCAGCGCGATCGCGACCGCCGCGCCGGCGTCAACACCGCCGGGTTCGTGTCCGGCTACCGCGGCTCGCCGCTCGGCGGCCTCGACCAGGCGCTGTGGCGCGCGAAGGCGCACCTCGAAAGCCACCACATCCGCTTCCAGCCCGGCGTCAACGAGGACCTCGCCGCGACCGCGATCTGGGGCACGCAGCAGCTCAACCTGTTCCCCGGCGCGAAATACGACGGCGTGTTCTCGATGTGGTACGGCAAGGGCCCGGGCGTGGACCGCTGCGGCGACGTGTTCAAGCACGCCAACGCCGCCGGCAGCGCGCGCCACGGCGGCGTGCTCGCGCTCGCCGGCGACGACCACGCGGCGAAGTCCTCGACGCTGCCGCACCAGTCCGAGCACATCTTCAAGGCCTGCCTCATGCCGGTGCTCAACCCCTCGAGCGTGCAGGACTACCTCGACCTCGGGCTGCACGGCTTCGCCATGAGCCGCTACTCGGGCTGCTGGATCGCGTTCAAGTGCGTGACCGACGTCGTGGAATCGGGCGCCTCCGTCGTCGTGGATGCAGAAAGAATTCAAGTCAAGATGCCGACGGATTTCGCCCTGCCCGCCGACGGCCTCAACATCCGCTGGCCCGACGGCATCCTGGAGCAGGAAGCCCGCATCCTCGACTACAAGGTCTACGCGGCGCTCGCCTACGCGCGCGCCAACCAGCTGGACAGAATAATTTTCGATTCTCCAAAAGCCAGGCTGGGAATCGTTACCACCGGCAAGTCGTTCGGCGACGTGATGCAAGCGCTCGCCGATCTCGGCATCGATGAGGAAACAGCAAAGCATATCGGGCTGCGCGTCTACAAGGTCGGCATGTCCTGGCCGCTCGAGCCGCAGGGCGCGCGCCGCTTCTCGCTCGGGCTGGAGGAGATCCTGGTGGTCGAGGAAAAGCGCCAGCTGATCGAATACCAGATCAAGGAGGAGCTCTACAACTGGAAGGAAGGCGTGCGCGCGCCGCGCGTGGTCGGCAAGTTCGACGACAGCGGCGAGTGGAGCCGCTCCGGCGGCCAGCCCGCCGGCACCTGGCTGCTGCCCGCGCACTACGAGCATTCGCCTGCGATGGTCGCACGCGCGATTGCGCAGCGCCTTTCGAAGTTAAACATGGATTCTTCTCTTGGAAGTCAATTCAAGGAAAGGCTGGCCTTCCTCGACTTCAAGGAGAAGGCGCTCGCCAGGCCGCGTGTCACGGCGATAAGGCAGCCCTATTTCTGCTCCGGCTGCCCGCACAACACGTCCACGCGCGTTCCCGAGGGCAGCCGCGCCACCGCCGGCATCGGCTGCCACTTCATGGCGCTGTGGATGGACCGCAACACCGCGACCTTCACCCACATGGGCGCCGAAGGCGCGCCGTGGATCGGCCAGGCGCCGTTCACCGACACGAAGCACATCTTCGCCAACCTCGGCGACGGCACCTACTTCCACTCCGGCCTGCTCGCGATCCGCGCCGCGGTGGCGGCCAAGGTCAGCATGACCTACAAGATCCTCTACAACGACGCGGTGGCGATGACCGGCGGGCAGCCCCACGACGGCCCGCTCGACCCGGCGATGATCTCGCGCCAGATCGCCGCCGAGGGCGTGAAGCCGATCGTGGTGGTGACCGACGAGCCCGAGAAGTATCCGCGCGGCACCGGCTGGGCGCCGGGGGTCACCGTGCGCCACCGCGACCAGCTCGACCAGGTGCAGCGCGAGCTGCGCGAGCTGCCCGGCGTGTCCGCGATCATCTACGACCAGACCTGCGCCTCCGAGAAGCGCCGCCGCCGCAAGCGCGGTGCATATCCCGATCCCGCGAAGCGCGTAGTCATCAACGAGCGCGTGTGCGAGGGCTGCGGCGACTGCAGCGCCAAGTCGAACTGCCTCTCGGTCGAGCCGCTCGAGACCGAGCTCGGCCGCAAGCGCACCATCAACCAGTCCTCGTGCAACAAGGACTACTCCTGCCTGAGAGGCTTCTGCCCGAGCTTCGTCACGGTGGAAGGCGGAAAGTTGCGAAAGGGCAAGTCGGGCGCCGTTTCCGACGACACTGATTTTTCTCTTGAAGAGCCAGAACCGATTCTGCTCGCCGCCCCCTACGGCATCCTGGTTACCGGAATAGGCGGCACCGGGGTGATCACCATCGGCCAGATCCTCGGCATGGCGGCGCACCTCGAGGGCAAGGGCGTCTCGGTGCTCGACATGTCGGGCCTCGCGCAGAAATACGGCGCGGTCATGTCGCACGTGCAGGTGGCGGCATCGCCCGGCGCGGTGCACTCGACGCGGCTCGACAGCGGCGGCGCGAGCCTGGTCATCGGCTGCGATCTCGTGGTCACCGCGGCGAACGATGCGCTCGCGCGCATGGCGCCCGGCAAGACCCGCTCGCTGGTGAACGCGAGCGTCACCCCGACGGCGGAGTTCGTGAAGAACCCCAACTGGCAGCTTCCCGGGTCGGACCTGCAGCGCGATATAGAGGAAACATCGTTGGAAGCGAATTTCGTCGCCGCGACCGAGCTCGCTACGGGGCTGATGGGCGACGCGATCGCGACCAACATGTTCATGCTGGGCTACGCCTGGCAGAAAGGCTGGGTGCCGCTGTCGGCGGCCTCGCTCGAGCGCGCGATCGAGCTGAACGGCGTCGCGGTCGAGTTCAACCAGAAGAGCTTCCTGTGGGGCCGGCGCGCCGCGGTCGATCCCGAGCGCGTGCAGCGCATCGCGCGCCCCGCCGAGGTGGTGGCGCTCGGCGAGCACCTCTCGCGCAACCTCGACGAGCTCCTCGAGCGCCGCGTCAGGTTCCTCACCGACTACCAGAACGCCCAATATGCGGCGAAGTATCGCTCGCTGGTCGAAAGCGTGCGGAGCGTAGAAAAGGAAAAGGCAAACTCGAGCAAACTGGCCGAAGCGGTGGCGCGCTACTACGCGAAGCTGCTCGCCTACAAGGACGAGTACGAGGTGGCGCGGCTGCACGCCGACGGCGCTTTCGAGAAGAAGATCGGCGCCATGTTCGAAGGCGACTACAAGGTGGTGTACCACCTCGCGCCGCCGCTTCTCGCGCGCCGCGACCCCACGAGCGGCGAGCCGAGGAAGATGCGCTTCGGGCCCTGGGTTCTTCCTCTGTTCAAAATCCTCAAGAACCTGAAAGGCCTCAGGGGAACAGGGTTCGATATTTTCGGCTACACCGCCGAGCGGCGCGCCGAGCGCGCGCTGATCGCGCAGTACGAGGACACGGTGCGCCGCCTCCTCGCCGGGCTCACGCCGCAGAACCACGCCCTCGCGGTCGAGATCGCCTCGCTTCCCGAGGAGATCCGCGGCTTCGGCCACATCAAGCAGAAGAACCTTGCCACCGCCCACGCCAAGCGCGACGCCTTGCTCGAGCGCTTCGCCAAGGCCCCCGACCAGCGCGCCGCGGCGTAATGGTGAAATGAGGAAAATCGGGGTCAGAGCCCGATTTCCTTTTCTATTGCTGTTTCTGATGGCCGGGTGCGCGGCGCAGGTTGCGCCCGCCACCATCGAGCCCTCCGACCCGTCGAGCGCGCGCGCGGCGGCGCACGAGCTGCTCGGCCACCTGGCGCAGGGCAGGATCGAGGCGGCGGCGGCGCTGTCGAACGCGCCCGAGCGGCGCCTGGAGGTGCTGCGCGAGTACCGCGCCGCGATCGGCGACAAGGCGTTCCGGCGCGTGTTCGCTGAGTACCTCGATCCCGCCAACCGCATCGTGGCCGAGCTCGCGGTCGGACGCCACCGCCTGCTGGTGTGGGAGCTGGCGGGCGCGGGCGGGCGCATCGCGGGCCAGTACTACGTCGAGGCCGACGGGCGCTTCCTGATGGACGACCGGCCGAGCGAGGCGCGCTC
>DATKAX010000022.1:0-4743 GCA_035514595.1 Burkholderiales bacterium
CGGGAGCCGAGTCCACCGGCACGGGCGGGGAACGCCACCTTCTATAAAATCGGGCTCTGACCCCGATCCCGCTTTCATGCGCTACTGGCTGATGAAGAGCGAGCCCGACGAGTGCTCGATCGACGACGTGCTCGCCTCGCCGGGGCGCTCGACGCCGTGGAGCGGTGTGCGCAACTACCAGGCGCGCAACTTCATGCGCGACCGGATGCGAGCGGGCGACGGCGTGCTGTTCTACCACTCGAGCTGCGCCGAGCCGGGAATCGCGGGGCTTGCGGAGGTCGCCGGCCCCGCCTATCCCGATGCGACGCAGTTCGAGCGCTCGAGCCCGTACTACGACGCCAGGGCGAAGCCGGAGGCGCCGCGCTGGTTCAATGTCGAGGTGCGGGCGCTGCGCAAGACCCGACTCGTGCCGCTCGCCGAGCTGCGCAAGCACAAGGCGCTCGCGCGCATGCGGCTGCTGCGGCCGGGCAACCGGCTCTCGATCACCCCGGTGAGCGCGGCGGAGTGGAAGTACATCACCGGAAGGTTGCTCTGAAGAACGACACGCTGCTGCGCGCGCTGCTTTGCCAGCCGACCGATTACACCCCCGTGTGGCTGATGCGCCAGGCGGGGCGCTATCTGCCGGAATACAGGGCGACCCGCCAGCGCGCCGGCAGCTTCCTCGCGCTCGCCAAGACGCCGTCGCTCGCCACCGAGGTGACGCTGCAGCCCCTCGAGCGCTTTCCGCTGGACGCCGCGATCCTGTTCTCCGACATCCTCACGATCCCGGATGCGATGGGACTGGGGCTGGCCTTCACCGAAGGTGAGGGCCCGCGCTTCGAGCGGCCGTTGCGCGACGAGGCGGCGATCGGCGCGCTCGCGGCCCCGGACCCCGCGGCCGAGCTCGGCTACGTCCTCGACGCGGTGCGCGAGGTCCGGCGCGCGCTCGCCGGCCGTGTGCCGCTCATCGGCTTTTCCGGCAGTCCCTTCACCCTCGCCTGCTACATGGTCGAAGGCGCCGGGAGCGCCGACTGGCGCACGCTCAAGGCCATGCGCTATTCACGGCCCGAGCTCCTGCATCGCATCCTCGAAGTCAATGCGCGTGCCGTCACGGACTATCTCAACGCGCAGATCGAGGCAGGCGCGCAGGCGGTAATGATCTTCGACACCTGGGGCGGCACGCTTGCGCACGAGGACTACGAGACCTTCTCGCTCTCCTACTGCCGGAGGATCTTCGACGGCCTGACCAAGGAGCATGAGGGCGCGCACGTCCCGAGCATCCTGTTCACCAAGGGCGGAAATCCCTGGCTCGCCTCGATGATGCAGTGCGGGTGCGACGCGGTCGGCCTTGATTGGACCACCGATCCGGCCCAGGCGCGCCGTCTCGCGGGCGGTCGCGTTGCGCTGCAGGGCAACCTCGATCCGGCCGCGTTGTTCGCACCCGCCCCGCAGGTACGGGAAGCCGCCCGCAGAGTCCTCGGGCGCTTCGGCGCGGCTCCTGGGCATGTTTTCAATCTCGGGCACGGCATCCTGCCCCAGACGCCGGTCGAATCGGTTTCTGCGCTGGTAGACGAAGTGCGCACTTACAGCCGCGCCATGAAGCTGGAAAAGAGGCCGCCTCCCTATTGACTTATGCACAAAGTGGGCTTTTCGCCCCGAGAATCCCAGCGGCCAATGTTCCCCTAGTAAGGCGTTCGCAACACACTGATACAAAACTGGAAATTCAACTTCCGGGGCAGGATCGCATGGCGAAACTGCGGCCGGATGAGCCGTATTACACCGGTATGAAGCGCTTACCCACAGAGTTATCCACAATCCCTAAGTCATTGCCTGAGCGCGAGATTTCCTGTGTCCGGGTTGCGCTGGATGTGCCCCTCGCCAAGCTGTTCGACTATGCGCTGCCGGCGGACATGGAGGTCGCGGCGGGCGACAGGGTGACGGTCCAGTTCGGCTCGCGCCAGAGGCTCGGGGTGGTGATCGGCGCCGCTGCGGCGAGCGCCCTGCCGGCGGCGCGCCTCAAGCCCATCCTCGCGGTGCGCGATGACGCGCCGCGGCTTTCCGCGGACTGGCTCGAGTTGATGCAGTTCCTCTCCGGCTACTACCAGCGTCCGCTGGGCGAGACTGTGATCGCGGCGCTCCCGCCTCGCTTGCGCTCGGTGAGGCCGTTACCGCGCAAGGTCCTGAAGGCCGCGAAGGCTGCGGGCTCGGCGCGCTTCGTTCCGAATCACGTTCTGAGCGAAGACCAGGAAAGCGCCGTCGATCGCATCGCGGCCTCGCTCGGGCGCTTCCGCTCGTATCTGCTTCACGGCATCACCGGAAGCGGCAAGACGGAAGTCTATCTGCACCTCATCGCAACGGTGGTGCAGCGCGGCGCCCAGGCGCTCGTGCTGGTGCCGGAAATCAGCCTGACGCCGCAGCTCGAGGCGCGCTTTCGCCAGGCGTTTCCCGAGGCGCGCATCGCGATGCTGCACAGCGCGCTCGAGGACGTGCCGCGAACCGCGGCCTGGCTGGAGGCGGCACGCGGCGAGGCGGCGATCGTGCTCGGCACGCGGCTCGCCGTGCTCGCGCCGCTGCCCGGGCTCGCGCTCATCGTCGTCGACGAGGAGCACGACAGCTCCTTCAAGCAGCAGGAGGGGCTGCGTTATTCGGCCCGCGACGCGGCCGTGTACCGCGCAAAGCGCCGCGGCTGCCCGATCGTGCTCGGCACGGCGACGCCCTCGCTGGAGAGCTGGCACAACTACCGCGCAGGCCGCTACGAGCGCCTCGAGCTGCCCGCGCGGGCGGCGCCCGGCGCGCGGCTGCCGCAGGTGCGCACCGTGGACCTGCGGCGCGAGCCCGCCGAGCACGGCTTCTCCCCGTCGGTCCTGCAAGCCGTCGAGCGCACGCTTGGGCGCGGCGAGCAGAGCCTGGTGTTCATCAACCGGCGCGGCTATGCGCCGGTCCTCGCCTGCGAGGCCTGCGGCTGGACCGCGGGCTGCGCGCGCTGCACCGCGCGCATGGTGCTGCATGCGGCCGATCGGCGGCTACGCTGCCATCACTGCGGCGCCGAGAGCGCGATCGAGCGCGCCTGCCCCACTTGCGGCAACGTCGACCTGCGGCCCATGGGGCGCGGCACCCAGCGCGTCGAGGAGACGTTGGCGGGCCGTTTTCCCGGCGCGCGCATCGTGCGCATCGACCGCGACAGCGCGCGCAGGCGCGCCGACCTGCAGCGCACCCTCGAAGGCATCCAGCGCGGCGAAGCCGACATCCTGGTGGGCACCCAGCTGCTCGCGAAAGGCCACGACTTTCCCGCGCTCACCCTGGTGGCGGTGCTGAACGCCGACTCGGCGCTCGTGTCCACCGATTACCGGGCCGCCGAGCGGCTGTTCGCGGTGCTGTCGCAGGTCGCCGGGCGCGCCGGCCGGCGCAGCCGGCCGGGCGAAGTCCTGGTCCAGACCCGCTACCCGGAGCACCCCCTGTTCGACGCGCTCGCACGCCACGACTTCGTCGGCTTCGCCGACTCGCAGCTCGACGAGCGCCGCGGCGCCGGCTTCCCGCCGTTCGTGTTCGAGGCGGCGCTGCGCGCCGAGGCGCCCAGGCTCGAGACCGCGATGCGCTTTCTGCGCGAGGCGGCGGCGCAAGTCGAGGCGCCCGCCGAAGTGCAGCTCTACGACCCGGTGGCGCACGTGATCACGCGGCGCGCGGGATTCGAGCGCGCGCAGCTCGTCATGCAATCGAGCTCGCGCCCGGCCCTGCAGAGCTTTCTCGCCGAGCTGAGCGGCGCGCTGTACGCATCCGCGCCGCGCGCGGTGCGCTGGCACCTCGACGTCGACCCGATCGAGTTCGACTGAGCCGAATTCGGGGTCAGAGCCCGAATTCTCCTTAAAATTGGGCCCCTTTCATGGCGACCGACCCCAAAGCCGAGATAGAGAAGGCGC
Organism: Burkholderiales bacterium; assembly: GCA_035514595.1. Lineage (GTDB taxonomy): Bacteria > Pseudomonadota > Gammaproteobacteria > Burkholderiales > SG8-39 > SCGC-AG-212-J23. Next base: position 3,897 of record DATKAX010000022.1, read on the forward strand.
TGCGCAAGGCGCTCGCGCAGGAAGCGCCGCAGGTCGCCGATATCGCGATCGTCCTCGAGCGCCCCAAGCAGGCCGGGCATGGCGACTTCTCGTCGAACGTCGCTCTGCAGCTCGGCAAGGCCCTGAAGAAGAATCCGCGCGAGCTCGCCAATGCCCTCGCCACCCGGATTTCCCTCGATTTCCTCGAAAAGCCCGAAGTCGCCGGCCCCGGGTTCATCAACTTCCGCCTCAAGGCGGCGGCGAAGCACGCCGCGGTGCGCCGCGCGCTCGAGGAGGGCACGGATTTCGGCCGCGCGAAGCACGCGAAAGGCGAGCGAGTGCAGGTCGAGTTCGTCTCCGCCAATCCCACCGGACCGCTGCACGTCGGGCACGGCCGCCAGGCGGCGCTTGGCGACGCGATCGCCGCGCTGCTCGAGTCCCAGGGCCACGCCGTGACGCGCGAGTTCTACTACAACGACGCGGGCGCGCAGATCGAGAAGCTGGCGCTGTCGGTGCAGGCACGCGCCAGGGGACGGAAGCCCGGCGATCCCGGCTGGCCGGAAGAGGCCTACAACGGCGAGTACATCGAGGACATTGCACGGGACTTTGCCGCCACCGGCAAATCTTTGGATGGTTTGGATGACATCCGGCGCTTCGCCGTCGATTACCTGCGCAGGGAGCAGGATGCGGACCTGCAGGCCTTCGGCGTGAAATTCGACGTGTACTACCTCGAGTCGAGCCTTTATACCGAAGGAAAGGTCGAAGCGGTCGTCCGGAAATGGGCGCTCAACGGCAAGACCTACGATGCGGGCGGCGCGCTGTGGCTGCGCACCACCGACTACGGCGACGACAAGGACCGCGTGGTGCG
>DATKAX010000023.1:0-2985 GCA_035514595.1 Burkholderiales bacterium
CTCTTCAGCATCGGCTCGGTGTGGGCGCAGGAGCTGGAGTGGCACCTGCTGGTGCCGCTCATCCTGTTCGGCAGCTCCTACGCGCTGCTGCACGGAGAGCACGTCCGGGTGGATATCCTCTACGGAAAATTTTCCGAGAGAAACAAGAAGCGGGTCAATCTCCTCTCCGCGCTGCTCGTCATCGCCATCTCGGCGCTGTTCATCTGGCTGTCGCTGCACTACGTCGAGCAGTCCTACGTGATCGACGAGGGCTCGCCCGACCCGGGCGGGCTGCCGCACCGCTATCTCCTGAAGGGGCTGCTGCCGGTGGGATTCGCCCTGCTGCTCCTGCAGGGAATCGCCTCGGCCGCGAAGGCTTTCCGGCAAATCAAGAATCAGCGATGAGCGGCACCGAGGTCCTGGCGCTGCTCATGCTGGGCGGGTTCTTCGTCCTGCTGATGGCGGGCGTGCCGGTGGCGCTCACGCTCGCCGCCACCGGCTTCGTGTTCGGCTTCCTCGGCTTCGGCACCACGCTGTTCAACCTGGTGCCCGCGCGCATCTACGGCGTGGTCACCAACTACCTGTGGCTCGCGATCCCGCTGTTCGTGTTCATGGGCGTGATGCTGGAGAAATCGCGCCTCGCCGAGGACCTGCTGGAGGTGGTCGGGCACCTCGCCGGCGGCCTGCCTGGCGGCATGGCGCTCGGCATCATCGCCGTGGGCGTGCTGATGGGCGCCACCACCGGCATCGTCGGCGCCACGGTGATCACGCTGGGCCTGCTCACGCTGCCGACGCTGATCCGGCGCGGCTACCACCCGGGGGTCGCCTGCGGCGCGATCTGCGCCTCGGGCACGCTTGGCCAGATCATCCCGCCGAGCCTGATCCTGATCCTGCTCTCCGACATCCTGCAGCTTTCGGTCGGGACGCTGTTCGCCGCCGCGGTGATGCCGGGGCTGCTGCTCGCGGCGCTGTACTGCACTTATGTCGTGATCCTCGGCATGGTCAGGCCGGAGCTGGTGCCCGTGGTGCCCAAGGCGGAGCGCGACGCGATGCCGCGCGGCGAGCTCTGGAAGCGCTTCTTCCTGGTGGTGCTGCCGCCGCTCAGCCTGGTGCTGGCGGTGCTCGGCTCGATCATCGGTGGCGTCGCCGCGCCGACCGAGGCGGCGTCGATGGGCGCGCTTGGCTCGATCCTGGTCACCGCTTTCGCCGGGCGCCTGTCGTTCCGCGTGCTGCGGGACACGGTCCAGGCCACCACGCGCATCACCGCCATGGTGATGTTCATCCTGATCTGCGCGCAGGTATTCGCGCTCGCCTTCCGCGGGCTGCGCGGCGAGGACCTGATCAGCGACATGTTCGCGTTCCTGCCCGGGGGCGTGGCGGCGGACATCGCGTTCCTGATGCTGCTGATCTTCGTGCTCGGCTTCTTCATCGAGTGGATCGAGATCAGCTACATCGCGGTGCCGCTGTTCCTGCCGGTGTTCGTCGCGCAGGACGTGAACCTGGTGTGGCTCGCGATGCTGATCTGCGTCAACCTGCAGACCTCGTTCCTCACGCCGCCATTCGGCTGGGCGCTCTTTTTCCTGCGCGGCGTGGCGCCGCCCGAGGTGACCACGCGCCAGCTCTACCTCGGGGTGATCCCGTTCATCGGCATGCAGGCCATCGGCCTGGGCCTGCTCTACGCCTTCCCGCAGATCGCGCTGTGGCTGCCGAACGCGATCGGGTGGTAGGAATCAGCCCGATTCGTCGATCGAGCGCGGCCAGCTCTTCTTGAGCAGGCGCGAGAGCGCGCGGTCGGCAAGGATCCTGCCTCCGGTCTGGCAGCGCGCGCAGTAGTTGGTCTCGTTCTCGGCGTACACGATGCGCTGCACCGGCGCGCCGCAGGCGGGGCAGGGCTTGCCGTAGCGTCCGTGCACCGCCATGCCTTCGCGGAAGGCGGTGACCTTCTCCGGAAAGCCGGCTCCCGCTTCGCGCCTCAGCCGCTCGGTCCATTCGCGCAGCGTCTCGCGGGCCGCTTCGAACAGACGTTGTATTTCTTGTTCATGCAGATGAAAGCTGAGAGCGAGCGGCGAAAGCCACGCGCGATGCAGGATCTCGTCCGAGTACGCGTTGCCGATGCCCGAGAACAGGCGCGGGTCGGTGAGGGCACGTTTTAGCGTGTGGTTTTCCTTTTTTATCAGGGCGGAAAAAGCTTCGAGGTCGATCGAGAGAACATCGGCACCGCCTGGATCCATCGCCTGCAGGGCAGCTTCGCCCTGCACCAGGTGCAGCGACGCGCGGCGCCGGGTGCCGGCCTCGGTGATGGCGAGCGTGCCGTTCTCGAACTCGAGCAGGGCGCGCGTGTTCCTCGGCCTGGAGTCCTTCTCGACCCAGCGCAGGCGGCCGGCGATCATGAGGTGCAGCACGAGGTGCAGCTCGCCTTCCAGCGAGATGACGATGCGCTTGCCGAGCCGGCGCAGCGCGACGACCGTGCGCCCCTCGGCGGCGGCGATCGGCGGCACGGCGCTGCGCAGCAGGAAAGGCTCGAGCAGCCGGATCGCGGCCAGGCGCCGGCCGGCGACGCGCTCCGCGAGACGCTCGAGATAGACCGTGAGATCGGGCAGCTCCGGCATGGCGAAACGCGCTCGGGGTGGGACGAATCCCGATGATAAGATGCGCGGCTCCATGACGACCGAGCGGCGCGCGGCGAGCGAACTGCAGGCGCGGCTGCGCGGCGGCGACTTCGTCGTGACCGCGGAAATCACGCCGCCGGTATCGACCGACCCGGCGGAGTTCCTGCGCCGCGCCATGCCGCTGAAAGGCCTCGCCGCCGCGGTCAACGTCACCGACGGCGCCGGCGCCAAGGTCCATCTCTCCAGCCTCGCCGCCGCGCACTTCCTGGTGCAAAGCGGCATCGAGCCGATCTTCCAGATGACCTGCCGCGACCGCAACCGCATCGCGCTGCAGGGCGATCTGCTGGGCGCCGCGTCGCTCGGCATCCACAACGTCCTGGTCCTCGCCGGCGACGAC
>DATKAX010000024.1:0-3916 GCA_035514595.1 Burkholderiales bacterium
CTCGTGGTCATGCCAAGGTCAGCCGCAGATTCCCCAAGGCGCCTTGAGGGGCGTCTCGCCGCGCTGGTGGAATTTCCCCGCCGCGCAGAACTGCTGGTCCTTGGAGTCGAGCGTCCTCCACGGCGGTGCCTTCAGCCGCCGCGACGCCTTGGTTTCCTGCCCTCCGTAGCGCTCGGTATGGAACGGGATCGTGAACGCGGGGCCGCCGCGGTGGCGTGCGCGGCGACGAGCAAAGCAAACAAGAAAGCGGCTTTCATTCAGCCTCCCTCGGCATGAATCGCCGCGAAACGACCGCATTTGATCGTGCCGGTGATCTTCTCGCCGCTTGCCGCTACGGCGCCGATCGTGAAGACTCCGCCGGCGCCGGATTTCTGCAACGTCGTCTTGCCTGAGCCCTTGGCGTCGCGCTTCCCGCCGGCCTTGACGGTGTCGACCTCGTATCGGCTCGAGCCCTCCGAGACATCGAGCCGCATCATTTCGGCTGAACCGTTCTTCGGCTGCCACAGCGTCAGCTTAAGCGAGCGGCCGCCCGCCCTGTGCTCTACCATATACAGGGCCGCATTGATGCCGTAAAGGCTCGCCTGCGCGGCAGCCTTGCACTCGCCCTGGCCACTGAATTCGTATTTCTTCGTCCCGACCTGCAAGGCGATATCGGCGGGCGCGCTCTGTGCCTGCGTCGGCTGCCGGCGGATCTGCGCGTGGAGCGAACCGGCCCCAATGGCGAATGCCAGGCCTGCAATAAAGGAGTAGCGGAGCGCGTGCTTCGAGGGGATCATTTTATTTCTCCATGCGGTTAGACGGTGCTCGGCAAGCGCAGCCGCCACGAGCGTAACACGGCGGCGCCTATCACCGCGGCCCCGAGGAGCACCGCGGCGGGAGCGCCAACCAGCCCGGCGAGGACCCCGCCTTGGAGGCGGCCGAGCGGCGCGCTGCCGCGCGTGGCCAATACCACCACCGGCATCACGCGCCCGTGCAACGCGTCCGGCACCAGCAGCTGCGCCAGCGTGTTGCGCGTGACGGCCCACGCGCCGTCGGCGGCACCGAGCGCGAACAGCAGAATCATCGACAGCCCGAGCCATGGCGAAAGCGCGAAGGCCGCGAGCAGGACGGTATAGGCCGCGCCGGCGGCGAGGATCACGTCCAGGTGGCGCTTCACCTGGAACGCCACCATGAACGCCATCGCCAGCAACGCGCCGGCAGCGAGGGCGCTCAGCAGCAGGCCGAGGCCTTCGGGGCCGGTGCCGATGACATCGCGCGCGATGATGGTGATCAGCGTGACGTTGTGGCCGAAGAGCCCGCCCACGACCTCGAGGCCGAGGGCCAGCTTGAGCAGCGGGTTGCGCCAGACAAAGCTCAGGCCGTGCGACATTCCGTGCCACAGGCCGGGCGCCGAAGCGCTTGCGTCCGGCCTGGGGCGAGGCAGGCGCATCGCCGCGAGGGCGACGATCATTGCGAGGAACGTCGCCGCGTTTTTCCAATAATGGCCCGCGACGCGACATAAGCGCCATTGTGCGACGCTGCGAGCGCGAAAGCGGACGCTTCATGAAACGTTGCGCGGGCGGTCCCGGATTGATTTTCCTATCCGTCGCGCGGGTTCAGTGTACGGCCGTGCATAGCGCCCCTTGGCGTGCCAACGCACAGACCGGACGTGCGCCGTTGACTAGGCTGCTGCGTGCATACACAAAGCAAAACACACCATGAAACTCATTTCGAAACTCGTAGTCGCTGCATTTGCGGCGCCCAGGCCGGGACGGTGGCCAAAGGCGTCGGCGGCGTCACCTCCGTCAAGAACGACCTGCGTCTCAAGTAAAAGGACAGCTCCATGAAAACGATGCAAAGACTTGCAATCGGTTCGCTCGCCGCGGCACTGCTGCTCGGCCTGGGCGCCTGCAGCGGCATGTCGTCTCGGGACAAGAGCACCGCGGTCGGCGCCGGTGCCGGCGCGATCGGCGGCGCGGTGCTCACGGGGGGCAGCACCGTGGGCACGGTTGGTGGCGCGGTGATCGGCGGCGTCATCGGCAACCAGGTCGGCAAAGACAAGAAATAGCGCAGGCACGATATGGCCGCGCGCCGCGTAATCGCCGCCATGGCGCTGGGCATTGCCGCTTCGGCGATGCTCGGCGGCTGCGCGAGCACCACCGCCGGCGGCGCGGTCGGCGCCGAGCGCAAGCAATTGCTGCTTGTGTCGTCGCAGGAGCTGGACCAGGCGGCGGCGCAGGGCTACGCCAAGCTGAAGGCGGACGCGGCCGCAAAGGGCGCGCTCAACCAGGACAAGGCCCTGCTGCAGCGGGTGAAGGCGATTGCCGGGCGCCTCACGCCGCAGACGAAGATCTTCCGTCCCGACGCGCCGGGCTGGAAATGGGAAGTCAACGTCATTACGAGCGAGCAGATCAATGCGTTCGTCATGCCCGGCGGCAGGATCATGGTGTACAGCGGGCTCGCCAGGCGGCTCGAGCTGGGCGACGACGAGCTCGCGGTCGTCATCGGACATGAAATGTCGCATGCCCTGCGCGAGCACTCGCGCGAGCAGGTGTCGCAGGCCATCGCCGCGCAGACCGCCATCGGCCTCGGCGCCGCGCTGCTCGGCCTCGGGCAGGGTTCGGCCGACGTCGCCGCCGTGGGCTACCAGGCGCTCGTCGCCACGCGCTTCAGCCGCACCGACGAGAACGAAGCCGACCGCATGGGCCTGGAGCTCATGGCGCGGGGCGGCTACGACCCGCGCGCCGGTGTGAGCCTGTGGCAGAAGATGATCAAGGCGAAGAGCGGCGCGCAGCCGCCCGAATTCCTGAGCAGCCATCCGACCGACGCCAGCCGCGTGCAGACGATCCAATCGCTGCTGCCGACGGTGATGCCGCTGTACGCGGCGGCGCGGCCGCGCTAGCGGCGGGACGGAGCGCAATCATGAAACACCTGTTGCCGGCATTACCCTACGACTACGCCGCGCTCGAGCCCCACATCGACGCGCGCACCATGGAACTGCACCACGGCAAGCACCACGCCGGCTACGTGGCGAATCTGAATGCCGCGCTCGAATCGCTTCCCGGCCTGCGCGAGCGGCCGGCAGTCTGGCTGTTGCGCAATCTGGGAAAGGTGCCGGCGGCGGCGCGCGCGAGCGTGCACAACAACGCGGGCGGGCACGTGAATCACAGCATGTACTGGCGGGCGATGTCGGCCGCGGGTGGCGGCGCGCCCGCGGGGCCGCTGGCCGATGCGTTGCGCCGCGATTTCGGCAGTGTGGAGAAATTCAAGGCCGAGTTTGACGCCGCGGGCGCGAAGCTGTTCGGCTCGGGCTGGGTCTGGCTGGCGCGGACGCGGCGCGACGGCTGCAAGCTCCTGGTGCTGACGACGCCCGGCCACGACAATCCGCTGCAGCAGGACATGTCCCCGGTCCTGGTCAACGACCTCTGGGAACATGCCTACTACCTGAAGCACCAGAACCGCCGGCCCGCCTTCCTGGAAGGCTGGTGGCAGGTGGCGAACTGGCGGGAAGCCGAGCGCCGGTTCGCGGCCAGCGAATCCGCCGCCGGTCAGTTCCGGGAGGATGAAGACGTGACGCCGCTCGCGGCGTAGCGGCTTCCGGCCGCACCGCTGGCGCGCATTGCCGTGCGGCAGCGCACAGCGCGCGCAGGCGCGAACCCCGGATGTTGCGCACGTGCCGCTCCTGATCGCCGGTCTCGTTGCCGTCGTACTCGCCGCCGCGGCGCGGGGCGGCGCGCCCGCGACCTACGAGATCACCGTGCGCCGGCGCGGCGGATGAAACTGGCCGTGACGGCCGATCGCAGGTTCCACGGCGCTCGCTGACCGACTGGGCGCCGATGCTATGCACGTAGTAGTCAACCAGTTTTCGAACTCTCGCTAGGCGAGATCCATCGCTACGAAGGCACGATCAACCAGTTCCTTGGCGACGGTTTCATGG
>DATKAX010000025.1:0-2508 GCA_035514595.1 Burkholderiales bacterium
GCGCACTTCCTGGTGCAAAGCGGCATCGAGCCGATCTTCCAGATGACCTGCCGCGACCGCAACCGCATCGCGCTGCAGGGCGATCTGCTGGGCGCCGCGTCGCTCGGCATCCACAACGTCCTGGTCCTCGCCGGCGACGACCCGAAGGCCGGCGACCAGCCCGACACCAAGCCGGTCTACGACCTCGACAGCCGGGGCCTGCTCGCCACCGCGCACGCGATGCGCGAGCACGGCCGGCTGCCCTCGGGAACCGCGATCGAAGGGAGGGTCCAGCTGTTCCTCGGCGCGGCGGACGTGCCGGTCGACCCGGAGCCCGGCTGGGAGCCGAAGGGGCTCGCCGCCAAGGCGGCGGCGGGCGCCGACTTCGTGCAGACCCAGTTCTGCATGGACATGGGCGTGGTGCGCAGGTACGCGGCGCGGCTGCGCGAGGCGGGGATCGAGCTGCCGATCCTGATCGGCGTGGCGCCGATCCCCTCGGCGCGCTCGGCGCGCTGGATGCGCGAGAAGCTGTTCGGCACGCGCATCCCCGACGCGATCGTCGAGCGCCTCGAAGGCGCCTCCGACCCGAGGCTCGAGGGGCGCAGGATCTGCATCGAAGTGCTGCAGGAGCTCGCCGAGATCCCCGGCGTCGCCGGCGCGCACGTCATGGCGCCGATGAACTTCGCCGAGATCCCGGTCACCATCGCCGAATCGGGCGTTACCCGGAAGCGGCGCAAGGCATGACATTCAGCGAGAGCTTCGTCGAGGTCGACGGCTGCAGGACGCGCCTGCGCCGCGGCGGCGCCGGCGAGCCGCTCGTTTTCCTGCACGGCGCGAGCGGCGCGCCGGTCATCCTGCCGTTCATGGAGAAGCTCGCCGCGCGCTTCGACGTGCTGGTGCCCGAGCACCCGGGCTACGGGTTGTCGGATGAGCCCGAGTGGCTCGAGAACATCCACGACCTCGCCTACTTCTATCTCGATTTCCTTCGCCGGCTGGATCTGGAGAACGTCCACCTCGTGGGAAGCTCGATGGGCGGATGGGTGGCGCTCGAGATGGCGGTGCGCGACGCTTCGCGCATCGCCTCGCTGGTGCTGGTCGCGCCCGCCGGCATCGCCTCGCCCGAGGCGCGCCCCGCGGACATCTTCCTGATGCCGCCGGAAGAGACGGTGCGCAGCCTGTTCCACGACCCGAAGCTTGCCGAGGCGCGGCTTGCCGAGCCGATTACGCCCGAAGCGCTCGACATTGCCCTCAAGAACCGCCACACCACCGCGCGCCTGGCGTGGGAGCCGAGGCTGCACGACCCGCACCTGCCGAAGTGGCTGCACCGCATCGATGTGCCGGTGAAGATCGTCTGGGGAGCCGAAGATCGAATTCTTCCAGTGCAGATTTCCGCCGAGTTGAAACGGCTGATGCCAAAAGCGGAAATTCATATCCTGCGCGACTGCGGCCATCTGCCGCACGCGGAGAAGCCCGGGGAGTTCGTGGACATCGTATGCAGATAGTGCTGTTCCACCTGATGCCGTACGCCGACCTTGATCTCGACGCGGCGAAGAAGAACGGCACGGTGTGGGTGACGCTGCCGAACCGCAATTTCGACCCGGAGAAGGGCCACCGGCTCTACAACCGCTACCTCGACGAGCTGGAGTACGGCGAGCAGCTCGGCTTCGACGTGCTGGCGGTGAACGAGCACCACCAGACCGCGTACGGGCTGATGCCTTCGCCGATCGTCACCGCGTCCGCGCTGGCGCGGCGCACCTCGCGCTGCAAGATCGCGATCCTCGGCAGCGCGCTGCCGCTGCGTTCGCACCCGATGACGGTGGCCGAGGAGCACGCGATGATCGATGTGCTCTCCGGCGGGCGCCTCATCAGCGGCTTCGTGCGCGGCATCGGCGCTGAGTACCACACCTTCGGCGTCAACCCGACCTTCTCGCACGATCGCTTCCACGAGGCGCACGACCTGATCGTCCAGGCCTGGACCCGGCCCGGGCCGTTCCCCTTCGAGGGACGGCACTACCGCGTGCCCTACGTGAACCTCTGGCCGCGGCCGTACCAGAAGCCGCACCCGCCGATCTGGATCCCCTCGCAGGGCAGCAAAGAGACCATCGACTGGGCCTCGCATCCCGAGCGGCGCTACACCTACCTGCAGACCTTCAGCCCGGCGAAGGTCGTCGGCCGCTACCTCAAGATGTACCGCGACACCTGCTCGGGCTACGGCTACACGGCCGAGGATCGCCAGCTCGGCTGGGCGATCCCCGTCTATGTTTCTTCTTCAGACCAGAAAGCCAGGGAAGAGGCCAAGGCGCATTTCGAAGCGTTTCGCAACGTCTACGTGCGCATGCCGCTCGAGATGCTGCTGCCGCCGGGCTACACCTCGCGCGAGTCGCTGAAGAACGTGATGAAGGCGAAGGCGCAGATGTTCGGCGACGTCAGCATCGAGCAGGCGATCGAGCTGGGACTCTTCGTCTGCGGCGCCCCGGACACCGTGCGCAAGGCCTTCGAGGGCTACTGGAAGGAGATGCGCTTCGGCAA
>DATKAX010000026.1:0-3623 GCA_035514595.1 Burkholderiales bacterium
GTCGCTGCGCCGCAAGCTCATGGGCGCTCGACGCTGGGACACCGGCCTGGAGGCCGAGGGCGGCTGGGACGCCCACCGCGCCGACCTCGAGGCGCGCCGGCCCTTCTACGACGTGCTCATGTGGCGCAGCATGCCCGACGGAAGCTCGCGCTACGTGAGCGTAAGCGGGGAGCCGGTGTTCGACGCCGAAGGACGCTTCGTCGGCTACCGCGGCGTGGGCCGGGACGTCACCGCGCAGAAGCGCGGCGAGCAGATCCTGCGCCTGGAGCACACCGTGGCGACGCGCCTGTCGGAGGCCGAGAGCGCCGCCCAGGGGCTGCAGGCGGTGATGCAGGCCACCTGCGAGACCGAGGGCTGGGCCTGCGGGCGCTACTTCCGCTGGCGCGACGCGGCCAAGGCGCTCACCCTCGAGACGCACTGGGCGGCCGACCTTCCCGGGCTCGACGAGTTCATCGCCGCCTCGCGCAAGCTCTCGTACTCGCCGGGCGACGGGCTGGTCGGCATGGTGTACTCGGAAAACCAGCCGCTGTGGATCCGCGACCTCGAGAAGGACCCGCGCACCAAGGCAAAGCTCGGCCTGAGCGTCGGCATGCGCGGCGCGTTCCTGTTTCCGGCCCTGTCCGAAGGCAGGCCGATCGGCGTGTTCGTGTTCCACAGCCGCGAGGTGCGCGAGCCGGACCCTCGGCTGGTGCAGGCCTCGCGCGTCATCGGCAGCCAGGTCGGCCAGTTCCTGCAGCGCAAGCAGGCGGAGGAGTCGCTGCGCGAGAGCGAGGCGCGCTTCCGCAGCCTGACCCAGATGTCCTCGGATTTCTTCTGGGAGACCGACGCGGCGCACCGCCTGTGCGAGCTGGTGCACGGGCCCAGCTATCCGGTCGCCTACATGGGACGCGGCGTGCTCGGCAAGGCGGCCTGGGAGATCCCCTCGGAGAGCCCGGACGAGGCCGGCTGGGCGGCGCACCGCGCGGCGCTCGAGCAGCACCTGCCGTTCCGCGACTTCGAGTTCGCGCGGCTCGTGCCCGAGGGCGGCATCAAGCACTTCGCCGTCAGCGGCGAGCCGCATTTTGCAGTCGACGGCAGCTTCCTCGGCTACCGCGGGGTGGGCAGGGACATCACCGAGATCGCGCTGGCGCGCGAGCGCATCGCGTCGCTCGCCTACAGCGACCCGCTCACCGGGCTCGCGAACCGCGCGAGCCTCGGCCCGTCGCTCGAGCAGGCGGTGCAGCGCGCGCGCCGCAAGAACGCGAAGCTGGCGGTGGTGTTCCTCGACCTGGACGGCTTCAAGGAGATCAACGACGCGTTCGGCCACGACGCCGGCGACGCGCTGCTCGTCGAGGTGGGACGGCGGCTGCGCGCGCACCTGCGCGCCGGCGATCTGGTGGTGCGCTTCGGCGGCGACGAGTTCCTGGTGGTGCTCGAGGAGCTGCAGGATCTGGCGCCGATCGAGGCGGTGTCGCGCAAGCTGCTTGCCGCGATGACGCAGCCCTACCGGCTTGCCGGCGGCGAGGCGCGCGTCACCGCGAGCATCGGCATCAGCGTGTATCCGGACGACGCCGCCGACGGCGCGGCGCTGATGAAGCACGCCGACACCGCGATGTACGCCGCCAAGCAGAGCGGCAAGAACACCTTCCGCTTCTACGCCTCGGGACCGGCCGCCAACGATCCGGCCGAGCGCGGCAGCGCCGCGGGCGATGCCGCGCCGCGCGCCTAGCGCCTGAGCTCGCGGTTGGCGTCCTGGATGTCGCGCCGCAGCTTGTCGCGCTGCTCGGGCGACATCTCGCGCTGGCGCTCGCCGCGCGGCGGCCGGCTGCGGTAGGCGTCGCGCATGTCCTCGCGCAGGCGCTGGCGCTCCTCCTGGCTCATCTGCTCGGGCTGCGGCTTGAAGCGCCCGTCCGGGCGCTTGAACGGCTGCGCCGCCGCGCTGCACGCGGCCACGGCGAGCGCCAGGCAGAGAAGCCGCAGTTTCATGGAGCCGGAATGTTACGCGCATCGGCTCGGCCCCGGCTGCCGCCGGGCGCGATTTTTGTAACAATGTATTGCCCTCCCATGCCAGAGCTCAAGACCCGGATCCTCATCGTCGACGACGACCAGCGCCTGCGCGAGCTGCTGGTGCGCTACCTCGGCGGCGAAGGCTACGAGGTGAAGGCGGTGCCCGACGCCCCCGCCATGGACAAGCAGCTCGCGCGCGAGCGCTACGACCTCGTGGTGCTCGACCTGATGCTGCCGGGCGAGGACGGCCTCGCGATCTGCCGCCGCCTGCGCGCGCAGAGCGCCGCGCCGGCGATCGTGATGCTCACCGCCAAGGGGGACGACGTCGACCGCATCGTCGGGCTCGAGATGGGCGCCGATGACTACCTTCCCAAGCCGTTCAACCCGCGCGAGCTGCTCGCGCGCATCAACGCGGTGCTGCGCCGCCGCGCGCCCGCCGGCCCGCCCGGCGCCCCGGCCGCGGGCGGCGAGCTGCAGCGCTTCGGCCGCTTCGAGTTCAACCTCGCCACGCGCTCGCTCACGCGCGACGGCAAGCCGGTGCCGATCACCACCGGCGAGTATTCGGTGCTCAAGGTCCTGGTGCAGCACCCGCGCCAGCCGCTGTCGCGCGACAAGCTGATGGAGCTCGCGCGCGGCCGCGAGTACGAGGTGTTCGACCGCTCCATCGACGTGCAGATCTCGCGCCTGAGGAAGATCGTCGAGGACGATCCTTCGCGCCCGAAGCACATCCAGACGGTGTGGGGATTCGGGTACGTGTTCGTCCCCGACCGGGAGAACGAGACCTCCGCCCAGTGACGCTCTTCGCCCGGTCGTTCCTGCTGATCGCGGCCCTGATCGTCACCGCGGTGCTCGCCTCCTTCCAGCTCTACCGCCTCTACGAGCGCGAGCCGCGCTCGCGCGAGCTGGCGCAGCAGATGGCCACCACGGTCAACCTGACGCGCGCGGCGCTGGTCAACGCCGACCCCTTCCGCCGCCGCGAGCTGCTGATCGAGCTGAACGAGGCCGAGGGGCTGCGCGTGTTCCCGGCCACCGCGGCCGAGAGCCTCGAGCCGTTCCCCGATGATCCGCTGCTCGAGCGCGTCGCGCGCCGCGTGCGCGCCGCGCTCGGCGAGGCCACGCGTCTCGCCTACGTGCGCGACGACGAGGAGGGCCTGTGGGTGAGCTTCTACATCGACAGCGACGAGTTCTGGGTGATGCTGCCGCGCGAGCGCCTGGAGCCGGCCTTCGGCCTGCAGTGGCTCGGCTGGCTCGCGGCGCTGCTCGCGATCGCGCTCGCCGGCGCCTTCCTCATCGCCTCCTTCGCCGCGCGGCCGCTCGCCGCGCTCACCCGCGCCGCCGGGCGGCTGGGACGCGGGGAAGCCCACCAGCCGCTTGCCGAGGAGGGTCCGCGCGAGCTGCGCGCGCTCGCCGCCGCGTTCAACCGCATGGCCGCCGACCTCGCGGGGATGGAGCGCGAGCGCGCCATGGTGCTCGCCGGCATCTCGCACGACGTGCGCACGCCGCTCTCGCGCCTGCGCCTCGCGCTCGAGATGAGCGGCGCCGACCCGGCCGCCGCCGCCGCGATGATCGCCGACATCGACGAGATCGACGCCGTGATCGCCCAGTTCCTCGATTTCGCGCGCGGCGGCGCCGACGAG
>DATKAX010000027.1:0-2191 GCA_035514595.1 Burkholderiales bacterium
ATGAAGCTCGCCCCCTGCCTCGCCGCTTTGTGCATGGCCACTGTCTGGACGCCGGCGGCGCTCGCCCAGGGCGAGGTGCCGGGATCGGGCTGGTATCTGGGCGGCGGCCTGCGGCCTGCGCCCACGGCTGCGGAGGACACCGACATCGGCTACCGCCATTTCGGCGGCTACCGCTTCACCCGCAACTGGGGCGTGGAGTTCGGCTACTCGGACCTCGGCCGCAACGGCCCCGACGGGACGCCGGCCGCGTACGCCGAGCAGCGGTTCGGCTACCGCTCGAGCGCCTGGACGCTTTCGGGCACCGGCGTGCTGCCGCTGGGCGACGCATTCTCGCTGCAGGGACGGGTGGGCCTGTCGCTCGCCTCGCCCGAGGCGAGCCCGGACGCCGCGGGCAGCGGGACCGGGATTCAGAACGGGTTCAGTTCCACGCTTCCAAGGTATCGGCCCATGGTGCTGTGGGGCGTCGGCGGGCAGTACGACCTGAGCGATCGCGTCGGGCTGCGCCTGGATTACAACAGCTTCGGCCGCCTCAACGACGACCCGAACGGAGTGCGTTCCGACCTCTGGTCGATCAACGCGGTGGTGCGCTTCTAGCCTTCACGGCCGGGCCAGGGTCTTGAGCGCGGCGCGGATCCCTTCCGCGACACCGAGCCCGGGCGCGAGCCCTTGCGTCGCCGCCAGCGCCTCCTTCTCGCTGTAGCCCAGCGCGAGCAGCGCGTTCAGGACGTCCGATCCAGCCGAACCCGCGGGCTTCGCCGCCTCGGCAAGCTTGCCCTTCAACTCGAGCAGCAGCCGCTCCGCGGTCTTCTTGCCGATGCCGGGCACTTTCGTCAGGCGCGCCGACTCCTGCAGCGCCACGGCTTGGGCAAGTTCGGTCACCGACATTCCGGATAGCACGGCGAGCGCGGTGCGCGCGCCGACGCCGGCGATGCGGATCAACTGGCGAAACGCGGCGCGCTCCTCCAGTGTGTAAAAGCCATAGAGAGCTTGCGCGTCTTCGCGCACCACCAGGTGCGTGTGCAGCGTCACCGGCTCGCCCGTGGCCGGCAGGTTGTAGAACGTGCTCATCGGCACGTCGAGCTCGTAGCCGACGCCGTTGCAGTCCACCATCACCTGCGGCGGATGCTTGGCGGCGAGCTTGCCCGAGAGCCTTCCGATCACGCCAGCCTCCCGCGCCGCATGCGCAGGCCGCGGGTCGAGAGCCGGCCAAGGCGCGCACCGTGCGCGTGGCAGATGGCACAGGCGAGCGCATCGGCCGCATCCGGGCCGGGTTCGCCCGCGAGCGCGAGCAGCCTTTTCACCATGTGCTGCACCTGGGGTTTTTTTGCCTGGCCGTTGCCGACCACCGCCTGCTTGACTTGCAGCGCAGTGTACTCGGCGACCGGGAGCCCCGCGAACACCGCCGCGCAGATGGCCGCGCCGCGCGCCTGGCCCAGCGCCAGCGTGGACTGCGGATTGACGTTGACGAACACTTTTTCGATCACCACCTGCTGCGGCCGGTGCGCTGCGATCACCTCGGCAAGGCCTTCGAGCAGGACCTTCAGCCGCTCGGCGAGCGTGCCTCTGCCCGAGCGCACGCGGCCGCTCGCGACGTAGGCGAGACGCTGGCCGCTCTTGTCGATGACGCCGAACCCGGTGACCTGCAGGCCGGGATCGATGCCGAGGATCCTCACGCGTCCTCGAGCACCGCGGTGGTGTAGACGTCCTGCACGTCGTCCAGGCCCTCGAGCGCATCGAGCAGGCTCCTCATGCGCTGCGCATCGGCCCCGGCGAGCACCGCGTCCGCACCAGGCTTCAGGGTCACCTCGGCGAGTTCCGGCTTAAACCCGGCGCCTTCCAGCGCTGCCTTCACTGCATGGAAATCGTGCGGCGGGCACAGTACCTCGATCGAGCCGTCGTCGCTCGCCACCACGTCCTCGGCGCCAGCCTCGAGCGCGGCGTTCATCAGCTTTTCCTCGTCCGTGCCGGGTGCGAACACGAACTGCCCGCAATGCTTGAACAGATACGCCACCGAGCCGTCGGAGCCGAGGTTGCCGCCGTGCTTGGTGAACGCGTGCCGCACCTCGGCCACCGTGCGCGTGCGATTGTCGGTGAGGCAATCGGCGATCACCGCCGCGCCGCCGATGCCGTAGCCCTCGTAGCGCACTTCCTCATAGGACACGCCGTCGAGCTGGCCGATGCCGCGCTTGAC
>DATKAX010000028.1:0-9823 GCA_035514595.1 Burkholderiales bacterium
CCGCGCTGCGCAAGGCCTTCGCGCAGTCGGAAACGCACGTCGTCACGTTCCACAACCCGCTGCAAAACCGCGACGCCGCCAATACGGTGTACGTGGGACGAACCGCGATCGCGGCATAGAGCCTTCGTTTGCGGCAGAGCAACAATATTTGAAAGTCGACTCCGCATTCTGAAACGCGGACCCCGTAACCCACTGTAAACCCTTGTTTTGTTACCCCCGGAATGCGCCGCTTGGCGTGTTGTCGTGCGCCATGGGTGTGCCCAGACTTTGGGGGTTCCCCCTTCTTCGGAGACTTACCGTGCACCAGCGACAACAAGAGATCGAGGCAATCGAGAAGGATTGGGCGACGAACGCGCGTTGGAAGGGCCTGAAGCGCGGCTACCGCGCTGAGGCCGTGGTGCGCCTGCGGGGCAGCGTGCGCGTCGAGCATACGCTCGCGCGGCGCGGCGCCGAGAAGCTCTGGCGCCTGATGCACGAGCGTCCCTTCGTCAATTCGCTCGGCGCGCTCACCGGCAACCAGGCAGTGCAACAGGTGAAAGCGGGGGTGCCGGCGATCTACCTCTCGGGCTGGCAGGTCGCGGCGGACGCCAACGACTCGCTGCAGATGTATCCGGACCAGTCGCTGTACGCCGTGTCCTCCGTGCCGACCGTCGTGAAGCGCATCAACAACGCGCTTGCCCGCGCCGACCAGATCCAGTGGATGGAGGGCGAGGGAGAAGAAGCAAAGGCAGGCTCGATCGACTACTTCGCACCGATCGTCGCCGACGCGGAAGCCGGCTTCGGCGGCGTGCTCAACGCCTACGAGCTGATGCGCGCCATGATCGAGGCGGGCGCTGCCGGCGTGCACTTCGAGGACCAGCTCGCCGCGGTGAAGAAGTGCGGGCACATGGGCGGCAAGGTGCTGGTGCCGACGCGGGAGGCGGTGCAAAAGCTCGTCGCGGCCCGCCTCGCGGCCGACGTCGCCGGGGTTCCGACGCTCCTGCTCGCGCGCACCGACGCCGAGGCGGCAAGCCTGCTCACCTCCGACGTGGACGAGAACGACCGGCCGTTTCTCACCGGCGAGCGCACCGCGGAGGGCTTCTACCGGGTGAAGAACGGCATCGAGCAGGCGATTTCCAGGGGAGTGGCCTACGCCGAGTACGCCGACATGGTGTGGTGCGAGACCGGTACGCCGGACCTCGTCTTCGCCAAGCGCTTCGCGGAGGCGATCCGCGACCGGTTCCCGGACAGGATGCTCGCCTATAACTGCTCGCCGTCCTTCAACTGGAAGCGCAACCTCGACGACGCGGCGATCGCGAAATTCCAGCGCGAGCTGGGCGCGATGGGCTACAAGTTCCAGTTCATCACGCTCGCCGGCTTCCACGCGCTCAATTACTCCATGTTCGAGCTCGCCTACGGCTACGCGCGGCAGAACATGAGCGCGTTCGTCGAGCTGCAGCAGAAGGAGTTCGCCGCCGCGGAGAAGGGCTTCACCGCGGTCAAGCACCAGCGCGAGGTCGGCACCAGCTACTTCGACGAGATCACCCAGGTGGTCACCGGCGGGAATGCCTCGACCACGGCGCTGCACGGCTCGACCGAGGACGAGCAGTTCTTCGACGAAAGCAGGAAGGCGAAGCTCGCCGCCGCGTGAGGCACGCGGCCGAAAAGGTGGCGCCGCTCGAGGACAGGCGCTCGAGCCTGCCGCAGGACATCGCGCGCGCCATCCTCGCCGGGTTCGACCGCCACTACCGGCTGTTCCGCCAGGCGGCGATCGACGCGAAACACCTGTTCGAGCGCGCCGCCTGGCCCGAGATGCGCGGCCTCGCGCGCGAGCGCATCCAGATGTACGACCTGCGGGTGCAGGAAGCGGTGGACGCGCTGCTGGCGCGCCACCCCGAGGCGGAGCGCGACGAGTCGTTGTGGCCGGCGATCAAGCAGGCCTACATCGCGCTGCTTCACGAGCACCGCCAGCCGGAGTGCGCCGAGACGTTCTACAACTCGGTCGCCTGCCAGGTGCTGCATCGGCGCTATTACCACAACGAGTTCATCTTCTGGCGCCCGGCCGTCGCCACCGAGCACCTGGAGGGCGAGCGGCCAACCTACCGCTGCTTCTACCCGCGGAAGAGCGGGCTGCGCGCAACGCTGCGCGCGATCGCGGCGGGCCTCGGCCTCGCCAACCCCTGGGAGGACCTGCACCGCGACCTGCGCAGCGTGCTTCAAGCGCTGCGCGCTCGCTTTCCGCGGCCGCTGCGCGCCGAGCCGGACCTGCAGATCCAGGTGCTGGACTCGCTCCTGTTCCGCAACAAGGGCGCCTACCTGGTCGGCCGGGTGATCAACGCGCACCAGGACCTGCCGTTCGCGGTGCCGATCCTGCAGAACGAGCGCGGCGAGCTCTACCTCGATGCGCTGCTCCTGGGCGAGGACCAGCTGCTGGTGCTGTTCTCGTTCGCGCGCGCCTACTTCTTCGTCGACATGCAGGTGCCAGCGGCCTGCGTCGCGTTCCTGCGCTGGCTGATGCCTAAGAAGGCGCGTGCCGAGCTCTACATGGCCGTCGGCCTCGCCAAGCAGGGCAAGACGCTGTTCTACCGCGACCTGCACTACCACCTGGGGCACTCGAGCGACCGGTTCGTCGCGGCCCCGGGCATCAAGGGCATGGTGATGATGGTGTTCACCCTGCCCTCGTTCCCCTACGTCTTCAAGGTGATCCGCGACCGCTTCGCGCCGCCCAAGGACATCGACCGCCAGACGGTGCTGGACAAGTACCTGATGGTGAAGCTGCACGACCGCGCCGGGCGAATGGCGGACACGCTGGAGTTCTCGCTCGTCGCGCTGCCGCTCGCGCGCTTCGAGCCCGCGCTCGCGCGCGAGCTCGAGCGCGAGTGCGGCTCGCAGATCGAGCACGACGGCGACCAGCTCGTGATCCGGCACGTGTACATCGAGCGCCGCATGCAGCCGCTCAATCTGCACGTCGAGGCGCTGCGCCGCGGCGGGGATGAGGAGCGGCTGCGCGCCGCGCTGCGCGAGTACGGAAATGCAATCAAGGACCTCGCGGGCGCCGGGATCTTCCCGGGCGACATGCTGCTCAAGAACTTCGGCGTCACGCGCCACGACCGGGTGGTGTTCTACGATTACGACGAGATCGCGCCCTTGGGCGAGGTGGTGTTCCGCAGGATTCCGCCGCCCTCGAGCTACGAGGACGAGCTCGCCGCCGAGCCCTACTGGTCCGTGGGCGCGCACGACGTCTTCCCAGAGCAGTTCGAGCGCTTTCTGGTCGCCGACCCGCATGCGCGCGCGCTGTTCCTCGAGTACCACGCGGACCTGCTCGACCCGGAGTACTGGCGCGCCACGCAGACACGCGTCGCCGCCGGGCTGCAGCAGGACGTGTTCCCCTACGCCGAGGACCTGCGCTTCGCTAGAGACCCTCGATCACGACCCGCTTCCTCCGCGACTTGAGCCCGGCGGCGATGCGCACGTTGCGCCGCGGGACGCCGAAGTGCCCGGCCAGGAACGCGATCAGCGCCGCGTTCGCCTTGCCCTCGACGGCGGGTGCAGCAAGCCTCACCTTGATCCGTTCGCCGTGCCTGCCCGCGAACTCGGAGCGCGCAGCGCCTGGCTGCACGTGCAGCTCGAGGATCAAAGCCCGGCGGCGGCGAGGCGCAGGTGGCCGACCGGGATCAGCAACACCTGCAGGATCACCAGCAGGATGAGCGGGGTGATGTCGATGCTGCCGAGCAGCGGGACGAGGCGCCGCAGCGGCTGCAGGAACGGCCGCGTCATCGCGTCGAAGGCCGGCCCGAGCGGAGTATAGGGATTTACCCACGAGAGCACTGCCTGCACGATCACCGCGAACACCAGGATGTAGAGGCTGTAGCGCATCAGGTCGACCAGCGCGACCGCGGCGAGCGGCAGCGCACCGGGATCTGCGCCGCCGATCGCGAGCTGACCCCACAGGCCGAAGGCCTGGATCACCCAGGCGAGCAGCAGCGTCGGAATGTCCAGCCCGGCGACGCCGGGAATCATGCGCCGCACCGGCACCACGATCCAGTTGGTCGCCGCCAGCACGAACTCGCCCGCCGGGTTGCGAAACGGCACCCGCAGCCACTGGAAGTGAAAGCGCGCGAGCAGGAGCAGCACCAGAAAGGTGACCACCGTATCGATCAGGAATACCGCGATCTGCCCGAGCACTCAGTCCCTCCCCAGTTCGTCGCCCAGCTCGGCGCCGCGCCGGCGCGCCGCCTCGAGCGCGCGCGCGAAGCGCTCGGCGAGCGCCTCTTCGTCGAACACCCTGAGCGCGGCCTCGGTCGTTCCGCCCTTGGACGTCACGTTCTTGCGCAGCGCTTCCGGCGGCTCACCGGCGCCGGCTGCGAGCTTCGCCGCCCCGAGCGCGGTGTGCAGGGCGAGCTTCAAGGAATCGCCTTTCGAGATACCGCTCCTCTCGCCGAACGCCGCGAGCTGCTCGATGAACCAGAATAGGTAGGCCGGGCCGCTGCCGGAAAGCGCGGTGACGGGGTCGAGGAGCCGTTCCTCGGCCAGCCACACCACCTCGCCCACGGCACGCAGGACGGTTTCGGCTCTCGCCTTCTCCTCCGCACTGACGTCCGGGGCGGCGTATAGGCCGCTCACGCCGGCGCCGATCAGCGCGGGCGTGTTCGGCATGCAGCGCACGAGCTTGCGGTGGCCGTCGAGCCAGCGCGACAGCGTCCCCAGGCGCACGCCAGCAGCGATGCTGATCACGAGCTTGCCGCGGGCCGTCGCAGCGAGCGGGACGAGCGCCGCTCGCATATCCTGCGGCTTCACCGCCAGCACCAGGGTGTCGGCCTCGCCGGTGGCGGCGTCGGGCGCCGCGTCCACGCGCACGCCGTGCTGCGCGGCGAGCCGCTCCCGCGCCGCCGGGTTCACCTCGATCGCGGAAATCGAGCGCGCATCGAAGCCTTTCGCCAGCAGGCCGCCGATCAACGCACCGGCCATGTTGCCGCCGCCCAGGAATGCGATCTTCATGCCGCGCTCTTCTCCGTCCTGCGCTGCCCGAAGATGGCGGTACCGACGCGCACCAGCGTCGCGCCTGCCGCGATCGCCGCCTCCATGTCGTCCGACATGCCCAAGGAAAGCGTATCGAAGCCGAGTCGCGTCTTGAGTCGTTCGAAGAGCTCGCCGCTTTCGCGGTAGCGTTCCCGAGGGGCGCCCGGCTCCGGGATCGCCATCAGCCCGCGCAGGCGCAAACGCGGCAGCGCGCGCACCGCGCTCGCCAGCGGCTCGATCTCGTCGAACGACACGCCGCTTTTCGACGCTTCGCCCGAGACGTTGACCTGGATCAGCACGTTGAGCGGCCCGAGCCGCTCCGGGCGCTGCTCCGAGAGCCGGCGCGCGATCTTCTCGCGCTCGAGCGTGTGGATCCACTGGAAGCGCTCGGCGGCGAGCCGCGTCTTGTTCGCCTGCAGCGGCCCGATCAGATGCCACTCGAGCGCGGGCAGCGCTTCCATCTTGTGCAACGCCTCCTGCAGGTAATTTTCGCCGAACGCGCGCTGGCCCACGACACGCGCCTCCTCGATGCGCGCCGCCGGATGGCTCTTGGAAACCGCCAACAAAGTCACGCTCGCCGCCTCGCGGCCTGCGGCATGCGCAGCGCTGGCGATGCGTGCTCTCACAGCTTGCAGGTTTTCCGCAATTGTTGCCATAATGCCCTGAAAGACTGCGGGTTTTTCCGCAGCCGCCGGGAGGATTGTAATGGATCTCACCGAACTGCTCGCGTTCGTCGTCAAGAACAAGGCGTCCGACCTGCATCTCTCGTCCGGCCTGCCGCCGATGATCCGGGTGCACGGTGACGTGCGGCGCATCAACGTGCCGCCCATGGAGCACAAGGAAGTGCACTCCATGATCTACGACATCATGAACGACGGGCAGAGAAAGTACTACGAGGAAAACCTCGAGTGCGACTTCTCCTTCGCGGTGCCGAACCTCGCGCGCTTCCGCGTCAACGCCTTCGTCCAGCAGCGCGGCGCCGCCGCGGTGATGCGCACGATTCCCTCCAAGATCCTCTCGCTCGAGGACCTGAAGGCGCCCAAGACCTTCGCCGACATCGCCGACCAGCCGCGCGGCATCGTGCTGGTCACCGGCCCGACCGGCTCGGGCAAGTCGACCACGCTGGCGGCGATGGTCAACCACATCAACGAGAACGAGCACGGCCACATCCTCACCATCGAGGACCCGATCGAGTTCGTGCACGAGTCCAAGAAATGCCTGATCAACCAGCGCGAGGTCGGGCCGCACACGCTGTCGTTCGCCAACGCGCTGAGAAGCGCGCTGCGCGAGGATCCCGACGTGATCCTGGTGGGCGAGATGCGCGACCTCGAGACCATCCGGCTCGCCCTCTCCGGCGCCGAGACCGGCCACCTGGTGTTCGGCACGCTGCACACCTCCTCGGCGGCGAAGACCATCGACCGCATCGTCGACGTGTTCCCGGCGGCGGAGAAGGAGATGGTGCGGGCGATGCTTTCCGAGTCGATCCGCGCGGTGATCTCGCAGACGCTGCTCAAGACCAAGGACGGCTCCGGGCGCGTCGCGGCGCACGAGATCATGATCGGCACGCCGGCGATCCGAAATCTGATCCGCGAGAACAAGATCGCGCAGATGTACTCGGCGATCCAGACCGGCCGCCAGATCGGCATGCAGACCCTCGACCAGACCCTCCAGGAGCTGGTGCAGCGCAACATCATTTCCGCGGCCGAGGCGCGCAGCAAGGCCGCGAACAAGGACAACTTCGCGGGGTAAGCGATATGGAACGCGAACAGGCAACCAAGTTCATCTACGACCTGCTGCGCGCCCTGGTGGGGAAGCGGGGCTCGGACCTCTTCATCACCGCGGGCTACCCGCCGGCGATGAAGATCGACGGCAGGATGACCCCCGTGTCGCAGCAGGCGCTCACCGCCCAGCACACCTCGATGCTGGTGCGCGCGGTGATGAACGACAAGCAGGCGGCCGAGTTCGAGTCCAGCAAGGAGTGCAACTTCGCCATCAGCCCGACCGGCATCGGGCGCTTCCGGGTCAACTGCTTCGTGCAGATGGGCAACGTGGGAATGGTGCTGCGCGTGATCACCACCACCATCCCCAACTTGGACGAGCTGAAGCTGCCGCCGGTGCTGAAGGACGTGGCGATGACCAAGCGCGGACTCGTGATCTTCGTCGGCGGCACCGGCTCCGGAAAGAGCACCTCGCTCGCCGCGATGATCGGCTACCGCAACGAGAACAGCCACGGGCACATCATCACCATCGAGGACCCGGTGGAGTTCGTCCACCCGCACAAGAACTGCATGATCACGCAGCGCGAGGTGGGCGTGGACACCGATTCCTGGGAGGCGGCGCTGAAGAACACGCTGCGCCAGGCCCCCGACGTGATCCTGATCGGCGAGATCCGCGACCGCGAGGTCATGGAGCACGCCGTCGCCTTCTCCGAGACCGGCCACCTGGCGCTCGGCACGCTGCACGCCAACAACTCCAACCAGGCGATGGACCGGATCATCAACTTCTTCCCCGAGGAGCGGCGCCAGCAGCTCCTGATGGACCTCTCGCTCAACCTGAAGGCAGTGGTCTCGCAGCGCCTGATCCCGCTGCGCGAGGGCAAGGGCCGCGCCGCCGCAGTGGAGGTGCTGCTCAACTCGCCCCTCATCTCGGATCTCATCTTCAAGGGCGAGGTCCACGAGATCAAGGAGATCATGAAGAAGTCGCGCGAGCTCGGCATGCAGACCTTCGACCAGTCGCTGTTCGACCTCTACGAGGCGGGCCGCATCAGCTACGAGGACGCGCTGCGCTTCGCCGACTCCACCAACGAGGTGCGCCTCGCCATCAAGCTGCACGGCAAGGAAGCCAAGGACCGCGACCTCAGCAGGGGCATCGAGCACCTCGACATCGTCTAGCCCCGACCCCCTGACAAGGGGGTCGCGAGCCCCCGATCCAGTCGGGGGCGAGCGGGGGGTTCAGCGTTTTGCCGTCGCAGAGGATCGATCGAGCGGGTTGCGTACCCGCAACCGCCCCGGTTCATGACGTAGGTTTAGATCGGTCTGCATGCTCGCGTGCCGAGCAACTCCTGCACCGTCCGGGATGTCGTAGCCGCCCTCGAGCAGATGCGCAGCTCACGCGCTTCACCAATCCTGCCGCTCGCGCTGCCTCCTTCACCGCCCGGATCAGACCACGACAGGAAGGCATTCCCCTCCGCAGCGACCCTCTCCGCCCCAGTACGCCTCCTCGGTGCGCCGGCTGTAGTGCTTCGCGCGGATCGCCTCCCGGAAGCGCTTGATCAGTCGCTTCCTCTCCGTCACCTTCGCGCCCGAACCGTCTTTCGAATCAGTGTCCTCCCCCATTCCCGCGCCCTATCACGGCCCCAGCCAACTCCTGCATCTCATAACGTCTTGATCTGCTGTAAGGTTGAGAGCAAAGTAAGGAACGGAAGCCGTGATAAACCGCAGTCTCCGTATCTATATCTAGTTGGGCGGACCATTGGTGCCCGAAGGGTAAATGTGCCACGCAAAATCTCTAGGCGCGCCATCCTTTTTACCCTGCTGCTGGTCGCCGCGCCTCTCGCCGCCGTGGCGCAGCCAGGGGGGAAGGTCCACCAGATCGGTGTCGTCTGGGGCACCTTCCCAGACAGGTCGCAGGAACTGTTTACACCGCTTCGTGACCGGCTGCGCGAGCTGGGCTACGTTGAAGGACGGAACATCCTCTTCCAACAACGGTGGGGCGAGGGTAAGCCGGAACGAATTCCCGACATCATGGCCTCCCTCGTGCGGCTGAACGTCGATGTAATAGTAGTTCCGATCAATCCCATCATCGGCGCCGCTAAGCGTGCGACAGCGACGATTCCGATCGTCATGCTCTACGCGGTCGATCCTGTGGGTGCAGGGTTCGTGGCAAGCCTTGCCAAACCAGGCGGGAACGTCACGGGATTGACCATGGGGCACGAGCCTACGACGTTCGCCAAGAATCTCCAGCTGCTTAAGGAAGCCAGCCCGCAAGTGGCGACTGTCGTTTTCCTCTCCAACCCCGACTCACCGAACTTTCAGCCATACCTCGGGGCGATCGAGGCAGTCGCGCGGCCGCTCGGCATTGAACTCCAACGCCGGCCGCTCCGGGCAATCGGCGAGATCGACACCGCCCTAAGCGCCGTTAGCGGCGATAATCGCACCGCCCTTCTCGTGTTCCCAGATGCCGCCACTTACGCTGGGCGCGATCAGATCGTCCAGTGGGCGCTCAAAAACCGCGTGCCAGCCACCGCGAGCTTCCACGAGTTCGCCCAATCTGGCGGGCTCATGGCGTATGGCGCTCACCTGCCCGATCTGAGTCGTCGTGCGGCCGACTACATCGGCAAAATTCTGAAGGGAGCAAAGCCGGGTGATCTTCCGGTCGAAGTACCGACGACATTCCGCTTAACGATCAACCTCAAGACCGCCCGCAGCCTCGGCCTCACCATCGCGCCGTCCCTCATGCTGCGGGCGGACCAGGTAATCGACTGATGAACCGGCGAGCCTTGCGCCACCGGGGCTCTGTCGGTTGGGCCGCCCAACATCGCAGTGGAGCGGACCGCTGGCTCGCATTCGCTCGCCGCGGCCGCTCACCGCGGCGTTAGGTGGCACGTCGAACGATGTGGAGCCCGCGGCTAGACTGAGGTCAAATGAGACGGCGCGAGTTATTGCAGACATTGGCGGCTTTATCCGTTTCGGTGCCTCTACGTTCAGCTGGACAGTCGACTAACCCACCACGTATCGGGTTTCTCACAAGCGAAGGTCTTCGCCCGCGTCTCGAGCCTTTCATTCAAGGACTGCGCAATGTGGGTTACTTTGAAGGCAAGAACATC
>DATKAX010000029.1:0-8806 GCA_035514595.1 Burkholderiales bacterium
GTCTGGGAGCAGGACTTCCTCGCGCTCGAGCTGCCGCCGGCGCGCTTCGACGGCGTGTTCGCCAACGCGTCGCTGTTCCACGTGCCGTCCCGCGAGCTGCCGCGCGTGCTGGGCGAGCTGCGCGCGACGCTCAAAGCCCGCGGCGTGCTGTTCAGCTCGAACCCGCACGGCAACAACGAGGAAGGCTGGAACCGCGGCCGCTACGGCGCCTACCACGATCTCGAGACGTGGCGGCGCTACCTTGCGCACGCGGGCTTCGCGGAGCTCAATCACTACTACCGCCCGAGCGGCCTGCCGCGCGCGCAGCAGCCCTGGCTCGCGACCGCGTTTCGCGTCGCTTCCTAGCGACGCGCTGTAGCGTTCCGGTTTCCGGAAAATAAAGCCTTTGCGCACGGCAAAGTCCGCGCGATGCTGCTAGGATCGCGCGCAATTGCCGGAGGAGAAGAAGCAGTGGACGCATCCATGATCTCGCGCCTCATCGCGGTGGTTCCCGAGCGCAGCGCGCGCGCACATACCGGTACGCCTTTCGCGCAGGCGCATGCGCAGCTCGCCCAGCTCGTGCGCCACCTGGGCTGGCTCAGCCCGCTCAACCCTCTCAGCCGGGAAGACCAGGGCGCGCTCGGGCAGCTCTCCGCGCACGCCCGGCTCGCGCTGCGCGAAGAAGAGAACGAGGAGCTCGAAGCCGACGAGTCGTCGCTCGTCGGCGATTAAGTTCCTGCGCTGCGCGCAATCGGTGTATAAGAGCCGATGCGCCTCTGCGAAATCCTCTCCGTCCCGCCGCGGCGTTCCGCGCGGCGGCTGCCGCGGCCGCTCGCATTCAAGGCCCAGGGCGTGGCGCTCAAGTTCCCCGCGCGCAGCTGGAGCGGCATCCGCTGCGACGACGGCGCGGTCGTGATCGCCATCCGCGAGGGCGACGTCCAGCTTGGCGACGAGGGCTGCAGTTGCCTGCTGTGGGCGCCGCTCGCCGAGGGCGCTGCGCCGTGGGTGGACCGCCCCATCCGGCAGGAAAGGCTCGAGCACTGCCGCCTCGCCGTGCTGCACGGCGGTGCCGACGGGCTCATCCTGCGCGGCGCCGGCGCGGAGGCCGATCCTTACGAGCTGCTCGCGCTGCACGTGGAGAAGCTGGGCGGCGAGTACTGGGCTCGATGGGGCGCTGCGGCGCGCTCGATGCCGGTGCCGCCGTTCGCCGAAGCACAAGCCGAGCGCCTGCATGAAGCCCGCATCGCGGCCTAGCACGGCGCCCGCCGCGGCCAGGCCCTGCGAGATCTACAGCGTTCCGCACAAGCATTCCTTTCGCTGGAAATGGCGCTCGCTCGACGCCGACGGCAGCCTCAACGAGCGTCCCGAGGAGTATTCGCTGTACTTCGACTGCGTGGCTGCGGCGCGCGCGAGCGGCTACGAGCCGCGCTCGGAATGGACTTCGCCGCTCATGCTGAGCCCGCGGCCCAGCCGCCGCCCAGCGCCCTGAACAGCGCGACCGCGGCCTCGAGGCGGCCCAGGCGCGCCTGCTCGAGCTGGTCCTGCGCGTCGGCGAGCGTGCGCTGCGCATCGAGCACCGAAAGCAGGTCGTCGGCGCCTTCGCGGTAGCGCACTTCGGCGAGCCGCAGCGCTTCGCGCGCGCGCTCCTCCACCTGCACCTGCAGCGCCTCGCGCTCGGCAAGGCGCGATGCCGCCGCGAGCGCCGACTCGACGTCGGCGAACGCCGCGAGGATCGCCTTGCGGTAGACCTCGACCAGCTCGCGCTCGCGCGATTGCGCGATCGCCACCTCGGCGCGGCGGCGGCCGCCGTCGAAGATCGGCTGCAGCACCGAGGCCGCGATCGCGGCGCTCGCGGTCGGGCCGCTCATGAAGGCGAGCAGCGCGCCGCTCGCGACGCCCGCCGAAGCGGTGAGCTGGATCGAAGGCAGCAGCGCGGTGCGCGCCGCAGCGAGGCTCGCGTTCGCCGCCGCGAGGTCGGCCTCGGCAGCCGCGAGGTCGGGCCGGCGCACCAGCAGATCCGCCGGCAGGCCCGGGCTCACCGCCGGCACCGCGAGCCGCGCGAGGCTCGCCGCCTCGACCCCGAAGCCCTCCGGCAGCCTGCCGAGCAGCACCGCGAGCGCGGCGAGCGTCTGGCGCTCCTGCTGCTCGAGCGGCAGCAGCGCCGCGCGGCGCGAGAGCACGGCGGCTTCCTGCCGCGCGACGTCGAGCGGGCTGACGGCGCCGTTGCGCGCGCGCACCCGCACCAGCGCGAGCACGCGCTCGGCGATGGCGAGGCTCTCGCGCGCCGCGGCCAGCCGCCCGCGTAGCGACAGCACCTCGAAGTAGGCGTTGGCGACGCCGGCGATCAGCGTGAGGCGTGCCGTGTCGCGGTCGAAGGTAGTGGCGGCGAGCCCCGCCTGCGCCCCGCGCAGCCCCGCCGCATTGCCGCCCCACAGGTCGACCTCGTAGCTTGCGCTCAGGCTGGCGCTCGAGGACTCGCTCGTCGGGCTCGATTCCGCCCTGGAAGCGCGGCTGTCGAAGCCCAGATTCAGGCTCGGAAAAAGCGACGCTCCCGCGACGCGTACCTGCGCCTCGGCCTGGCGCACGCGCTCCATGGCGATCGCGAGGTCGGGGCTGCCGGCGAGCGCCTGCTCGACCAGCGAGCGCAGCTCGCGCGAGTCGAATTCGCCCCACCACTCGGCGCTCATCGCCGCCGCTTCCTGCGCCGCCGCTTCGTTCCACGCCGCCGGGGTTTCGATTTCCGGACTCAATACAGGGGACGTCGTGGCGCAGGCCGTCACGGATACGACCAGAAACGTAAACAGCGCTTTGAATGTAAAAGGCGTATTCATTCCGCCGCCAGCGCCACCACCGGATCAAGGCGGGCGGCCTTGCGCGCCGGCAGGTAGCCGAAGAGAAGGCCGGTGGCGAAGGCGCAGCCGAAGGCGAGCAGCACCGGCCCGGCGGAGAACACGACCGGCGTGCCGAGCGCGCCGATCAAACCGGACGCCGCTAAGCCGCAGGCGACTCCCAGCGCGCCGCCGAGCGCCGACACGGTAAGCGCCTCG
The DNA here is from genome assembly GCA_035514595.1 of Burkholderiales bacterium. Classification (GTDB taxonomy): domain Bacteria; phylum Pseudomonadota; class Gammaproteobacteria; order Burkholderiales; family SG8-39; genus SCGC-AG-212-J23. The sequence goes on from DATKAX010000029.1 coordinate 3,027, forward strand.
CCGAGGAACTGCTGCAGGATGTCGCGCATGCGCGCGCCGGTCGCCATGCGGATGCCGATCTCGCGCGTGCGCTCGGTGACGCTCACCAGCATGATGTTCATCACCCCGATGCCGCCCACCAGCAGCGAGATCGCGGCGATCGAGCCGAGCAGCACGGTGAGGGTGTTCTGCGTCTCGCTCGCCGCCTCGAGCAGCGAGGCCATGTTGCGGATCTGGAAGTCGACCGTGCGGTGGCGCGCCTCGAGCAGCGTGGCGAGCGCCTCCTGGGTCTCGTCGATGCGCGCCACGTCCTCGACCGCCACCGTGACGCTGCGCACGTGGCGCTGGCCGAAGAGCCGCAGGCTGCCGGTGCTGACCGGCAAGAACACGACGTCGTCCTGGTCCGCGCCCCACGGCGAGGCGCCGCGCTCGCTCATGACGCCGATCACCTGGAACAGCACGCTGTTCAGCATGATGTGCCGGCCGAGCGGGTCGGCGTCCGGGAACAGGATCTTCGCCACCGTCTGCCCGAGCACCGCGACGGCGGCATAGCTGCGCACGTCGGCCGGCGAGAAGAAGCTGCCGCGCGCAAGCGGCCAGGCGCGGGCGAGGGTGAACTCGGCGCCGGTGGCGTTCGCCTGCGTCTGGTAGTCGGTGCCGCCGAAGCGCGCGGTCACGCCGCCGCCCTGCTCGGGCACCGCGGCGAGCACGTTGGGCAGCCGCGCGATCGCCTCGGCGTCTGCGGGAACCAGCGTGGCGATGCCGCCGGTGCCGCGCTGGTTCGGCGCGCCGGGGCGCACCAGCAGCAGATTGGTGCCCATGCCGCTGATGCGGTCCACCACCGCCTGCTTCGCGCCGTTGCCCACCGCGAGCATCGCGATCACCGAGCCCACGCCGATCACGATGCCGAGCAGCGTGAGCGCGGTGCGGAACAGGTTGGCGCGGAGCGCGGCTGCTGCGGCCCTGGCTGCTTCTACCAGACTGTTGATGTTCGAATCCTGCGTCTTTTTTTCGACGGCGAAATGCGAATCTTCTTTTCCAGGGCCCGGATCCTTGACGATGCGCCCGTCGGCGATCTCGATCACGCGGCTCGCCTGCTCGGCCACCTCGCGCGCGTGGGTGATGATGATGACGGTGTGGCCTTCGGCCGAGAGCTTCTTCAGCAGCGCCATCACCTCGGCGCCGCTTTTCGAGTCGAGCGCCCCGGTGGGCTCGTCGGCGAGCAGGATGCGCCCGCCGTTCATCAGCGCGCGCGCGACCGAGACGCGCTGCTGCTGGCCGCCGGAGAGCTGGGTCGGCCGGTGCTCCATGCGGTCGGCGAGGCCGAGGGTGGTGAGCAGCTCCGCGGCGCGCGCGCGGCGCTCGGCGGCGCTCATGCCGGCGTACACCGCCGGCACCTCGACGTTGCGCAGGGCGCTCGCGGTCGGGATCAGGTTGTAGCTCTGGAACACGAAGCCGAAGGCCTCGCGGCGCAGGCGCGCGAGCGCGTCGCGGTCCAGGCGCGACACGTCCTCGCCCATGAAGCGGTAGGTGCCGCTGGTGGGGCGGTCGAGGCAGCCGAGGATGTTCATCAGCGTCGACTTGCCCGAGCCCGAGGCGCCCATGAGGGCGACGAACTCGCCGGCGCGGATCTCGAGGTCGATGCCGTTCAGCACCGGGACCTCGACCTCCCCGTTCCTGAACACGCGGGTGACGTTCTCGAGGCGGATCATAGGCGCGGCCGGAAGGTGGGCGTGCGGGCGGACGAGGCCTCGCGCGCGCCGCGCCGCGCCTCGGCTGCGGCAACGACGCGCTCTCCGGGCTCGAGGCCGGAAAGGATCTGCGCCGAGATGCGGTTGGTGAGGCCCACCCTGACTTCGCGGCTCTGGAGCTTGCCGTCGGCGCCCGCCACGCGCACGCTACCGCGGCCCTTGCCGGTGCGCTGCACCGCGCTGAACGGCACCAGCACGGCGTCCTCGGCGTGCGCCACGACGAAGAACACCTGCGCGGTCATCTGCGTCATCAGCGCGCCGTCGGGATTGGGCACGTCGAACTGCGCGTTGTAGAGCACGACGTTGTTCAGCACCTCGGGGGTCGGGTTCACCTGGCGCAGGGTCCCCTCCCAGCGCTTGCCCTGGTCACCGAGGGTGGTGAAGTACACCGGCATGCCCACGCGCAGGCGCGACACGTCGGCTTCAGAGACCTGGGTGTTCACCGTCATGACCGAGAGATCCGCGATGCGTACCAGGATCGGCGCCTGCTGGTTGGCGTTCAGGGTCTGGCCTTCCTTGGCGTTCTCGCTCACCACCGTCCCCGACATCGGGGCGTGGATGCGCGTGTAGGCGAGGTTCGCCTCGTCGCCGCGCAGCGTCGAGCGCGTCTGCTGGATCTGCGCGGTGAGCGCGGCGATCTGCGCCTTCGCCGAGTCGAGCTCGGCCTGCGCGGTCTGCAGCGCCTCGGTGGTGGTGGCGTTTTCGCGCGCCATGTTGAGCTGGCGCTGCAGGCGCTGCTCGGCCAGGCGAAGCTGCGCCCGGCGATCGGCGAGCTGCGCCTCCTGGTTCCGGAGCTGCGCGCGCGTCCCCTCGACCCGGCTCTGGTACACGGTGGAGTCGATCTCGGCGAGGAGCTCGCCCTTCTCGACCCGCGAGCCGACGCTGACATGCAGCTTCCTCACCTGCCCGGAGACCTGCGTGCCGACGTCGACGAAGTCGCGCGGTTGCAGCGTGCCGGTCGCGCTCACCGTGTCCTCGAAGTCGCCGCGCTCCACGAGCACCGTCGGAACCGCCGGCGCGCGCTCGGGCGCCGCCCAGGCGAGCCACGCGCCATACCCGGCCAGCGATGCGCTCAGAATCAGGCAGGAAATGACGAGGATTCTTTTCAGAGCCATGCCGGCAGTCTCGCCGTCGATCACGCAGCGAATATGGACGGATTGTGGAAATCCGTGCGAATTGCTTGCGGGATTGGCGGTTAGGCTAGCCGCCGTGGATCGTTTGCGCCTTGGCACGCTCGGAGTCAAGCTGTTCCTCGCCATCGCCGGCGGGACGGCGGCGCTCGCGTTCGCCGCCTACCTGGTGTTCAGCTGGAGCTTCGAGCGCGGCTTCACCGACTACATCAAGCGCGCCGACGAGGCGCGGCTCGAGCCGCTCGTCGAGCGCCTCGCCGAAGGCTACGGCCGCGAAGGCGGCTGGACGTGGGTGGCCGAGGACCGCCGGCGCTGGTTCGCCCTGCTGCGCGAGACGCTCGGCATCGCGCCGGTCACGATCGATCCGCGCCTGATGCTGTTCGATGCGGAGCGCAAGCGGCTCGTCGGCCGGGAGGAAAACGCGCCTCTTGCGCGGCTGAAGCCCATCGTGTGGCAGGCGGCCACGGTCGGCTATCTCGGCTACCTGCCGCGCTCCGAGCCGCTCGCCTCGATCGAAACGCTCTATCTGCAGCGCCAGCATTTCGCCTTCAGCGCGATCGCGCTCGGCCTGATCGCCGCGGCGCTGATGCTCGGGGCGGGGCTCGCCTGGTGGCTCGCGCGGCGCATCCGCACGCTCGCGCGGGCGACCGAGAGCCTGATCCAGGGCAACTACGACGTGCGGCTGCAGCCCGCGGGGCACGACGAGCTCGCGCGCCTCGCGCGCGGCCTGAACACGCTCGCCGAGACGCTCGCCGCGGCGCGCCTCGCGCGCCGCCAGTGGATCGCTGACATCGCGCACGAGCTGCGCACGCCGCTCTCGATCCTGCGCGGGGAGATCGAGGCGCTGCAGGACGGGGTGCGGCCGATCGACCGCGACGCGGTCAACTCGCTCGCCGGCGAGGCGGCGCGCCTCGCGCGCCTGGTCGAGGACCTGCACACGCTTTCGCTTTCGGACCTCGGCGCGCTCAGCTACCACAAGGAGCCGGTCGATCTCGCCGAGGTGGTCTCGGACGTCGTCGAGGCGCACCGCGGGACCATCACGGAAAGGAACCTCCGGGTGGAGCTCGACCTCGGGGATGCGACCGTCCTGGGCGACGCCGATCGCCTGGCGCAGGTGTTCGGCAACCTGCTGCAGAATAGCCTCCGGTATACGGATGCGCCGGGACGTATTTTCATTGCCACGGAAGAAAGGAACGGACAGGCCGTGGCGATCTGGGAAGACAGCAGCCCCACGGTCCCGGAGGCGGAGCTGCCGCGGCTTACCGAGCGCCTTTACCGCGTCGAGGGCTCGCGCAGCCGCAACGGCGGCGGCTCGGGGTTGGGGCTCGCGATCGCGCGCGCGATCGTCGAGGCGCACGGCGGAACGCTCGCGGCGGCGGCGAGCGCCCTGGGGGGGCTGCGCATCGAGCTGAGGTTCGGCCATGGCTGAGCGCATCCTCATCGTCGAGGACGAGGAGAAGCTCGCGGGCCTGCTGCGCGACTACCTCGCCCAGGAGGGCTACGTGGTCTCGATGCTGCATCGTGGCGACGAGGTCGAGGACTGGGTGCGCCGCCACGGCACCGATCTGGTGCTGCTCGACCTGATGCTCCCCGGCAAAAGCGGCCTCGAGGTGTGCAAGGCGCTGCGCGCCTCCTCGCCCGGGCTGTCGATCATCATGGTGACGGCGCGAGTCGACGAGATCGACCGCCTGCTCGGCCTCGAGCTCGGCGCCGACGACTACATCTGCAAGCCCTTCAGCCCGCGCGAAGTCGTGGCGCGCGTGAAGGCGGTGCTGCGAAGGAGCCGGCGCGGCCCGCCGCAGGACGAGGGCCTGGTGCTCGACGACCACGGCTACAAGGCGATCCTCGGCGGCAAGGACCTCGGCCTCACCGCGGTGGAGTACCAGTTGCTGAAAGTGCTCGCCTCCCAGCCCGGCCGCATCTACACCCGCGACCAGCTGATCGATGCCATGTACCGAGACGAGCGCATCGTGTCCGACCGCACCGTGGACAGCCACGTCAAGAAGATCCGCCGCAAGATCGCCGCCGCGCTTCCCGGCCGGGAGGTGATTCACTCGCTTTACGGGGTGGGCTACAAGTACGAGTGGTAAGGCGCCGCCGCCGACCGGCGAACTTATCCTTTAGTGCTGGCTGACGGAAAGTCGTTGACGGCCGCCGGGCCGCGCGATTACGGGACCCAGTCTGGCGTAGAGTACGCCGGAAAGGAGATTCCGCCCATGACGAGACTGCTCGCATCGCTGATAGTCGCCCTCGGCCTGCCGCTCGCGGCCCTCGCGCAAGGCGCCTTTCCCGAGAAGCCGGTGCGCTTCATCGTGCCGTTCCCGCCGGGCGGCGGGACCGACGCGCTGGCGCGGGTGCTGGCGACCAAGCTCGGCGAGATGTGGGGCCAGCAGGTGATCGTCGACAACCGCGCCGGCGCGCAGGGCAACATCGGCACCGCGGCGGGCGCCAAGGCGACGCCTGATGGCTACACCATCACGTTCGCGCACCAGGGCGCGCTGGTGATCAATCCGCACATGTACCGCAGCACCGGCTACGACACGCTGAAGGACTTCACGGCGGTCGCGCGCACCACCGAGATGGCGTTCATCGTGGTGGCGCATCCTTCGGTCCCCGCGACCACGCTGAAGGAGCTGGCGGACTACGCCAGACGCTATCCGAACAAGCTTACCTTCGCCTCCACCTCGGCGGGGCCGCAGATCGTCGGCGAGCTGTTCCGGCAGGTGACCGGGACCGACTTGCTGCACGTGCCCTACAAGGGCGCCGGGCCGGCGATCACCGACCTCCTCGGCGGCCAGGTGACCCTCATGTTCTCGAACCCGACTTCCACCGTGCCGCACGTGAAGAGCGGCAAGCTGCGGGCGCTCGCGGTCATGGACAGCAAGCGCAACCCCGCGGTGCCCGACGTGCCGAGCGCGCT
>DATKAX010000030.1:0-2700 GCA_035514595.1 Burkholderiales bacterium
GCCGGGCCCCTGGCGGTAGGCCGCGATGAACTCGCCCGCCGAGGCGAAGGTCTGCACCGCGATGCCCTGTGATTCCATCAGCCAGCGCCACAGCGTGCGGATCGCCTCGTCGTCGTCGACGACGTAGGCGGTGGGGCGCGGCTCGGCGCGCGCGGCGCTGCTCATGTGAGCGGAGCCTCGCGGGTGAGCGGCAGAGTGAACGAGAAGCAGGCGCCCTCGCCGGGCGCGCTCGCCACCCACAGGCGGCCGCCGAAATGCTCGACGATGCGGCGGCTGATGTGCAGGCCGAGCCCGCTGCCCTGCGGCTTGCCGGTGAGCGGGTCGCCGGCCTGCCGGAACTTGTCGAAGATCGTCTCCTGATCCGCGAGGCCGATTCCCGGGCCGTTGTCGCGCACGTCGACGCGCAGGCATCCCGCCTCCTGGGCAAGCGCCACCTCGACCCGGCCGCGGCCGGGCTCGACGAACTTCACCGCGTTCGAAAGCAGGTTCAGCATCACCTGGACGATGCGGTCGAGATCGGCCATGACGCGTGGCACCGCGTCCGGCAGCCGGCTCTCGAGCCGCGCCCCGCGCTCCTCGAAGAGGCGACTGGTCGCCGCGATCGTGTCCTCGATCACCTCGCGCATGTCGACGAGCTGCGCGCGCCATTGCGCCCGGCCGGACTCGAGCCGCGACAGGTCGAGCACCTGGTTGATGAGCCGCGTCAGGCGCTCGGTCTCCTTGATGACGATGGCGAGGAAGCGGCCGCGCTCCGCGGCATCCAGGTCCGGATGGTCATGCAGGATCTCGGAGAAGGCGCGGATCGAGGTGAGCGGCGTGCGTAGCTCGTGCGACACCGTCGAGACGAAGTCGTCCTTCAGCCGGTCGAGCTCGGTGAGGCGCTCGTTCGCCACGCGCAGCTCGCGCGTGGCGCGCTCGAGCTCCTGGGACTTCTGCTCCAGCCGATGGCTGTACACGATGACCTGCGAGGCCTCGTCGAGCACCGCGCGCACCTCCTCGAGCGAAAGCGCCTCCTCCTTAACCACCGAAGCGATCATGATATGCGCCGAGGCCGCGCCGATGACGCCCGCGAGCTGGGTTTCGACGAAATGAACCAGGGGCGCATCGGCCTCGAGCGCCCGCCAGTCTGCCGCCATGCCGCGCCCGCGCGCGTGCTGAGCCAAGGCTTCTTCGGCCGCCGCCACGCCGGTGAAGCGCGCGAGCAGGTGGTAGAGATCCGGCACCGACGCCGTGCCGCGCCAGAAGCGCGCCCCGCCCTGCCCCGGGCGCTTGAACACGTCGACGAACAGGCTCGCCTGGCGGTGCTCCTCCGCGTTCGGCGCGGCGAGCAGAGACACCGCCACGTAGGCCCCGATGTTCGCCGCCATGCTCCAGATCATCGCGTGCGTGATCTGGTCCAGGCCGGACACCCCGAACAGCGCCAGCGGCTTGGCGAACTCGAGGCCGAACGGGCCGTGCTCGAGCAGCCCCAGCGGCAGCCAGCCGGAGCGCGCGAACGCCGGCAGCAGCAGGGTGTAGATCCACACCGCGAAGCCGGCCGCGAGCCCGGCGAGCGCGCCAAGCCGCGTGCCGCCTTTCCAGAAGATCCCGCCGAGGGCCGCGGGGGCGAACTGCGCCACCGCGGCGAACGAGATCAGGCCGATCGAGACCAGCGCATAGGCCTCGCCGGCGAGCCGGAAGTAGAGATAGCCGAGCAGCAGGATCAGCACGATGGCGCCGCGCCGGATGCCGAGCAGCAGCCCGCTCAGGTTCGCGCGCTGGTTGAGCCGCAGGGCACGCCAGCGCAGCAGCACCGGCATCACCAGGTCGTTGCACACCATGGTCGAGAGCGCGATGGTCTCGACGATCACCATCCCGGTCGCCGCCGATAGCCCGCCGATGAACACCAGGAGGGCGAGCAGCTCCTGCTTCTCGACCATCGGCAGCGTCAGCACGAAGCTGTCGGGGTCGACGCCGCCTTCGGGAAAATGCAGCCGCCCGCCGAAGGCGATCGGCAGCACGAACACGTTGATCGCGAGCATGTACAGCGGGAGCAGCCAGATCGCCTTGCGCAGGTGGCTCTCGTCCTTGTTCTCGATCACCGTGACCTGGAACTGGCGCGGCAGGAACATGATCGCCAGCATCGACAGGATGGTGAGCCACACCCAGCTCGAGTAGCCCCCGGCGACCCCCTCCAGGGGATTGAGCATCGGGCGCAGCGCCGGGTCGGCCGCGGCGCGCGCAAAGACGTCGCCGAAGCCGTTGTAGACCCCCCAGGTCACCCAGGCGCCCACCGCCAGGAACGCGAGCAGCTTCACCAGCGACTCGAACGCGATCGCCGCCACCATGCCCTCGTGGTGCTCGGCGGCGTCGAGGTGGCGCGTGCCGAAGGCGATGGTGAACGCGGCGAGGACCAGCGCCACCGTGAACCCGGTGTCCTGCAGCGCGGGCACTGCGCCGAGCTTGTCCGGCATCACGATCTCGGGGTACTGCAGCACGATGGTGAAGCTGTTGGAGATCGCCTTCAGCTGCAGCGAGATGTAGGGAAGGATGCCGACCACCGCGATCACCGTCACCACCCCGCCGAGCAGCGCGCTCTTGCCGTAGCGCGAGGCGATGAAGTCGGCGAGCGAGGTGATGCGGTTCTGCTTGCTGATGCGCAGGATCTTGCGCATCACGATCCACCACAGCGCGATCATCAGCGTCGGGCCGATGTAGATC
>DATKAX010000031.1:0-2102 GCA_035514595.1 Burkholderiales bacterium
GCGCCGGCGGCGAGGAAGCCGAACAGGCGCTTGCCCTGCTCCGAGTCGAACACGTCGACCATCAGCGCCCAGAACACCGACACCACGAACAGGTTGAACACCGACACCCAGATGAAGAAGGCGCGCCCCAGCCAGACGTTCTGCTCGGGCGTGGCGAGGGCGAAGAGCGCCGCGAACAGCAGCAGGTTGGCGCCGAAGAAGCGGTAGGTCGCCGAGATGAAGCGCACCCGCGGCAGGCGCTTCACCGCGAGCGCGAACAGCGGGCTCGCCGCCAGCATGGCGGCGAGCGTGCCGGTGAAAAGCCACGGCAGCTTGTCGATCCCGGCGTGCACGCCCATCTCGTCGCGGATGGGGCGCAGCACGTAGTAGGCCGACAGGACGGAAAAAATGTACAGCAGCGACCAGCCGAGCGCGCGGCGCTCGTGCGGCCTTACCTCAAAGCGAATCAATGAAGGTTTCCATCCTGCGGCGCTGCGCGGGGTCGGGCAGCCTGCCGCGCGCCGCGCCGAGGTTGTCCTCGACGTATTCCGGCCGCGCCATCCCGGGCACCGCGCAGGTCACCGCCGGATGCGACACGATGTACTTGAGGAAGAACTGCGGCCAGGTGCGCGCGTCGAACTCCCCCGCCCACAACGGCAGCGTCTTGCCCTGCACCGCCTTTAACAGCCGCCCGCGGCCGAACGGCAGGTTCACCATCACCGCCATGCCGCGCTCCGCGGCGAGCGGCAGGATGCGGTCGCCCGCCTCGCGGTTGTCGAGCGCGTAGTCGACCTGGATCCAGTCGAGCTTCTCGCGCCGCATCACCGCCTCGAAGTCCGCGTACTGCCGGTCGAACGAGGTGGTGATGCCGACGTAGCGGATGCGGCCCGCCTGCTTCAGCGCGCGCAGCGTGGCGAGGTGGATCTCGGTGCCGCGCAGGTTGTGCACGGCGATGAGGTCGATCCGGGAGGTGCCCAGGCGCTTGAAGGAGCCCTCGATCTGCTCCACCCCCGCCTCGCGGCCGCCGCTCGTGCTCACCTTGGTGGCGAGAAACAGCTTGTCGCGCAGCTTGAGCTCGCCCACCAGCGCGCCCACCACCCGCTCCGCGTCGCCGTAGACCGGCGCGGTGTCGATGACGCTCGCTCCGAGCGCGCCGAAGCGCGCGAGCGTCTCGCGACGCCGCGCCGCCTCTTCCGGGGTCCCGGCGTCCTCGTAGCGGCGCGCGGTGCCCAGCCCGACGACCGGCACCTCCTCCCCGCTCGAGGGAATCTTCTTGCGCAGAAGCGGGGCCGCCTGGCCGGCGGCCGGTGCGTGCGGCAGCAACAGGCCGGCGGCGCCGGCGAGCAGAAAACGCCTGCGATGGGGATGCACGGGCCCTCCTCTTCCTGAACCGGAGCATTCTAGAGCGCCCCGGCCGGCCCGGTTTAGCGTCTCTTGCCTTTGCGCGCCTGCGGCCCGCTATCCACCCTGTCGAGCCTCCGCCTGCCCGGGCGCGCCGGCGCGGCGATGCACGCCCTCTTCGATTTCCTCGATCACCTTGCGGCTGAAGGCGGGGAGGTCGGAGGGCTTGCGGCTCGAGACCAGGCCGCGGTCCACGACCACCTCCTCGTCCACCCACTTCGCGCCGGCGTTCGCGAGATCGGTCTTGAGGGAGGGCCAGGATGTCAGGGTGCGCCCCTTCACCACGCCCGCCTCGATCAGCGTCCACGGCCCGTGGCAGATGACGCCGACCGGCTTGCCGGCCTCGAAGAAGCGCTTCACGAACTGCACCGCCTTCGGATCGATGCGCAGCTGGTCGGGGTTCGCCACCCCGCCCGGCAGCAGCAGCGCGTCGTAGTCGTCCGCGTCCGCCTGCTCGAGGGGCACGTCGACCTCGAAGCGATCGCCCTTGTCGAAATGGTTCCAGCCCTGCACCTCGTCCTGCGCCGGGGACACGATCTCGGTCTGCGCCCCGGATTGCTCCAGGGCCCTTCGCGGCTCGACCATTTCGGATTGCTCGAAGCCCTCCGCGACCAGGATGGCAACTCTCTTTCCATTGAGCATGGTGGGATCTCCCGCTGGTGATGCCCCTTCCATGCAAGATACGTTCCCCCGGCGGCGCTGCCTCAGTAGCGAGGCGCTGC
>DATKAX010000032.1:0-3545 GCA_035514595.1 Burkholderiales bacterium
CATCGCGGTCGCCGGCGTGAGCAAGCTCGTTGCCGGCCTCGCCGCATTGGCGCTCGCGGCGCTCGCGCTCTGGCAATGGGACTGGGACACGTCCTGGCTCGAGCTGTGGATCGAGGGACATTCCGTGCTCGGCGCCGGCGCATACCTGCTGTTCGTCGCCGCGTCGGTGGTGTTGATGCCGTTTTCCTCGCTTCCGCTGCTTCCGCTCGCCGCGCGCAGCTTCGGCGTCTGGACGACTGCGCTGCTGAGCGCGGCCGGCTGGTGGCTCGGCTGTCTCGCGGCATTCCAGATCGCGCGCCTTGGTCGCCGCTACCTGGAGCGCCTCACCTCCCTGGAGGCGGTGGACCGCCTGGAGGAAAGGATCCCGCGCGACGTCGGTTTCGGCGGCATCGTGGTGCTGCGAATGATCCTTCCCGTGGACATCGTGAGCTTTGCGCTCGGCCTGCTCAGGCACCTGGAGTTCCGGACCTACGCGCTCGCGTCGCTCGTGGGGATCGTGCCCTTCGCTTTCGTCTGGAGCTTCGCCGGCGGCGAGCTCGGCGCGGGCCGCTATCTGTCGTTTGCGCTCGTCGTGCTCGCTGCGGCGGCCGTCGTGCTCCTCGCCCGCGGCTGGTGGAAGCGCCGCCGCTGATCGCTAGCGGATGACGACGAGGTCGATGCGGCCTGCGACGCCGGCTACCTCGCGGGCCGCGAGCATCGCTTGCGCTCGAGAGGGCTGGTAGCCCTGCGCGATGGCACGTTCGCAGGCGAACGCCGTGGTCAAGGCGCGCACGCCCTGCGCCTTGGTGTGGTTCTGGAGCTTCGCGGCGCGGTTGACCGGGTCGCCGATGACCGCGTATTCGAGGCGACCCTCCTCTCCGATCGCGCCGCAGATGACGGTGCCGACCTCAAGTCCGAGCCCGACTCCCGGGGCAGGCGCGCCGCGAGCGCGGCGCTCTTCCGCCCACTTGTCCAGCGCATCGATGATCGCCTCGGCGCAGCGCATGGCGTCGGCCGCATAGGTCGAGTTGGGGCGCGTCGCGCCGAAGGTGATCATGACGCCGTCGCCGAGGTAGGTGGTGATGGAGCCGTGATGGCGCTGCACGATAGGCACGGCGATGTGCTGGTATTCGCCGAGCAGCGCGATCAGCGCGCGCGGCTCGAGCGACGCCGCGAGCACCGTGAATCCCCTCAGATCGATGAACATCACCGCCGCTTCCCGGCTTTCGCCTTCCCCGGGACGCAGCAGCTCGTCGGCGTTGATCAGCGTTTCCGCCACCTCGGGGGAAAAGAACCGCGCCATCTGAGTGGATGCCGCTTCTTCCAGGACCGCGCGCTCGAGCAGCTGGCGGGTGCGCGCCACCGCGATGGCGAGCAGGGCGGACACCAGCAGGAGCGAGATGATCTTGTCCACCTCGCCGCCGATCAGGATCCGGGCCGAGGTCATGTACTCGACGTAGTTGCGGGTGACGAGGTCGATCGCGCCCGGCTCGGCGAGCGCATAGCCGAGCAGCGCGAGCCAGCCGAGCGCCGCCGTGCCGCCGGCGAGCAGCACATAGCCCGGGGAGAACGAGAGCGCCCGCAGCGCGACGAAGATGAAGAAATAGGTGAAGGTCGGGGCTTTCAGGTAGAAAGCGGCGGGCTGGCCGTACTCGAGGTGGAAGCTCCAGATCGTCACGGTGAGCAGCGCCATGTCGATCACCACCGAGGCGACCCGCATGGCCCCCGAAAGCCGGCCGCGGTAGGCGAGGTGCAGGCGAAGCGCGGTGAATATCGCGTAGATGGCGAGCGCCCAAGGCACCGGGCGCATCGGCAGCGACACTGGCGATGTGCTCGGCGCGAGGAAATAAAGCGACGCGAAGACCACCAGCAGCCCGGCCTGCACCCAGCTGGTGAGGATCTCGCCGCGCTCGCGCTGCGCCTCGATGGCGCGCGCCACGCGCGCGGGCAATCGGGCGGTCCTGGCGGGGATCGCGGGCTGAAGCGCCTGCGCGGCGCCGGCGCTCGTTATGGCCGCTTCACGCCGCGGTGCTGCTTCGGCAGCCCGCACATCGCCTCACGCAGAAACCGGAGCTGCCCCTCCACCCTGCCGCAGGCCCGGCACATCGCGAGATGCAGGCGCAGGCCGATGCGCTCCCTCAGGCTCAGCCTGCGATCGAGCTGGTCCGAAAGCAGCGCGCTCACCTCCCTGCAATTCAGCATGTCGGGATTCCATCACTTCCCGCGCTCCGAGGCAAACCACCGCTCTTCGAGGCAGGCGCGCAGGCGCAGGCGGGCACGGTGCAGGAGGACATGGCAATTGGACGTGGAAACGCGCAGTTCCTTACATATTTCTTCGACCGAAAGGCCCATCAGCTCGCGCAGCAGGAAAGCGCGCGCGGCGGCGGCCGAGAGCCGTCCGACACACGCCTCCAGCACCTCGTAGAACCTCCGGTCGGCAAGCGATTCTTCCGGGTTGCGCCAGGCCTGCGGCATGTCGACGTAGTGGCCGTTCTTGCGGAACAGCGCATCGATGGCGTCTTCGCCGTCTGCTTCCGCGAGCGCGTCCATCGAGACCTCGCGTCCCGCCTTGCGGTGATGATCGGCGATCTTGTTCAGGAGGATGCTGGTCAGCCAGGTGCGCACCGATGACCGGCCGGAGAAGCCGTCCATGCCTTTCAGCGCGGAAACGAACACCTCCTGCACCACGTCCTCTGCGACCTCCTTCTGCCGCAGCTGGAGCGCGGCGAACTTCAGGAGATACGAGCGGTGCTCCTCGAGGTCTGCGGCGACTACCCGCGGCGCGGCCATGTCAGCCCGGCAGCGCCGCGAGCGCGGCGGCCACTTCGGTCATGGTTTCCCCGCTGACGTCCGGGGCGAAGGTGGTCTCTATGATGTCGAGCGCGACGACGAGCGGGCGCAAGGCTTGCTCCGGGTGGTTGGGGTTGAAAAAAGCGGCAGCTTACGGCCGTATAGACCCCGTCACCGGCCCGATCCTTTCAACCGCTACGATCCTTTCACGATCGCGAGCTTGTTCGCCACCGACTTGACACCTTCGACCTTGGCCGCGACGCCGGCGGCGCGCTTGCTCTCGGCGTCGGTGGCGGCGGTTCCCCAAAGCGTGACCACGCCGTCAGCGGCGGTGACGTCGATCGCCGCGGCCTGCACCTTGGACTCGCCTTCCAGCGCGCGCTTCACGCGCCGGGCGAGCTCCTGGTTCGGATCCGGCCTGGGCGCTTCCGCCATCTTGGGCTCGAGCGGCGGCGCGGACTGCGCCGCTTCGGCAGGCGGCGGGGACGGCTGCACCGCGACCGGCTTCGCGGCTTCCTCGCCGCAGGCGGCGAGGCCGAGGACGACAAGCGCTGCGAGGACTCTCTTCATGGGCTCCCTCCTGCCAAAAGGTTACCACCCGAACCTGGCGTTTTCGTGGCCGATTTCGGGCTAGGGCGAGAACAGACGCGCGATCGCCCGGGCGTCGAAGCGGTACTCGTGGTTGCACATCTCGTTGCGGATCACGACCTCGCCCTGCTCGGTGAGGATCGACTCGACTTCCTTGCGCCCGAGGCCGCGCAGCATCTCCTTCACCT
>DATKAX010000033.1:0-3890 GCA_035514595.1 Burkholderiales bacterium
GCGGTGAGCGTGGCGAGCGCTTCGGCGATCGAGCTCGCGTTCTCCAGGCGCGCGTCGTGCCCCGGGCGCAGGCCGAGGAGCACGATGTGGTTGTGGTTGTCGATGATGCCCGGCACCACGGTGCGCCCGCGCAGGTTGACGGTGCGGGTGCAGCGGTCGCCGTCGTTCATGCCGTGCGGGCCGACCGCGGCGAACTTGCCGTTCTGGATCACCACCGAATTCACCACCGAGTCGCGCTCGTCCATGGTGTGGATCCTGCCGTTCACCAGGCGCAGCGATTCGTTGCCTTCGCAGTCGTCCCTGGCGACGGCGGGCTGTGCCGCTATGGCCGCGAGTACCGCGGCGCCGATCATGGTTCGCATCCTCATTTTCTCCTCCTCCTCGTGAATCGTTATTGGAGCTCGCGGAACTTCCAGCCCTCGGCCTGCGGCGCGGCGGCGCCGGCGAGCAGCACGAGGTCGGGGACCGGGCCCTCGACGCGGTGGCGCTCGCGCTCGAGGAGCTCGAGCCACGCGCCTTTCGCGTTGGTCACCGTGCGCCAGCCGCCGCGTGCGTGCAGCGCGGCGCACGCGCGCTCGGGCTCGGCGAGGACCAGCCAGGCGCCGGCGGCCGGGAACTCGCCGCGCCAGCGGTTGATCGCGGCCATCAGCTCGGGCTGCACCGAGACGAGGCGCGCGCGTCCCTTCGGCGGGAAGCAGCCCTTCAGCTCCTCCAGCAGGCGCCGGTCGACCGCGCTCGCCAGGCCGCCGCTCCAGCGGAACGCCCAGGACTTGGCGCGCTCGCCGTGCACTTTCGCGAAGTGGTGGCGCACGTAGGCCTGCTCCTCGGCCTCGTCGGCGAGCGCGTCGCTCGGCGGCACCAGCGCGTAGCGCACGAAGGCGTTGGAAAGCAGCACCGTGACGCGGGCCTTCTGCTTGAACTCGATGCTTTTCAGCGCCGCCACGGCGCCCTGCCAGGGCTCCGTGCCGAAGCCCGGGTCGCAAGCGATTGTCCTCTCTCCCACCGCGATCTCTGCGGGAGAGAGCTGGACGCTCACGCGCTCAGGAAACAAACGTGACACGGTTGATCTCCTGCAGCGTGGTCTCGCCCGCCTTCACCGCGTCGAAGGCCGCCTCGCGCAGGAAGCGCGTGCCGCTGCGGTGCGCCGCGTCCTTGAGCTGGCGCACCGGGGCCCGGCCGGTGATCAGCTCGCGCAGCTCGTCGGTGAGGATCATCAGCTCGGCGATCGCCTTGCGTCCCTTGTAGCCCGAGCCGCGGCATTCGCGGCAGCCCTTGCCGATCTTGAATTTCCAGTCCTTGCAGTCGTCTTTCTTCAGCCCGGACTCGGCGAGAAGCTCTTCGGGGGGGGGAAATCTCTCCGCGCAGTGCGGGCACACCATGCGCACCAGGCGCTGGGCGAGGATCGCGTTGAGCGCCGAGACGAAGCCGTAGAGGTCGACGTTCATGTGCATGAAGCGGCCGATGACGTCGAACACGTTGTTCGCGTGCACCGTGGTGAACACCAGGTGCCCGGTGAGGGCGGACTGCACCGCGATGTTGGCGGTCTCGGGGTCGCGGATCTCGCCCACCATGATCTTGTCGGGGTCGTGGCGCAGGATCGAGCGCAGGCCGCGCGCGAACGTAAGGCCCTTTTTCTCGTTCACCGGGATCTGCAGCACGCCCGCGAGCTGGTACTCGACCGGGTCCTCGATGGTGACGATCTTGTCCTGGCCGTTGTTGATCTCGCTGATCGCGGCGTACAGCGTGGTGGTCTTGCCGCTGCCGGTCGGGCCGGTGACGAGCAGCATGCCGTAGGGCTCGTGCGACAGGCGCCGCAGCCGCTTCACGTCGTCGGGCTCGAAGCCGAGCGAGGCGAGCGAGAGCTGCTGCTGCGTGGTCTCGTACAGCGACTGCTTGTCGAGCACCCGCAGCACCGCGTCCTCGCCGTGGATGCTCGGCATGATCGAGACGCGGAAGTCGACCGCGCGGCCGCGCTCGAGCGCCTTGAAGCGCCCGTCCTGCGGCACGCGGCGCTCGGTGATGTCGAGCTCGGCGAGCACCTTGACGCGCGCGATCGCCTGCTCGGCCTGGCGCGCGTCCTGGATCAGCTTCACCTGCGAGAGTATCCCGTCGATGCGGAACTTGATCACCAGGCCCGCCGGCACGGTCTCGAGGTGGATGTCGCTCGCGCCGTTCATCAGCGCGTCGCGCAGCGTCGAGCGCACCAGGCGCACCACCTCGCTCGCCTCGTCGCCGATCGCCTTCAACGACAGGTCCTCGACGCGCCCGCGCTCCTCCGGGCCGGTTCCGGCCTCGCCGCGCACCGCGTCGAGCGCGCGCAGCGACTCCTCGTGCGCGGCGAGGAAGGCGACCAGATCGCCGCGGTGCGCGAGGCCCCAGCTGAAGGGCTCGGCGATGCGCTCGTCGGCCCAGGCCTGCAGCTCGGCCGAGAACGGGTCGTCGAAGGCGAGCACCAGGCGCGCGTCGGCGACGCGCAGCAGCACGCAGCCGCGCTGCGAGCACTCGGCGAAGGGCAGCAGGTCGAAGGCCGGCGCCGCGCGGCGCAGGTCCTCCATCGACACGCGCTCCAGGCGCAGGGTCTGCGCGAGGCGCGCGGTGAAGGCGTCCGGGTCCTCGGCGAGGCGCTCCTCGAGCACGTCGACCACGCGCCGGCGCGCCGCCGCCGCGGCGGCGCGCGCCTCGCTTACCGCTTCCATCGGGATCGTCACTGCAGCCCTCCCGCCAGCTCGAAGATCGGCATGTACATCAGGATCACGATCGCCCCGATCACCAGGCCGATCAGCGCCATCAGGATCGGCTCGAACAGCCGCGTGAACCAGTCGACCCAGCGCGCCAGCTCCTCGTCGTGGAACGCGGCGATCTGCTCCAGCATCTCGCCGATGTTGCCGCCCTGCTCGCCGACCGCGAGCAGGCGCAGCGCCACCGGCGTGGTGAGCCCGTTCGCGTCCATCGACTGCGAGAGCTTCCCGCCCTCGCTGATCGCGCGGTGCGCGGCGCGCAGCCGCTCGCGCAGCAGCGGGTGCAGGAGCTCCGCGCCCATCTCGAGCGCCGCCACCAGCGGCATGCCGCCGCGCACCAGCATGCCGATGGTGCGGTAGAAGCGCGCGAGCTGGTAGACCTTCAGCCGCTCGCCGATCGCCGGCAGCCGCCAGAGCGCGTCGGTGATCCGGGTTTTCAACGCCGTGGTCTTGAAGAGATAGATGACGGCAACGATCAACGCTCCAACAGTCCCCAGCACCAGGATGGCGTGCTGGTCGATCGCCTGGCCCCAGGCGAGCAGCAGCCGGGAGAAGAGCGGCAGGTCGCCGCCGCGCTCCTCGTAGATGCGCCCGAAGCGCGGCACCACGTAGAGCAGCAGGAACAGGCTCACCAGCCCGCCGACGCCGATCAGGAGCAGCGGGTAGATCGAGGCGTTGACCACGCGCTTCCTGATCGCCTCGAGCTGTGTGGCGTAGGCGACGTAGCGCTCGAGCGAGGGGCCGAGGTCGCTGGTGCGCTCGGCGGCGCGCACCGTGGCGATGTAGAGCACCGGGAAGGCGCGCGGGAACTGCTCGAGCGCCGCCGAGAACGGCCGGCCCTCGCGCATCGTGGCCGCGAGGCGCGCGAGCAGCGCGCGCCACTCGGCGCTGCGCTCCTTCTCCGCCAGGGTATCGATCGACTCGACCAGCGGCAGCCCGGCGTTGAGCAGCACCCGCAGCTCCTGGCTGAACAGCACCAGCGGAAAGCGCGAGTCGCGCCCGCGCCAGGCGAGCGCGCGCTTCGCGCGCACGCTGAGCACCGTATAGCCGCGGCCTTCGACCGCCTGCACCGCGGTCGCCTCGTCGGGCGCCTGGAAGTCGAGCGACTCGACCGCTCCGCCTGGCCCGACCGCCTTCAGCTCGAAACGCATG
>DATKAX010000034.1:0-4397 GCA_035514595.1 Burkholderiales bacterium
GGCGTGCGCCACATGTCGATCGAGTCGCTCTACGAGTACGGCTCGCGCGTCGGCGTGTGGCGCATCCTGCAGCTCTTCGCGCGCTACGAGGTGCCGCTCACCGTGTTCGGCGTCGCCATGGCCATGGAGCGCAATCCCGCGGCGGTGGAGGCGTTCCTGAAGGCGGGGCACGAGATCGCCTCGCACGGCTGGCGCTGGATCAATTACCAGTACGTTCCGCTCGAGGTCGAGCGCGAGCACATGCAGCGCGCGATCGAGGTGCAGCGCCGACTGACGGGCAGCCGCCCGCTCGGCTGGTACACCGGGCGCACCAGCCCCAACACGCGGCGCCTGGTGGTCGAGGACGGCGACTTCCTCTACGACGCCGACGACTACAACGACGAGCTGCCCTGGTACGACATGCGCCACGGAAAGCCGCAGCTCGTCGTGCCCTATACGCTGGACGCGAACGACATGCGCTTCGCCACCGCCCAGGGGTTCAACTCGGGCGAGCAGTTCTTCGCCTACCTCAGGGACGCCTTCGACGTGCTCTACGAGGAGGGCAGCCGCACGCCGCGCATGATGTCGGTCGGACTGCATTGCCGGCTCGTCGGCCGCCCCGGCCGCCTAAAATCCCTGGAGCAGTTCCTCAAATACATCCGGGGGAAGAAAGTATGGGTCGCGCGGCGCATCGACATCGCTCGCCACTGGCTGAAGCTGCATCCGCATGAGTGAAACGTTCGAGGACCTCAACCCGGCGCCGCGCCTGCTGATGGGCCCGGGGCCGATCAACGCCGACCCGCGGGTGCTGCGCGCCATGAGCGCGCAGCTGCTGGGCCAGTTCGACCCGCAGTTCCGCGGCTACATGCGGCAGGTCTCGGCGCTCTATCGCGGCGTGTTCCAGACCGACAACCGCTGTACCCTGCTTATCGACGGCACCGCGCGCGCTGCGATCGAAGCGGCGCTCGCCTCGCTGATCGAGCCCGGCGAGCGGGTGCTGGTGCCGATCTTCGGGCGCTTCGGGCATCTCAAGGTGGAGATCGCAAAGCGCTTTGGCGCCGAGGTGAAGGCAGTCGAAATCGAATGGGGTACGGTTTTCACGCCCGAGCAGCTTGAAAAGGAAATTAAGTCTTTCAAACCGCGCGTGGTCGCCGTCTCGCATGGCGACACGTCCACCACCATGGCGCAGCCGCTTGCCGAGCTGGGTGCGCTGTGCCGGGCGCACGACGCGCTGCTTTACGTGGATGCCACCGCGACGCTCGGGGGCATGGACCTGCCGAGCGATCGCTGGCAGCTCGACGTGGTGAGCGCCGGCCTGCAGAAATGCCTCGCCGGACCCTCGGGAAGCGCACCCCTTACCCTGAACGAGCGCGCGGAGAAGCGCATCGTTCGCCGGCGCCACACCGAGCAGGGGCTGAGGACGAAGGGCCAGGCCGAGGGCGACGGGCCGGTAATCCGCTCCAACTACTTCGACCTCGCCATGATCATGGACTACTGGTCGGACGCCGCGCTCAACCACCACACCGAAGCCACCACGATGCTCTACGCGGCGCGCGAATGCGCGCGCATCTTGCTGCAGGAAGGGCTCGCCTCGGCCTTCAAGCGGCACGATACCGCTTCGAAAGCCCTGACGGCCGGGCTCACCGCCATGGGCCTCGAGCTCTTCGGCGACCAGAAGCACAAGATGGCGAACGTCACCGGCGTCATCATCCCGCAGGGCGTGGACGGCGAAAAGGTGCGCCGCGCGCTGCTCGCCGACTTCAACATCGAGATCGGCTCTTCCTTCGGGCCGCTGCACGGCAGGATCTGGCGCATCGGCACCATGGGCTACAACGCGCGCAGCGACGCGGTGCTCGCCACGCTGGGCGCGCTCGAAGCCGTCCTTTTTTCCGAGCATTTCAGGGTTCCCCGGGGCGCCGCGGTCGATGCCGCGCTCGCGGTCTACCGCAAGCGCTGATGCCGGTTCCCGGTTCGCTGCTGGTCGCCATCGGCGGCAACGCCACGCACCCGGACGACATCCGGGGCACGACCGAGGAGCAGGAGCTGATCGCCGCGCGCGCCGCGCAGGCGCTGCTGCCCCTGGTGCGCGCCGACAATCGGCTGCTGATCACGCACGGTAACGGCCCGGTGGTCGGCAAGATCCTGCTGCGCATGATGCTCACGCGCGAGACGATCGCGCCGATGCGCCTCGACGTGTGCGTCGCGCACAGCCAGGGCGGCATCGGCTACATCCTGATCCAGGCGCTGGAAAACGCGATGCGCCGCAGCGGCATCGAGCGCCAGGCGGCCTGCGTGGTGACGCAGGTCGAGGTCGATGCGAAGGACCCGGCCTTCGGCCAGCCCTCCAAGCCGATCGGCCCGTTCTTCGACGAAGGCGAGGCGCGCGCCTGGGAAAAGAAGGGCTGGCGCATGATGCAGGACGCCGGGCGCGGCTGGCGGCACTGCGTCGCCTCGCCCGAGCCGCGCGCGATCATCAACCTGCAGATCATCCGCACGCTGCTCGACGCCGGCGCGGTGGTGATCGCCGGCGGCGGCGGCGGCATCCCGGTGGTGCGCGATGCGCGCGGCGACTGGCAGGGCGTGCAGGCCGTGGTGGACAAGGACCTCACCTCCGCGCTGCTCGCGCGTGCGCTCGAGATCCCCGATCTGCTCATCCTTACCGCGATCGAGCGCGTCGCCGTGGACTTCAACACGCCGCGCCAGCGCCCCCTGGAGCGGGTCACGCTTGCCGAGCTGAAGGACTATCAGCGCGCAGGCCATTTCGCCAAGGGAAGCATGGGACCGAAGGTGGAGGCCGCGATCCGCCATCTCGAGGCCGGCGGGCGACGGGCGATCATCGCGCACCTCGAGCGCGCCGTTCCCGCGCTCGCCGGCGAGACCGGCACGCATGTGGTACGCGGCTAGGGTCGTCGGGCGCTTCGCGCGCGAAGCGCTCGCGGCGGGCGAAGGCGAGGTCTGCGCCGCCTTCCGCCGCAGCGTCTATCTCAGGCTTCCCGGCGAGCGCTACGCCTGCGTGGGCGACGCCTCGCTCGGCCGCGGACCGCTCAACGCGCTGGTCGAGCCCTTCGCGCCGCCGCCCGTCGGCAGCCGCCTGGCGGTGAGCGCCGAGGCCGCCGTGCTATGGCAGCCGCCGCCGGGCACCTGCATCGCGGAGGCGGAACTGCTGAGAAGGGCCTCGAAAGACCGCGTGCCCGCCGAAGGCCTCGGCTGCCTGATCGTCGGCGAGCATAACGCGCTCGCGGTGCACGCCCAGCCGGCGCTCGAGGCGATCGACCGCTGGCTGGTGGGCAACGCGCTCAGCAACGAGATAGAGGTCCTGGTCGGGCTGGGGCCCGGGCTCACGCCCTCCGGCGACGACTATCTCGGCGGCATTCTGGTCGCGTTGCGCCAGCTCGGTCGCGCCGCACAGGCCGAGGCGCTCTGGCGCTGGCTGCAGCCGCGCCTCGCCGAGCGCACGAGCGCCATCAGCGCTGCGCACCTCGTCGCGGCGGCCGCCGGCGAGGGGCACGAAGCGCTGCACGAGGTCCTCAACGGCTCGCTGAACCTCGAAAAGCTCGCCGCCGTTGGGCATTGCTCTGGCTGGGACGCCCTCGCCGGCGCAGCCGCGGTGCTGAGAGCCTCCTGATCTAGCTGACGAGCGCCGCGGCGAGCTGCGCAGCGTAGGCGTTCGACGCGGCGACCAACACGCCGGCCTCGCGCAGCAGCGCGACCTGGCGCGAAAAGACCTGGGGGTCCTGGTCCGTTCCGGTGACGGACGCGACAACGGTTTTCGAGGAGAAGTCGTTCTTAAGGAGGACACCCGCCGGGTTCTCGTGCGCGCCGTAGCCTAGGACCACGTCCACCAGGATGACGCCCACCGCGGGATCGGCGAGCGCACGCGCGATATGGTCGTTTCGAATCTCGGGGTCGATCATCGGATGCGGCCGGCCGCGGGTGTGCTCGTCGTCGCCCAGGTCGATGAACCGGTGGCCGGTCAGGCCCTTCTGGCGGAAGATGAGCTCGGCCTCGGCGCACAGCGTTCCGCCGCAGAAGAGGCCGCGGACGCGCCCCTTGGACTTCTTGGGTGGCGGGACGTCCTCGATGGCGATCTTTTTTCCCATCGCCAGCTCGGCCGCCTCGGTGAGCGTGCGCGCAAGACCCGGTTCGGAAGAGCCGAGGAAGCACACCACGCTCGGCTTCGCGCTGCGCTTTACGCGCTCGAGCACGCGCTTCGCCACCTCGGGCGCGGGCGGCTTGGAGATGAGCACGATCTTCTTCGTGCCCGCGTCCCTTTCGAGCGCCTCCAGGGCGGAGAACGTGCCGAGCGCGCCGACGCGCGCGTCGAGGTCGCGGCCGCCGACGCCGATGCCGTGCGAGACGCCGCCTCCCATGCGCGCGATGAGCGAGGAGACCTCCTGCAGGCCGGTGCCGGAAGCCGA
>DATKAX010000035.1:0-6512 GCA_035514595.1 Burkholderiales bacterium
CGGTTACGCGACTTGTCCTGGCCGATGCGGATCCCCTCCGGGTTGTAGCCGTAGGCGCCGAAGGGCGAGGTGCCGCCGGTGCCGACCCATTTGTTGCCGCCCTGGTGGCGGCCCTTTTGCTCCTCGAGGCGCTGCTTCAGGGTCTCCATCAGCTTCTCCCAGCCGCCGAGCGCCTGGATCTGCTTCTTCTCCTCCTCCGACAGGGTGAGCTCGACCTGCTTCAGCAGCCACTCGAGCGGGATCTGGGCCTCGATCCCGGGGATGGTCTCCACCCCCTGCCAGAACTCGGCGAAGGCGCGGTCGAACTTGTCAAAATTTGTCTCGTCCTTCACCAGCGCCGCGCGCGACAGGTAGTAGAAATCGTCGACCGACGGCCCGATGACGCCCTTGTCCATCGCCTCGAGCAGCGTCAGGTACTCCTTGATTGAGACCGGCAGCTTGTGGCTCTTCAGCTTGAGGAAGAAATCGATCAGCACCGCCGGATTATCGCGCCTTTGGGTATGATTTCGCCGTGCCGACCGCCCGGGAGAGGCGGTGGAGTGCATCGGCGACGAGGCTGCCGCCGCCGGGCGCGAGAGCCTGGAGCGCATGAAGTCGCTGCGCGGTCTGAAGGGCTGACGGGCGGCGCGACATCGGGCATGCTCCCGGTGTCGATGGTCAGAGGGTCCTGGTGGTTCCTTCTTGCTTGCCTGGCGCTCGTGGCTGCCCCCGCCTTCGGGGCCGAGCCGGGCGGCGTGGTGTCGCACGCCATCGCGATGCACGGCGAGCCGAAGTACCCGCCGGGCTTCCGGCATTTCGACTACGTCAACCCGGACGCGCCCAAGGGCGGCGAGCTGCGGCTCGCCGCCGAGGGTAGCTACGACAGCTTTCACCCCTTCATCCCGCGCGGCACTGCGGCAGCGGGCGCGGCGACGATGTTCGAGTCGCTGCTGGTAGGGAGCGCTGACGAGCCGTTCACCGAGTACGGGCTGCTCGCAGAGACGATCGAGGTGCCGCGGGACCGCTCCTGGGCGGTGTTCACTTTGCGGCGCGAGGCGCGCTGGCACGACGGGCGGCCGGTCACGGTGGAGGACGTGATCTTCTCGCTCGAGGCCCTGAAGAAGGACGGCCACCCCTTCTACCGCTTCTACTACCAGGCGATCGCCCGGGCCGAGAAGGCGGGGGAGCGCAAGGTGCGCTTCACCTTCGCCGCGGGGGACAACCGCGAGATGCCGCTCATCGCCGGGCAGCTTCCGATCCTGGCGAAGCACTACTGGGAAGGGCGCGACTTTGCGCGTACCACGCTCGAGCCGCCGCTCGGCAGCGGGCCTTATCGCGTCGGCGCCTTCGAGACCGGGCGCTACGTGGTGCTCGAGCGCGTGCCCGACTATTGGGGCCGCGATCTTCCGGTGAATCGCGGCATGCACAACTTCGAGCGCATCCGCTACGACTATTTCCGCGACGCCACTGTGATTCGCGAGGCGGTGAAGGCGGGGAGCATCGATCTGCGCGCCGAGAACCAGGCGAAGGCCTGGGCGCTCGACTACGATACGCCCGCGGTGCGCGAGGGCCGGCTGCTCAAGAAGGCGTTCGACCACGACCGCACCGCCGGCATGCAGGGCTTCGCGATGAATTTACGCCGGCCGCTGTTCGCCGATGCGCGCGTGCGCTACGCGCTCGCGCACGCCTTCGACTTCGAGTGGAGCAACCGCAATCTCTTCTTCGGCCAGTACGAGCGCACCGGGAGCTACTTCGCCAACTCCGAGCTCGCCTCGAGGGGCCTGCCCGGCCCGGAGGAGCTCGAGCTGCTCGAGCCCTGGCGCGGGCAGATTCCCGACGAGGTGTTCACGCGCGAGTACCGGCCGCCCTCCACCGACGGCAGCGGCTGGCCGCGCGAGAACCTGCGCCGCGCCTTCGAGCTGCTGCGCGAGGCGGGCTGGGTGGTGCGCGACCTGAAGCTCGTCAACGAGAAGAGCGGAGCGCCTTTCAACTTCGAGATCCTGCTCGTCGGCTCGGGTTTCGAGCGCATAGCGCTGCCCTACGTGCGCAACCTGCGGCGCCTGGGGATCGACGCGCGCGTTCGCGTGGTCGACAGCTCGCAGTACATAAACCGGGTGCGCGCCTTCGACTTCGACATGATCGTGGCGGTGTGGGGGCAGAGCGCCTCGCCCGGTAACGAGCAGCGCGACTACTGGGGCTCGGCGGCCGCGAGATCGCCCGGCAGCCGCAACTACACCGGCATCGCCAGCCCCGCGGTCGACGCGCTGATAGAGGCCCTGATCGCCGCTCGCGACCGCGAGAGCCTGGCGCACCGCACGGGCGCGCTCGACCGGGTGCTGCTCTGGAGCCATCTCGTGGTGCCGAACTGGCATTCGCCGGTCGATCGCATCGTGTTCTGGGACAAGTTCGGCTACCCCATGCCGCCGCCGCGGCAGGGGACGAGCACCGATTTCTGGTGGAGCAAGTAGTTCGGCATGGGCGCCTACATCATCCGGCGGCTGCTGCTCATCGTGCCGACGCTGTTCGGCATCATGGTGATCAACTTCGTCATCATCCAGGCCGCGCCCGGCGGCCCGGTCGAGCAGGTGATCGCGCAGCTCGAGCAGGTCGGCGGCGCCGCCGCCGAGCGCGTGACGCGCGCCGGCGGCGATTTCGCCGGCGCGCCGGCGCCGCAGCCGGGCGAGAGCGGCGCCTACCGCGGCGCACGCGGGCTCGATCCGGCCTTCATCAAGGAGCTCGAGCGCCAGTTCGGCTTCGACAAGCCGGCGCACGAGCGCTTCTTCCTGATGATGAGGAACTACGTCACCTTCGACTTCGGTAACAGCTTCTTCCGCGACCGCTCGGTGGTGGAGCTGGTGCTGGAGAAAATGCCGGTGTCGATCTCGCTCGGGCTGTGGACCACGCTCATCGTGTACCTGGTGTCGATCCCGCTCGGGATCGCCAAGGCGGTGCGCGACGGCAGCCGCTTCGACGTCGTCACCTCGGGCGCGATCGTGGTCGGCTACGCCATCCCGAGCTTCATCTTCGCCGTGCTGTTGCTGGTGCTGTTCGCCGGCGGCAGCTATCTCAGCTGGTTCCCGCTGCGCGGCCTCACCTCGGAGAACTGGAGCCAGCTCGGCCCGCTCGACAAGGTGCTCGACTACCTGTGGCACATCACGCTGCCGGTGACCGCGATGGTGATCGGCGGCTTCGCCACCCTGACGATGCTCACCAAGAACTCCTTCCTCGACCAGATCGCGCAGCAGTACGTGGTCACCGCGCGCGCCAAGGGGCTGCCCGAGAAGCGCGTGCTCTACGGCCACGTGTTCCGGAACGCCATGCTGATCGTGATCGCGGGCTTTCCAGCCGCCTTCGTCGGCGTGCTGTTTACCGGCTCGGTGTTGATCGAGGTCATCTTCTCGCTCGACGGGCTGGGGCTGCTCGGCTTCGAGGCCGCGATCAACCGCGACTACCCGGTGATGTTCGGCACGCTCTTCTTCTTCTCGCTCCTCGGGCTGATCATGAACCTGATCGGCGACCTGACCTACACCGTGGTCGACCCGAGGATCGACTTCGAGGCGCGGAAAGCGTGACGCTCCTCGAACCATGGCGCTCGGCTTGCCGCCCCGTTGTCGGGGGGCCAAACCAGCGATGAGCCCGCTCACCAGGCGCCGCCTCGACGCCTTCCGCGCCAACCGGCGCGGCTACTGGTCGCTGTGGATCTTCCTCGCGCTCTTTATCCTCAGCCTGGGTGCCGAGCTGATCGCGAACGACAAGGCGGCGCTGGTCTATTACGACGGCAAGCTCTACACGCCGATATGGAACGCCTATCCCGAGACCGCCTTCGGCGGCGAGTTTCCGACCGAGGCCGACTACCGCGACCCGTACGTGAGAAAGCTGATCGCCGAGAACGGCTGGATGCTCGCGCCGCTCATTCCGTACCACCACCGCACCGTCGCCTGGGACCTGCCGCAGCCGGCGCCTTCGCCGCCCGACCGGCAGCACTGGCTCGGCACCGACGACCAGGCGAGGGATGTCACCGCACGCCTCATCTACGGCTTCCGCATCTCGGTGCTGTTCGGCCTGACGCTCACGCTCTTCAGCACGCTGATCGGCGTCGCCGCCGGCGCGGTGCAGGGCTACCTCGGCGGCTGGGTGGACCTGCTTTTCCAGCGCTTCATCGAGATCTGGTCCGGGCTGCCGGTGCTCTACCTGCTCATCATCCTCGCGAGCGTGGTGCAGCCCAATTTCTGGTGGCTGCTCGGCATCATGCTGCTCTTTTCGTGGATGGCGCTGGTGGGCGTGGTGCGCGCGGAATTCCTGCGCGCGCGCAACTTCGACTACGTGCGCGCCGCGCGCGCCCTCGGCGCCTCGGAGCCGGCGATCATGTTCCACCACGTGCTGCCGAACGCGATGGTGGCGACGCTCACCTTCCTGCCCTTCATCCTCTCGGGCTCGATCACCACGCTGACCGCCCTCGACTTCATCGGCTTCGGCCTGCCGCCGGGCTCGGCCTCGCTCGGCGAGCTGCTCGCGCAGGGCAAGGCGAACCTGCAGGCGCCGTGGCTCGCGCTCACCGGCTTCTTCTCGCTCGCCATCATGCTGAGCCTGCTGGTGTTCGTCGGCGAGGCGGTGCGCGATGCCTTCGACCCGCGCAAGCAGGTGCTGTGACGATGATCGAAGGCAACGCTGTTTCTACGTGCAGGCGCTCCGCTGCCGCCCCCCTTATCAGGGGGGCAACCCCATGAGCGAGCTCCTGCGCGTCGACAACCTCCATGTCGAGTTCAGCGGCCGGGAGTCGAGCGTGCACGCGGTGCGCGGCGCGTCCTTCGCCATCGACGAGGGCGAGACCGTGGCGCTGGTGGGCGAGTCGGGCTCGGGCAAGTCGGTTACCGCGCTCTCCATCCTGCAGCTGCTGCCTTATCCGCGCGCGCGCCATCCCGCGGGCAGCATCCGCTTCCGCGGCACCGAGCTCGTCGGCGCCTCCGAGCAGGCGATGAGCGCGATCCGCGGCGACCGAATCGCGATGATCTTCCAGGAGCCGATGACCTCCCTCAACCCGCTGCACACCATCGCCAAGCAGATCGGCGAGACGCTCAAGCTGCACAAGGGGATGCGCGGGCCGCAGGCGCGCAGCCGCACACTCGAGCTCCTCGGCCTGGTAGGCCTGCCCGAGCCCGAGAAGCGCCTCGACGCCTACCCGCACCAGCTCTCCGGCGGCCAGCGCCAGCGCGTGATGATCGCGATGGCGCTCGCGAACGAGCCGGACCTGCTGATCGCCGACGAGCCGACCACCGCGCTCGACGTCACGATCCAGGCGCAGATCCTGGCGCTGCTCAAGGATCTCAAGAAGCGCTTCGGCATGGCGATGCTCCTCATCACCCACGACCTCGCCATCGTGCGCAAGATGGCGGACAGAGTATGCGTGATGACCCAGGGCGAGATCGTCGAGCAGGCGGCCAGCGAGGACATCTTCCGGCGCCCGCAGCATCCCTACACGCGCAAGCTCCTCGCCGCGCAGCCCAGCCCCCGGATAGCGCGTTCCCGGGAGGATTCGGCAGAAGTGGCGAGAGCCGATGATCTTCGGGTCTGGTTCCCGATCCGCGCCGGCGTGCTGCGGCGAACCGTCGGCCACGTCAAGGCGGTCGACGGCGTCTCGGTGCGCATCCGCGCCGGCCACACCGTGGGCGTGGTGGGCGAATCCGGCTCCGGCAAGACCACCCTGGGTCTGGCGCTGCTGCGCCTGCAGCAAAGCGAAGGCGGCGTGGCCTTCGACGGCCGCTCGCTCCAGGGCCTGCAGTGGGGCGAGCTGCGGCCGCTGCGGCGCGAAATGCAGATCGTGTTCCAGGACCCCTACGCCAGCCTGAGCCCGCGCATGTCGGTGGCGCAGATCGTCGAGGAGGGCCTCAAGGTCCACAAGCTCGGCGGCACCCCCGCCGAGCGCCGCAAGCGCATCGAGTCCGCGCTCGAGGAAGTCGGCCTCGACCCCGCCACGGCCGACCGCTACCCCCACGAGTTCTCCGGCGGGCAGCGCCAGCGCATCGCCATCGCGCGCGCCATGGTGCTCAAGCCGCGCCTGGTGGTCCTCGACGAACCCACCAGCGCGCTCGACATGTCGGTCCAGGCGCAGATCGTCGACCTCCTGCGCGAGCTCCAGGCAAGACACGACCTCGCCTACCTCTTCATCAGCCACGACCTCAAGGTGGTGCGCGCCATGGCCGACGATCTCATCGTCATGCGCGAGGGCAAAGTCGTCGAGCAAGGCCCCGCCGCTCGCATCTTCGAGCACCCCGAGCACCCCTACACCCGCGCGCTTCTGGCGGCTGCCGTGGATCTCGAAGTGCTCGCGGCCTGACGACGAATTCGGGGTCAGAGCCTGATTTCCAAAGCGTGCAGACCGAAAGCGAGGCAGACCCGCATGGACCGCTATCTCTGGTGGCAGCGCGGCATCGTGTACCAGGTGTATCCGCGCTCCTTCATGGACGCGAGCGGCGACGGCGTCGGCGATCTGCCCGGGGTCCTGTCGCGCCTGGACTACCTGCGCTGGCTGGGCG